>DATAUL010000145.1:0-32474 GCA_036268255.1 Solirubrobacteraceae bacterium | reverse complement strand
CGACGAATCCGGCCGCGTGATCGAGACGTGCACGATCGGAACCGATGTGACCGAGCGGCGGGAGCTCGAGAGCGAGCGGCGAGAGCGCTTGGACTGGGTGGCGCGGATCGAGTCGGCGCTGCGTGAGGACCGCATGCTCGTCTACGCCCAGCCGATCGTCGCCATCGCCGGCGGTCATCGGGTGGGCGCCGAGCTGCTTCTACGGATGCGAGCGGCGGAGGACCCGGCGACCGTCCTCGGGCCGGCCGCGATCCTGCCCGCCGCCGAGCGCTACGGGTTGGTTCAGACGATCGACGCGTGGATGGTGAGACAGGCGCTGGCCCTGGCGCCATCCTTCGCGCCGTCGGTCAACCTCTCGGCGGTTACGCTCAGCGATTCCGCCGCGCGCCAGGAGATCCTCGACATCCTGCGCGCTGATCGCGACAGCGCCCGGTCCCTCGTGTTCGAGATCACCGAGACGGCAACCACCGAGTCGCTTGACGCGGCGAGCGAGTTCGCCGGCGAGCTGACCCGGCTGGGCTGCGGGCTCGCCCTCGACGACTTCGGCACCGGCTATGGCTCGTTCACCTACCTGCGCCGGCTGCCACTGCGCCACCTCAAGATCGATCGATCGTTCGTGCTGAACATCACCGCCTCGGAGGACGACCGCCGGATCGTGCAGAGCGTCGTCTCGATCGCCGGGCAGTTCGGGCTGCGAGCGATCGCCGAGGGAGTCGAGGACAGCGAGACCCTCGCCCTGCTCGCGCAGCTCGGCACGCATTACGCCCAGGGGTATCACCTCGGCCGCCCCGCGCCGCTGAGCTCAATGCTCGGCGCGTAGTAGGTTCAGACCATGAGCACAATCACCGCCTCCCAAGAGCAGCAACTCGTCGAACAGGCCCCCAAGCAGCTGTACATCGGCGGGCAGTGGCGTGACGGCGCCAAGGGCACGCTCGCGGTGGAGGATCCCTCCACCGCCGAAGTCCTCTGCGAGGTCGCCGACGCCTCCGTCGAGGATGCCAAGGCCGCGCTCGACGCGGCCGTCGACGCCGGCCCTGACTTCGCCGCGATGGCTCCGCGCGACCGGGGCGAGATCCTGCGCCGCGCCTTTGAGCTGATCACCGAGCGCAAGCAGGACCTGGCGACGCTGATGACGCTGGAGATGGGCAAGACGGTCAAGGAGTCGCTGGCCGAGATCGCGTACGCCGCGGAGTTCTTTCGCTGGTTCTCCGAGGAGGCGGTGCGGATCGACGGCCGGTATGCCGTGGCGGCAAATGGCGCCGGCCGGGTGCTGACGATGAAGCAGCCGGTCGGGCCGTGTCTGATGATCACCCCGTGGAACTTTCCGCTGGCGATGGGCACGCGCAAGATCGGCCCGGCGGTCGCCGCCGGCTGCACGATGGTCGTCAAGCCGGCCCAGCAGACGCCCCTGTCGATGCTGATGCTGGCCAGCATCCTCGAGGAGGCCGGGCTCCCGGGCGGGGTGCTCAACCTGATCACCGCGTCCTCGTCAGGTGAGACGGCCGCGCCGCTGATCGCCGATCCGCGGTTGCGCAAGATGTCGTTCACGGGCTCGACCGAGGTCGGGCGCAAGCTGATGTCCCAGGCCTCGGAGACGCTGTTGCGCCTGTCGATGGAACTTGGCGGCAACGCTCCGTTCCTCGTCTTCGACGATGCCGATGTCGACGCCGCCGTCGAGGGGGCGATGATCGCCAAGATGCGCAACATCGGCGAGGCGTGCACCTCCGCCAACCGCTTCCACGTCGCGGGGTCGGTCATCGACGAGTTCGCCTCCAAGCTGGCCGAGAAGATGCACGCGCTCAAGCTCGGTCGCGGCGTCGAAGACGACGTCGACGTCGGCCCGCTGATCGACGACAAACAGCGCACGAAGGTCTCCGATCTCGTGCAGGACGCGATCGGCCGCGGCGCCCATGCGGTCGTCGGTGGCCAGGCGCGCGAGGGTGCCGGCTACTTCTACAACCCGACGGTGCTCACGGAGATCCCCGACGACGCCGAGCTCCTCCAGGAGGAGATCTTCGGACCGGTCGCTCCGGTCAAGGGTTTCGCCGACGAGGACGAGGCGGTCGCGGCCGCCAACAACACTCAGTACGGCCTCGTCGCCTACGTCTTCACCCGGGATCTCAAGCGTGCCCTGCGCGTCTGCGAGCGCCTCGAGACCGGCATGATCGGTCTCAACCAGGGCATGGTGTCCAACGCCCAGGCCCCCTTCGGCGGCGTCAAGCAGTCCGGCTTCGGCCGCGAGGGCGGTTACGAGGGGATCGAGGAGTACCTCGATACCAAGTACGTGGCGGTCAATCTCTGAAGGTCGTACGAGGCGGTGCGGGGCGCACGCCGCGGCGTGCGCCCCGCTTCGGCCTCGGGCGTCCGGCCTACTTGGCGGCCGCCACCAGGGATCCGACGAAGCCGGAGTTCGGCGCACCGATTCCGGTCATGTTGTCGTAGCCGTGGGTCACGTGCAGTGCCACCGGCTGGGGAGCCGAGCACGTGGTGGGGTCCGTCGGGTCTGAGCAGTAGTGCTCGGGGCCCTCGTAATCGACGATCCGGTTGGTGTAGAACAGGCCGTCGGTCGTGTCCAGCGAGTTGGCGAAGTCCGACCGCGACTGGTCGACCTTGCCGGCCGGCGACACATCGTAGATCGCGCTCGCGTCGCCTGAGAGCGAGTACATCGACGGGTTGAGGAAGCCGAGCGGCTTGCCGGCCGTCTGGTCGGCCCGCGCGATCTCGCCCGCCATCAGCGGCGAGGACACGCTCGTTCCGCCGATCCGGTAGGTGTCGTAGTAGACGCCGTCCGGGAACGTCTGCGTCTCCCCGACCAGGATTCCGGTGGCGGGATCGGCCTCCATCGAGATGTCGGGCTCGACCCGCATCGGGGACGAGGAGTTGGCCTCCGAGAGGGAGTTCGGGACCACCCCGGCCTGGTATGACGGCTGCGGGTAGACCGAGCTCGTGCCGCCGCCGGAGCCTCCGTCGAGCGACAGGTCGATCGGCAGCCAGGTGTTCTCCTGGCTGGCCGTGCAGCCACCGGCGGCCACGTAGGCCGCGTTGCAGAGGAAGCTGCGAGCGGTCGACCACCCGTACTCGGCGGAGCGCGAGCCGTCGCTCCCGATCGCCAGCGTCGTGCCGCCAACGGCCGTCGCGTACGGGCTGGACGCGGGGTAGTCGGCAGCGACAGTGCCCACCGTGGTGAACTCGTCGCCGTCGTCGCCGCTGGAGAACAGCACGCTGATGCCGGTGCCGGCCGCCATCTGCAGCATCTCGTCATAGACCGCGCGCTCGCCGGCGCTGTCCAGCACGTCACCGGCGTCGTCACCATAGGAGTTGGTGACAACGTCGGCGAGGTGCCCCTGAATCACCTTGTTCAGCGCGGTGATCAGTCCGTCCTCGCAGTTCTTGGCGCCCGCGACGAGGATGTTCGCCCCCGGAGCGGTGGCGTGCACGGCCTCCACGTCGAGCGTCTCCTCGCCGAACCACCCGGGCGCATCGCACGCGTTGGGGCCGGCGTCGTTGTAGGACTTGGCGGGCAGTTCGGAGAACTGGCCTGCCTTCAGCGGGTTGCCCGGGTCGTTGTCCTTGGCGTAGCGGTGGGCGTCGGAGAACAGCGTCGGCGACGTGTAGGCGTCGACGACCGCCACCGTGACTCCGGTGCCGCTGTCCGGCGTCGTCAACCCGTAGGCCAGCCGGAACTGCGCGGGCACGTACCCGCACACCGCCCACGGCGGGTTGGCGGGATAGCCCTGCCCGTAGGCCGGAAGCTGGGTATCGAGCTGCTGGTTGTAATACTGGCCGCACGGCGGGGCCACGCGGAAGCCGGGGGGCTGCGGGATGTTCTGGCCGTTGGTGGCGGCCGGCTGCCGGGTCGCCGGGGCGCCGGTCGTGTCGTTCGGATGCATCTGCGTCTGGTTGACGCCGCTCACCCCGGAGATCACGCCGGCGAGTGCGGCGGGCACGGTGAGGTTCTGACTGGCCAGGCGGAGCTTCGTCCCCTGGACCTGGTGATAGGCGAGCGACGTCGCGAACGCCTTCTCGATCTGGGCCGCGGTCCCGGTCGCCGGGACGAACAGCCGGTCGGCGGGCACCTGGCCGACGGTGAAGCCGTTGCTCTTGAGGTACTGCGTCACCTGCTGCACGCTCTGCGCCGAGGGCGCATAGCGGGCCTCCCACTGGGCCGCTGTGAGGTACTTGCCATACGACGGGTTGCCGGGGGTCGACACCGCTTTGGCGAAGGACTGCGCGCCTTGCGGATCGGACAGTGCGAGGTTCACCGAGAACGGAATCGACGTGCCGTCGGGCACGTCTCCGACCGATGGGGTGCGGCTGGCCGCGGGCGAGCTCGAATGCTGGAGCTTGACCTTGGCGGGAGCGGCGGCCATCGCGACCGGGGTGGCAGCCCCGAGCGCTGCCACCGCGGTGATGATGGCCGAAGCCAAGAAGCCGGTACGGCGATACGGCATGGGGCGCCTCCTGTTGCGCGGTTTGCAAGGCCGGCGTACCCATCTGCGCGTGAACTCGAAACCGTGCACATCGGCGCATAAGATCTCCGTCGATGAGCGAGCTCGTAATCGGCCGACGCTGGCAGCTGGCGATCCGCCTCACGGTCGCCGCGCTCGTGTGGTCCGTCGGACTGGCGCTCGCCGCACTGCTGCTCGGCTCCTACCGGGGACAGACGGTCTCGAGTGACGCCGGCGTCACGCTGACCACGAGGACCTTCGTCCAGGTCAACGGCCTCGGTTCCCTCGTCCTGGTGGCGATCCCGCTCGTGGCGTGCCTGGGCGCGGGCGCGGCGCTGTGGCACCGCCACCACCGCCAGCCGGCCTGGAGCGGGCCGGCGGCGTGGGCGGCCGTCGCCGTGGTGACGGTCGAAGCCGCTCTGGGGATCGCCACCATCGGGCTGTTCCTGATCCCCGTCGTCGTGCTCCTCGCGCTCAGCGTCCGCCTCGTTCCCGGCCCGGCGACCCCGCCGGCGCCCGCGCGGAGCGCCAGCTCACCCGCGATCGACACGTGAGCTCCCTCCAGCCCGAGGCGCTCCAGCTCGAACCCGACGGCGGGATCCCGAAACTCCCGGCTGCCGGTCCTCATCTATCACGACCTCGAGGCGGCCCGCGATGCGGCGCGGGCGGAGTCGACATTCGCCGAGCACGGGTGGCGGGGCGCCTGGCGCAACGGCATCTTCAGCACGGTGACCCCGGCGAGTACGACGAGGTCGTGGCCAACATCGCCGCCGTGCGGCTTCCCGACACCGATCCCGTGGGAGGCACCCTGACCGAGCTCTGGCGCCCCTGAGTGGTCCATCCTGGACACGTACGATCCAGGATCAACCACCTCGCCCTCAGGAGAGGCTCGGCGTGGGCTCCCGCGCGTCGCTGCGCTCGGACGCATCCGGCTCCGCGGACCCGCGGCGCCCGCCGAGCGCCACCGCGGCGAGGACGAACGAGACGGCGGCCGCCGCGCCGCACACGAAGTAGCCGATGTTGAACGCGTGGTCGAGCGCGTGGAAGGCGATCGTGTGCAGCGGGTTGAACGGCATCGGGTGGCCGCCTGGACCGGGCACGGTCGCCGGGACGCCGTTCTGGCCCAACGGGCCCGACTTCACCGCTGCCACGGCGGCCGTCACCTTCTCTCGCTGAGCGGCCGGGGCGTGCGCGGGCGATCCATAGAAGATCTGCAGCGCCTGATGGAGCTTCGGAGAACTGGCCACGCGCGCGTTGATGTTGCTGGCGGCACGACCGAGCGCGATCGCGCCGACGACCGCCGGACCCAGCGTGAAGCCGAGGTCGCGCAGCGTGTTGGTGGCGCCGCTGGCCATGCCCTCCAGCCCTTCCGGCACCGCGTTGACGGCGGCCGCGGTGACCGACGAGATCGCCAGCGCGAAGCCGAAGCCGACGAGCGCCAGCCCGGGAACGACCGGCCACAGTGAGAAGTTGGTCGCCGTCTGCGACGACAGCCAGAAGTCGCCCACGCCGATGAGCGCGAACCCGGTGGCCAGCATCCAGCGCGGGTTGACACGAGGCAAGAGGCGAATCGTCAGCGGAACCTGCGCGACGGTGAGGCCATTGAGCAGCAGGAACGCGATCGACGTCTTCAGCGGCGTGAATCCCTGGATCGAGGACAATCGCACGCTCGTCGCGTAGGCGGTGCCCAGCATCGCGAACATCCCCGTGACGGTCACGAACGCGACGACCGCGAACGACCGGTTGGCGAACAGGTCCAGGCGCAACAGCGGCGCCGGCGCGCGCCGCTCGGCCGCGATGAACAGCGCGAAGAACACCGCCGCGACCACGAAGCCGATCAGGACCTGGGCGCTTCCCCAGCCGGCCGTCGGCGCCTGGATGATCGCGAACAGCAGTCCGAACAGCGAGATCGCGATTGTGAACTGACCGGGCCAGTCCAGGGAGCGCCCCTGAGGAGACTTGGAATCCCGGGCACACAGCAGTGAGACCGCGAAGCTGATTGCTCCCAGGACGGCGACGAGGATGAACGCCCAGCGCCAGCTGGCGTTGGGGTCGGAGCCGAACTTCAGCTTGACGACGAGTCCGCCGGCCACCGGCGAGATGACGTTGCCGGCCGACAGCGCGGCGGCCCACAGCCCGATCGCCCGTCCGCGCTCGCGTGGGGTGCGCGTGCCGGCGGCGATCATTGCCAGCGTCGAGGGGAACAGCGCGGCGCCACCGATGCCGCACAGCGCCTGGCCGATCCACAGCACGAGCGATCGGGTGGCCGTCGATGCGCCGGCGCCCGGCGAGAGCGCCCCCACCAGTTCGCCGACGACGATCAGCGCCGCCCCGATCAGCAGCAGCCGTTTGCGGCCGAACAGGTCGCCGAGCACGCCGAAGGTCAGCTCGAACAGTGTCACCGGGACGAGGAAGGCGTCCGAGATCCACGTGAGCTGGGACGAGGTCGTCCCCAGATCCATCTGGAACAGACCGTTGAGGACGGCCGGGATGGCGAGCGCCACCTGTCCGACGCATACCGCCAGCAGCGCCGCAACCAGTGTGCCGGTGCTCAGGGATCGGCCGTCAGCACTGCCATTGTGCGAACCGTTGTCCATGTCTCGCTCCTCGCTCCGGGTGACTCGGATTGACACAGCCATACCCGGGTAGATGGGTTTCGAACACTCGTGCGCTGAGCGCACACGAGGCGGCCGACGTCACCCAATGGAGACCCGCGAGATCCCCGCGGCAGGCCTTCGACCCGGCGAGCGTGGACCTGTACCCTCCTGCGCAAGCAATGGCGTACGCAGAAGAGAATCCGCGTATGGCGGGACCGATCAACCAGCACGCATCCGCACTCGCTCAGGAGTGGAAGCGGCTCACGCGCGCGGCCACGTTCGTCGCGCTGCTGACTGCTCCGGCGTTTTTTTTCATCCTCTTGGACACCGAGCACTTCGGGGTGCTGGCGGCGCTGATCGTGACCGCCGTCGCGGTGATCGTGTTCCGCGGCCTGGTCGAGGTGATCACCCGCAGGCTGATCCCGTCCCCCAGTCTCTACGGCGCCGACCAGAGCCTCAAGGAGGACGACATCGTCGCCCGGCGGCGCTACTGGTTCTGGCGGGGCAAGTTCCGGCGGCTGCCCGCGTACCTGCTGATCGCGGCCGCGGTGCTGGGCATCTGCCAGGCGCTGTTCGCGCTCGGTGGCGTCAGCGCGCCATTCTTGAACCCGGTCTCCGGATTGCGTCAGATCTTCCCGCCGAGTCAGCTTCCGCAGCTGGGACTGGTGTTCATCCAGCTGCCGCTGCTGTTCTTCATCAACTTCGCGATCTTCTTCGGCCCGTTCTTATTCTTCGCCGTCCGGCAGATCCGCGGCTATGAGCCCGGCGATGCCAGCTGGGGGGTCAAGATCGACGACGTCCGCGGCCAGGCCGAGGCCAAGGAGGAGATCACGCGCGTCATCACGCTGTGGCAGTCCGGCGAGGAGTTCGAGAAGGCCGGCGGCAAGCGCGAGCGCGGCCTGCTGTTCCTGGGCGCGCCCGGCACCGGCAAGACGATGATCTCCAAGGCGATCGCCACCAACTTCAATTGCCCGTTCGTGACGATTCCCGGCTCGGGCTTCGCCGGCATGTTCATCGGGATGGACGCGATCACGGTCCAGTTCCTGGCTCGCAAGGCCCGCAAGCTGGCGTCCAAGTGGGGCGGTCAGTGCATCGTGTTCATCGACGAGATCGACGCCGTGGGCATGCGCCGCCAGGCGCTTCAGGGCGGCATGATGGGGTCCCTCCCACCCGCCGACCCGGTCGGCAACGAGCCGACGTCGATCCACGACTTCTGCTTCTACGGCCCCAGCGGGGCCCTGACCTCCTCGGGTGACCTGATCCTCGAGACGCGCGCGTGGCGTGAGAAGCTCTTCGCCCAGCGCGCGGAGTCACCGAACCCGGGCTACGGGACGTTCATGGCACGCGCTACCGAGCGGATCCAGCGCCTGTACCCCGGCTTCGGAATGGGCGGCGGCATGGGCGGCGGCATGGCGCTCAACCAGCTGCTGATCGTGATGGACGGCATCGACGAGCCGCCGCTGATGCGCAAGGTGCTCACCAACCGCATCAACACGTTCATGGACGCGATGTTCTTCATCCCGCGCAGGATCGGGAGGCTGCGCCTGCGCCTGCGCACGCCCAAGCCGCGCCAAGAGCAGATCTACTTCATCGGCGCGTGCAACGTGCCGATCAACGTGCTCGATCCCGCGCTCACCCGTCCCGGGCGGATGGGTCGCCACATCTGGTTCCGCACGCCGACGAAGGACGACCGGCTCGACATCCTGCAGCTGTACCTCGGCAAGGTCGACCACGAACCGGATCTCGATACCGACCGCCGGCGCGACGAGCTGGCGCGGATCACCAACGGTTACTCCCCCTCGATGATCGAGCAGTGCTGCTCGATGGCCCTGACGATCGCCCACACCGAGGGCCGGCGGCGCTTCGCCTGGGAGGACATCGTCGAGGCGATGACCACGGTGGAGACCGGCACGGCGCAGAACATCGAGTACATCCAGGAGGAGACCCGCGCGGTCGCCATCCACGAGGCCGGCCACGCCGCCGCCGGTCACATCTTCCTCGAGAAGGACGTACTCTCCACGCGCCTGTCGATCCGCAAGCGCGGTGGCTCGCTCGGCCACTACCAGAGCATGGAGAAGGACGAGCGCTTCTCTCACTTCCGCGGCCGCGTCATGGGGCAGCTCGTGATGACGCTGGGGGCGATGGCCGCCGAGCACGTCTTCTACGGAGAGAACTCGCAGGGTGTGGGCGGCGACGTCCAGTCGGCGACGGCCACCGCCGCCGCGATGGTCGGGATGTGGGCGATGGGCCCCGACCCGGTCCACATCGCCGGCAGCCTCGAGCTCGACGACGACCGCGAGGCGGTGCTCAAGCGCCTCGAGCGCATCGGCTCGACGATCATGAACCGCGCCGGCAGCCCCGGTCTGTTCGGCGACAACCCGGTGGGCGCGGTCCTCGGCAGCCCCGACAAGAAGCGCGCCGCCGCGCAGATCCTCGGCCAGGCCTACATCACCGCCTATGCGCTGATGGACGCCAACCGCGAGGGGCTGGAGAAGATCGCCGACGCGCTCGTGGAGCGCAAGGAGATCTACGGCGACGAGGTGGGAGAGCTGCTTGATTCGGTGAGCCTGCGGCGCCCGGCGCTCGACCTGATGGACCCGGCCACGTGGCCCAGGGTATGACCGACGCGCCGCTGATCTCCCACTCCTCCGACGAGGCGGCTCCGGCCGCGGCGGGGGCCGAGCGCAGGCCCTCGCGTCGGGTCCGCCGCCAGTGGGAGAGCTCCCCCCACGCGCCGCGGTTCCGGGTGGCGATCCTGGTTCTCTCCGGGCTGGCGCTCGCGGCGGTGGTGGCGGCGGTCGCGATCGGATCCCACGGTCGCGACAGCTCGTCGACCTCCGCGCAGCAGTGGTCGCTGTGGAAGCCGACGGACAGCGGCAACCAGGGAGCCCGCGAGATCGCCGACTACCTCGCCCCCACCTACCGGATCTCGGCGGCCAACCAGCTGGACGTGATCACCGTCGTCAGTCTCGAGAGCCAGGCGGCCCAACAGGCGGCTGCTCAGGCCCAGGCCAACGGCACGACCGCCAGCGCGCAGAGCGGGCTGCAGGTGGCGGTCCGTCCAAGCCTCTCATCGAGTCAGGTGCGGCTGCTGGGCGGAAACACGATCGCCTACAACCTGTGCGGGATCGGTGCCAAGAACTGCTCGATTCCGACCGGCAAGCCCTCGTCGGACCGGCTGCTGCTCCTCCGGCGCCAGGCGCTGGAGCTCGCGCTGTACACGTTCAAGTACCTGAGCGGCACCGACAACGTCCTCGCCGTCCTGCCCCCGGGCCACACCCAGACGACGAACACGCTGTCAAAGCAGCCGCCGACCAGCGACGCATCCTCCTCCACCAAGCCGGTCACGATCGCCGTCCTGTTCCAGCGTCAGGAGTTGGCTCCGCTGCTCGACCATCCGCTCGACCTGATCCTGCCCGAGCAGGAGCCCCCGACGGTGGCCGAGATGGCCAAGGCGCCCGAGGCCGACCTCGTCGCCCAGGCGACCGCCCGGGGGCTGTTCTCCGAGCAGCTTCAGCAGGCCCAGGACGGCTCGAGCCTCATGGTCCTGGCGCCGGTTCCGGCGCAGTGACCGCGTCGCGCCGCTCGTAGCCACCACATCGGAGCACCGGCACCCGCGGATACCGGGGATAGCGCTCGGGCTCGTCGCGGGATCGCCGGCACAACGAGAACACCGACCCGCGCGTGTTGCGCACGACCTGCTGGTGGCGGCACGAGTCACACAGGCCGACCGGCGGGCGGGCGGGACGAGCGGTCACGCCGGGCTCACGCGCTCCCGCGCCGGCGCGCCGAGGTGCCGGGCGATCGCCCATCCGGCGGCGCGGCCGGAGAAGATGCAGCCCCCGAGGAAGGTGCCCTCGAGCGCGTTGTATCCGTGCACGCCGCCGCCGCCGAACCCGGCGACCTCGCCGGCCGCGTAGAGTCCGGGAACCGGAGTCCCACCCACCCCGTCGTTGCGCATCACCTGCGAGTCGAGGTTCGTCTCCAGCCCGCCGAGCGTCTTGCGGGTGAGGATGTTGAGCCTCACGGCGATCAGCGGGCCGTGCTTGGGATCGAGCAGCCGGTGGGGCCTGGCGATCCGGGTGAGCCCGTCGGGCCGGTAGGAGCGCGCGTTGTTGATCGCCATGATCTGCATGTCCTTCGAGTACCGGTTCTCGATCTCGCGGTCGCGCGCGACGATCTCGCGCTCGATCTGGTCGTACCGAAGCTGGGGTCCGCGGGCGATCGCGTTCATTCCGTCGACGAGACCGCGCAGATCGCCGGAGACGACGAAGTCCGAGCCGTGCTGCTTGAACGCCTCGACCGGGCCGGTGGCGCCGCCGGAGATCCGCTCGCGCAGGAGAAGCTTCAGATCCTTGCCGGTGATGTCGGGGTTCTGCTCTGAGCCCGAAAGGGCGAACTCCTTCTCGATGATCGACTGGGTGAGCACGAACCACGAGTAGTCATGGCCCGTGGTGAGGATCTCGCGAAGCGTGCGCAGGGTGTCGAAGCCGGGGAAGTTCGGTGGGGCCAGGCGCCTGCCGGTGGCATCGAGCCAGAGCGAGGAGGGCCCGGGGATGATCCGGATCGCGTGGTCGGGCCAGATCGGGTTCCAGTTGTGGATTCCCTCGACGTAGTGCCACATGCGGTCGCGGTTGACGATGTGGGCGCCGGCGTCCTCGCTGATCTGGAGCATCCGCCCGTCGACGTAGGCGGGCACGCCGGGGATCATGTAGGCAGGCGCTGGTCCGAGACGGTCCTCGGGCCAGTTGCGGCGGACCATCTCATGGTTGTGGCCGATACCACCCGAGGTGACGATCACCGCTGCGGCGCGATGCTCGAACGCGTCGACCTCTGCGCGTGAGGACGCCAGCCCTCGCCCGAGGTCGGTCGGCTCCAGCACCGCCCCGCGCACCCCGACGACCGCGTCACCCTCGACGATCAGCTCGTCGACTCGGTGGCGAAACGCAAACTGGACCAGGTCGCGCCGCTCGGCGGCGAGGACGGGCTCGGCGAAGACCCGCACCACCTCCGGCCCGGTGCCCCAGGTCGTGTGAAAGCGCGGGACCGAGTTGCCATGACCGAGCGCGCGCCCGTCGCCGCGCTCGGCCCAGCCGACGAACGGCATGACCCTCAAGCCGAGTCCGCGCAGATAGTCGCGCTTCTCGGTCGCGGCGAAGCGCACGTAGGCCTCGGCCCACCGGCGCGGCCAGTGGTCGTCGGCCTCGCGGTCAAAGCCGGCCGAGCCGAGCCAGTCCTGCAGCGCCAGCTCATGGGAGTCCTTGATCCCCACCCGACGCTGCTCGGGACTGTCGACGAGGAACAGCCCGCCCAGCGACCAGAACGCCTGGCCGCCGAGGTTGTTGCGATTCTCCTGATCGATCACGAGCACCGACCGGCCCGCCTGGACCAACTCGTAGGTGGCGACCAGACCGGCCAGGCCGGCGCCGACGACGATCGCGTCAGCCGGCCGCGTCGACGTCGCCGGCTCGGCGACCGTCACTCGAGCCACATCCCGGGAGCCACCGGCACCTGCACGAGCCGCGGGCCGTCACCGGCGGCGATCGCCTCGCGCATGCTCTCGGTCAGCTCGTCGGCGCCGGTCACCTCGTGTGCCTGCATGCCGTAGGCGCGGGCCACGCCGGCCACGTCGAGGGCGGGCAGATCGAGTCCCGGTGCGCCCGAGACCCGCTCGAGCAGCGCAAACCACTTGAGGATCGCGTACTCGTCGTTGCGCAGCACGAGGAACGTGACCGGCACCTTGTAGGCGACCGCGCTCCACAGGGCGGTGATCCCGTACTGGGCCGACCCCTCGCCCAGGACGCACACGACGGGCCGGTCGGGTTGGGCGAGCTGGACGCCGACGGCGGCCGCGATGCCGAAGCCGAGGCCGCCACTGGCGCCCGTGTAATAACTGCCGGGGCGCGAGAGTCGGAGGCGGTTTCGCAGCGATAGCGTGGCCGACGGCGACTCCACCACGGCGATTGCGTCCTGCGGCCATGCAGCGGCCAGTGCCGCGATCGCCTGCGAGCCGCTGAGGCGATCCGGAGGATCAGCCGCCGGTGGCTCGCCGGGCCGCGGGCGCGGCTGCGGTGCGGGTCGTTGCGTCGGCTCGGCAAGGGGAGCGAGCTCCACCAGGCGCTCCAGCGCGAGACCGACATCGCCGACGATCGCGTCTCCCATCGGGGCACGTGCCGCCTCGCTCGGATCGGCGGTGATCTGGACAAGCGTCGTGTCAGGCCCGAGCAGCGGACCCGGCATGTACGGGTAGTAGGCGAAGACCGAGGAGCCGATCACGACCACGAGGTCATGGGACTTGAGCACGTCGGCGACCGGGCCGATGGCCGGAGGCAGCGTTCCGGCGAACTGCGGATGGCCCTCGGGAAAGCCGATGCGCGATCCGCCGGGCGCCGGGGGCGCCCAGACGGGAAGGCGCTGCTTCTCCGCCAGCGCGACGGCGTGATCCCAGCCGCCGGCGGCATCGACATCCGCGCCGACGACGAGCACGGGATTGGCGGCGGCGCCCAGGCGGGACGCGAGGTCAGCCAGGGCATCGGGGTGCGGCGCTGCCCGCCCGTTGACGTGGCGGGCAGCGGCGCGCACGGCGCGATCCTCGTCGGCCTCCTGGTTCCAGTCGTCCATCGGGATCGAGACGAACGCCGGCCCGCGCGGCGGGAGCATCGCGTGCGCGATCGCCCGGGCAAGCGCCCCGGGCACGTCCTGCGCGCGCGGGGGCTCGTGGCTGTATTTGACGTAGGGCTCGGGCACGACGGTGGCGTCGCGGTTGGTGAGCAGTGCCTCCATCGTGATCTGCGGGCGCACCTGCTGACCGGCGGTGATGACCAGCGGCGACTTGTTGGCCTGCGCGTTGAGGATGCCGCCCACGGCGTTGCCGACTCCCGGACCCGTGTGCAGATTGACGTGGGTGGGTTTCCCGCTGGCCTGGGCGTAGCCGTCGGCCATTCCCGTGACGACCAGCTCCTGGAGGCCGAGCACGTAGCTGAAGTCATCCGGGAAGTCGGCGAGCATCGGCAGCTCGGTCGAGCCGGGGTTGCCGAAGATCGTCGTCATTCCATGTGCGCGAAACAGCTCGAAGGTCGCTTCCCGGACCGTCGTCACGGCTCCTCCTCGGTAGTGGCCGACGGAGCCTATAACTCGGCGAGCGCCTCGGCGGCGGCCCGCTTGCCCGCCTGCACGGCCCCGTCCATGTACCCCGTCCAGACGGTGGCCGTCTCGGTGCCGGCCCAGTGGATGCGGCCGCTGGACTCACGCAGGGCGTATGCGTACTCGGTCATCACGCCCGGCGGCATGATCCCCACGGGGCAGCCGCCGGTGTAGATCTCGTTGGCCCACACCTGGTCGAGGTAGGCGCGCGGGTTGCCCGCCTCCTTGCCGAAGTAGCGGACGTAGGAGGCGAGGGCCGCGCTGGCCCGCTCGGCATCGGACTTGTCGTCGAGCGCCCGGGCGTCGTCGCCGTCGATGAACCCGAGCAGCACCCCGGGGGTTCCGCTCGCCGGCGAGGCATCGAACGTCGCCTTGACCGGCCCCTGGTCGGAGGTCACCTGGCCGTTGAGGCCCTCGTCGCGCCAGAACGGCGTGTCATAGACGGCGATCGTCTTGATCAGGGAGCCGACCGGGACCCGCTGGGTGAGCTGATCGCGTACGGCCGCCATCCGCGGCTCGTAGGCGATCCGCCCGGCGAGATGCGGTGGGATCGCGACGATCGCCCGCTTGGCCGTGACCGTCGCCTTGTCGGCGTGGGCGACGATGCTCTTGCGGCCCTGGCTGAGGAGCCGCACCGGGTTGTTGAGCAGCACGTGCTTGCGCCCGAGCTGGTCGGCCATCTTGACGGCGATGCCCTGCGTGCCGCCAGAGACGCGAAAATCCTGAGCGCCGCCCGTGCCGGCGTTGTCGATCAGCACCTCGATGTTGCCCGCGGCGTGGATGTAGAACAGCAGGTACAGGAACGAGACGTCACGGGGCTCGACGGAGAGGATTGCCTCGACCGCCAACGCGAACAGCTTCTGGGCGTCGGCGGACAGAAGATTCTGCTCAGACCAGGTCTCGACGGTGATCGAGTCCCAGGCGCCGGCGTTGGGGGCCGCCCACGGCTTGTCGAGCGGGACCGTCGACGCCATCTGGTCGATCTGCGACATTCCCGCCCCGAGCTCCAGCACGGCCGTGGGGTCGCTGGAGGGCGGGATCGTCCCGGTGTACCGGCTCAGCTTGCCGCTCTCGTAGTACAGGAGCGAGCCGGCGGAGTAGACATCGAACTTGGGGATCCCCAGCTCACTCATCAGACCCAGGATCTCAGTCTGGGTGGGCCCGACGAACGTCGCTCCCATGTTGGCCACGTCGCTCGCCCCCGGAACGCCCAGGGGGCGGCTGAAGCAGCGCCCACCCACCCGACCGCGCGCCTCGAGCACGATCACGGAATGGCCGGCGGCCCTGACGGCCCGCGCGGCGGTGAGCCCAGAGATGCCGGCACCCACCACGACGACGTCCGCGCTGCGCGTCGTCGACGCCGGCTTGTGTCGCTTGGGCTTGGGCTTCTTGTTGTGCTTGGTCGCGGCCGCGTCGGCGGAGGCGGCCCCGCCCGCCCCGGCAGCGGCCGCCCCGGCCGCGAGCGTCCCGGTCACGAAGCGCCGGCGGCTGATCTGGGTCCCGTCGTCGTCCTCGCGGGGGTTCGAAGTCATGGGATGGCGTGGCTCCTGGTGAGGGTCGGTATCGGGTGCCGGCGGCGAGCGCGTCGGCCGCCGCCGGGCCGAAGTCTCGCGGTCCCGGGAACAAACGGAACCCAACTATACTTTCTGAAGTATGTCTACGTTCCGGCGACTGCTTGGCTTCCTGGGCCCCTACCGACGAGGGGTGATCTGGTCGTTCGCGCTTGCCGGCGGCGCCCTCGGCGCTACGGTCCTGATTCCCTTTCTGACGGGCGTCGCGATCAACGCGATCCGAGCCCACCATCACCACGAGCTGATCCTCCTGGCGCTGGCGATCCTCGGGGCGGGCCTCGTCCGGCTGGTGCTCTCCGTGTTTCGCCGGCTGATCGCCGGTCAGGTCTCGCTCGGCGTCGAGATGGACCTGCGCACCGCGATGTACAACCGCCTGCAGCAACTGGAGTTGTCGTTCTTCGACCACCAGCAGACCGGCCAGTTGATGTCGCGGGCCACGGTCGACCTGCAGTCGGTGCGCTTCTTCCTTGGCTACGGGCTGATCTTCATCGCCCAGTCGCTGGCCACCATCCTGCTGGCGGCGGTGGCGATGTTCCTGCTGCAGCCCGGGCTGGCGGCGATCTCGCTCGCCCCGGTGCCGTTCGTCGTGCTCATCGCCAACCGCTACGGACACAAGTCCAGGCCGGCGATGCAGGAGGCCCAGCAGCGGATCGCCGAGCTGACCGCCGACACCGAGGAGAACCTATCCGGGGTGCGGGTCGTCAAGGCCTTCGCCCAGGAGGCTCGCCAATACGAGCGCTTCGAGCACACCACGGAGCGGGTGTTTCAACAGCAGGTGTACGCCACCCGCATCCAGGCCTTCTACAACCCGCTGATCAGCTTCCTGCCCAACCTCGGGCTGGCGGCGATCCTCCTGTTCGGCGGTCGTGAGGTGATCAACGGCTCGCTGTCGGTGGGCGCGTTCACCGCCTTCTACGCCTACCTGCTGATGCTGATCACGCCGATGCGGACCCTCGGCTACATGCTCGGCGCCGCGCAGCGCTCGACCGCCTCGGGGGCACGGATCTTCCAGATTCTCGACCGCCAGCCTGAGATCGCCAGTCCGCCCGACGCGCCGCCGCTGCCCCCGGGCCGCGGTCACGTGCGCTTCGAGGGCGTGGGGTTGATGTTCGAGGGCGGCATCACGCGGGCGCTGTCGGACGTCGACCTCGACGTCCCCGCCGGCCAGACGATCGCCCTCGTCGGCGCGATGGGCTCCGGCAAGTCGGCGCTCGTCTCGCTGCTGCCGCGGCTGTACGACGTGACCGCCGGCACCGTGTCGATCGACGGCGCCGACGTGCGCTCGGTGGAGCTGGACAGCCTGCGGCGCGAGCTCGCCGTGGTCACCGACGACCCGTTTCTGTTCTCGGGCACCGTGCACGACAACATCGCCTACGCGCGCGGCGACGCCAGCCGCGAAGAGGTGGAGCGCGCCGCCGCCGCCGCCCAGGCCGACGGTTTCATCGAGCGCCTGCCCAAGAGCTACGACACGATGATCGGCGAGCGTGGGCTGACGCTCTCAGGCGGGCAGCGCCAGCGGATCGCGATCGCCCGCGCGGTCCTCGCTGAGCCGCGGATCCTCGTGCTGGACGACGCCACCTCGTCCGTCGACGCGACGACCGAGTCGGAGATCAAGCAGGCACTGCAGGAGGTCATGGCCAACCGCACGACGTTCGTGATCGCCCATCGCCTGTCGACGATCGCGCTCGCCGACCGGATCGTCGTCCTCGACCATGGCCGGGTGATCGCCGACGGCTCCCACGACGAGCTCCTGGAGACCTCTGAGCTGTATGGCGAGATCGTCCGCTCGGGCCTCCCCGACCAGGTCTTCCTCAACCGCAAGACGCCGGAGGCGGCTGGGCTATGAGCGCCTTCTCCTACTCCGAGCTGCGGCGGCGCCTGCACGAGACCGGCGGCCGGGGGCGCAAGCTGCGCGGCCTGGCCGAGATCCTCGCGCCCTACCGCTGGCGCGTTCTCGCGATGTTCGTCTCGCTCGTGCTGGCCACGGCGGCGGCGCTGGCGCCCGCCCCGCTGGCCAAGGTCGCGATCGACCAGGGGATCAACCACCACAACACGGGCGTGCTTGATCGCGTCGTAGCTGTCTTCCTGCTCTCGGCGGTCGTGTACGGCCTGTGCACGTATGCGCAGACGTACCTCGTCGGCTGGGTCGGCCAGCGGGCGCTGCGCGACCTGCGCCTGAAGCTGTTCGCCCACCTGCAGTCGCTCTCGATCGGGTTCTACTCGCGTAACCGCGCGGGATGGCTGATCAGCCGCATGACCAACGACGTGGAGGCGCTCGACCAGCTCGTCGAGGACGGGCTGGCCACCCTGATCCAGTCGAGCCTGACGCTGATCGGCGTGATCGCGATCCTGCTCGTGCTCGACTTCCACCTCGCGCTGTTGACGTTCCTGGCGCTGCCGCTGCTGTTCATCGGGGCGCTCGCCTTCCGCATCGCCTCGGCGGACGCCTACCGGTTGACTCGCGAGAAGATCGCGACGATCACCGCCTACCTGGCCGAGACGCTCTCGGGGATCCGGGTCGTGCGCTCGTTTGGCCAGGAGCGCCGCCACATCGACGAGTTCCGCAAGCTCAACGAGGCCAACCGCGAGGCCAACATGACGACGGTCAAGCTCAACGCCGCCTACTTCCCGGCCGTCGAGCTGCTGTCAGCGCTGGTGACGGTCGAGATCCTCGTCATCGGCGGGATCGAGGCGATCAACGGCCACACGTCGACGGGCGTGGTGTTCGCCTTCATCGCCGCGCTGAACAACTTCTTCGACCCGATCCAGCAGCTCTCCCAGCTCTACACCACCTACCAGTCCGGGATGGCGGCCCTCGACAAGATCTTCGGGCTCCTCGACGAGCAGCCGGAGATCACCGACGCCGCTGATGCGGTGGCGCTGCCACGGGTTGCGGGCCGGCTTGAGTTTCGCGACGTCTCGTTCCGCTACGGCGCCGATCCGGACGGCGCGTACGCGCTGCGCGACATCAACCTCAACGTCGCGCCCGGCGAGACGATCGCCCTCGTCGGCGAGACCGGCGCCGGTAAGTCGACGTTCGCCAAGCTCGTCGCGCGCTTCTATGACCCGACGGACGGGGCGCTGCTGGTCGACGGACATGACCTGCGCTCGGTCACCGCGCAGTCGTTGCGCTCGCAGATGGGCATGGTCCCGCAGGAGGGCTTTCTGTTCAGCGGCACCGTCCGCGAGAACATCTGCTTCGGCCGGGGCGGGCGGGGCGAGGTCTCCGACTTCGATGTGCGCGACGCCGCCCGTGCCGTCGGCGCCGACGACTTCATCATGGCGCTGGAGCACGGCTACGACACCCAGGTCGGCGAGCGAGGGATCCAGCTGTCGGCCGGCCAGCGCCAGCTCATCGCCTTCGCCCGTGCGCTCGTCGCCGACCCGCGGATCCTCGTCCTCGACGAGGCCACGGCCAACGTCGACGTACACACGGAGAGCCTGATCGAGCAGGGTCTGCGCCGCCTCGTCGCCGGCCGCACGTCGATCGTGATCGCCCACCGGCTCTCGACGATCCGCAACGCCAGCCGGATCCTCGTCATGGAGTACGGCGAAATCGTGGAGCAGGGAACCCACCAGGAGCTGCTCGACGCCGGCGGGCGTTACTGGGAGCTGTATCGCGACTGGGCCGAGCAGGCGGCGGCCTGATGGCCGTCTCGGTGTGCGCGCTGATGACCACGCCCGTCAAGGGCATGCGCGTCAGCACCGTCGAGGCGATCGAGCTCGGCGAGCTCGGGGCGGAGGGCGACCGCGTCTTCTACGTCATCGATGAGCGGGGCAGGATGATCAACGGCAAGCAGCTCGGGCAGCTGCAGACGATCGTCCCCGAGTACGACGCCGAGGCGCAGACGTTGGCGCTCACGTTCCCGGACGGAACCCGTGCCGCCGGGGTGCTGGACTACGGCGAGACCGTGCAGACGCGCTTCTTCTCCGCGCAACGCGACGCCCGGGAGCTGCGCGGCCCGTGGTCCGAGGCGCTCTCGAACCAGCTGGATCGCCCGCTGCGGCTCGTGCGGCCGGAGATCGCCGTCGACCGGGGCCGGGAGGGGGCGACCTCGGTCGTCTCGCGTTCCTCGCTGCGCCGGCTGGCCGAGGCCGCGCAGCGTGACTCACTCGACGCACGGCGCTTCCGGATGCTGATCGAGGTCGACGGCATCGAGGCCCACGAAGAGGACGGCTGGGTGGGGCGCCGTGTCCACGTTGGTGAGACGACGCTCGCCATGCACGGCCACGTCGGACGCTGCCTGATCACCAGCCGCGACCCGGAGAGCGGCGAGGTCGACCTGCCGACGCTCGACCTGCTCGGCGAGTACCGGCGCGATCTCGACGGCACCGAGCCGCTGCCCTTCGGGATCTATGGCGAGGTCCTCTCCGGGGGAGCGGTCCGCCTCGGCGACCCGGTCGCGCTCGCGGACTGAATACGCTCCCGCCCTGAGATGGCCGATTCCCCGCGCGTCCAGATCGAGACCGCCGACCACGTCGCCGTGGTCACCCTGTCGCGCCCCGACAAGCACAACGCCCTCGACGCGGCGATGTTCGAGGGCATCATCAATGCCGCGGAGCGCCTGCAGACCGAGCCGGGCGTGCGCGCCGTCGTCCTGCACGGCGAGGGGCCGAGCTTCTGCTCGGGATTGGATGTCGTATCGATCATGCAGGCCGGCGGTGGTGTCGAGGGACTGACCGACCGCGTTCAGGGCGACGTGCCCAACTGGTTCCAGCGCTCCGCCTACGACTGGACGACGCTGCCGATGCCGGTGATCGCCGCCCTGCACGGCAACTGCTTCGGTGGCGGGCTGCAGATCGCGCTCGGCGCCGACATCCGGATCGCTGCGCCGGATGCCCGACTGTCGGTGATGGAGGTCAAGTGGGGCCTGATCCCCGACATGGCGATCACCCGGACGCTGCCGCGGCTGGTGGGCATCGACGTGGCCAAGGAGCTGACGTTCACCGGCAGGGTGTTCGACGGTCAGGAGGCGGTTCGCCTCGGCGTCGTCACGCGCACTTCACCGGAGCCGCTCGCTGCCGCCCGTGGCCTGGCCGGGCAGATCGCCGGCCGCTCTCCTGACGCCGTTCGCAGCGCCAAGCGCCTGTTCGACGAGTCATGGACGGGACCGCCCCAAGACACCCTTTCGCTCGAGGCCCAGCTCCAGCTCGGCCTCATCGGCTCCCCGAACCAGCTGGCGGCAGTGGCCGCCGGCTTCACCAAACAGCCCCCCAACTTCGTCGACCCGCAGTAGGAAAGGACGCCGCCATGGCCACCGGAATCGGACAGAGGATTCGCCGCCGCGAGGACCCACGCTTTCTCCTCGGGCACGGGCGCTACGTCGATGACCAGCGCGTCCAGGACGCGCTGCACGTGACGTTCGTGCGCTCCTACGTGGCGCACGGCCGGATCACCTCGATCGACGCCGACGAGGCTCGTGCCCTCCCGGGCGTGCAGGTGTTCACCGCTGCCGAGATCGGTCTGCCGCCCAGCCCTCCCCCGCCGATGCTGCAGGTTCACGAGAGCATGAACCGCCCGGCGATCGCCTCCGACAAGGTGCGCTTCGCCGGCGAGATCGTGGCCATCGTCCTCGCCGAGTCCCGCGAGGCGTCGGTCGACGCCGCCGAGATGGTGTTCGTGGAGTACGAGTCGCTGCCCGCCGTGATCGACATCCGCAAGGCGGAGGCCGACGAGGTGCTGCTGTTCGAGCCCGCCGGCTCCAATACCTGCCTGCGGATCCCGCCGCAGGAGCCCGACGAGGCGCTCCTCGCCGACTGCGAGATCGTGGTCTCCGGCACCAATGAGAGTCCCCGCCTGCTGGCGTTGCCGATCGAGCCTCGGGCGACTGTCGCGGAGTTCTCCGACGGCAAGCTGACGATCTGGCTCTCCACCCAGACTCCACACCAGGACAAGAGCGTCCTCGTCGGGGCGCTCGGCCTGGAGGAGGAGCAGGTGCGCGTGATCGCCCCCGACGTCGGCGGCGGCTTCGGCGGCAAGGGGCTCGACGTCGAGGACATCCTGATGGGCTGGGTGGCCCGTGAGACCGGCCGGCCCGTCCGCTGGACCGAGACGCGCTCTGAGCACATGGTCTCCATGCATCACGGCCGCGCTCAGGAGATCGACTTTAAGCTCGGCGGCAGCCGGGAGGGCAAGCTCCAGGCGCTGCGCATCAAGATCCTCCAGGATTCCGGCGCCTATCCCGGGATCGGTGCGTTCCTCGCCGTCCTGACCCAGATGATGGCCAGCGGCGTCTACGACATCCCGAAGATCGAGGTCGACATCACCGCGGTCGTCACCAACTCGACACCCACCGGTCCGGTGCGCGGCGCGGGACGGCCCGAGGCCTCGCAGATGATCGAACGGGCGATCGACATCTTCGCCGCAGAGGCCGGGCTCGATCCGGCCGAGGTCCGGCGGCGCAACTTCATCGCCGCCGACGCGTTCCCGTTCACCACCGCTGTGGGCACCACGTACGACGTCGGCGACTACGCGGGGGCGCTGGAGCGCGCGCTCGAGCAGGCCGGCTACGACGAGCTGCGCCGCGAGCAGGCGCAGCTCCGCGCAGACGGCTCGCGCACGCTGCTGGGCATCGGCATCAGCGTGTATGTGGAGATCACCAACGGCATCAGCGAAGGGGAATTTGGCGCCGTCGAGATCACCGACGACGGCGGCGCGATCGTGCGCACGGGGTCGTTCTCACACGGCCAGGGACACGAGACGACGTTCGCCCAGATCGTCGCTCAGCGGACCGGCATCGACGTCGAGCGCATCCAGGTCGTCGCCGGCGACACCGACCGCGTCCCCCGCGGCACGGGCACCTACGGCTCCAAGTCGACCCAGATCGGGGGCGCGGCCGCCGGCCAGGCCTCGGAGATGGTGGTCGACCGCGCCAAGCAGCTGGCCGCCGAGCAGCTCGAGGCCAACCCCGAGGACATGGTGCTCAACCTGGACGGCGGCCGCTTCCACGTCACCGGCGCCCCCGAGCCCGCCCTGGACTGGGCCGACCTGGCCGGACGGCTCGAGGCCGACGGCCAGCTGGCCGAGCTGAGCATCGAGACCGACTTCAAGCCCGAGCAGCCGACGTTCCCGTTTGGCGCCCACGTCGCCGTCGTCGAGGTCGATGCCGACACCGGTTCGGTGCGGCTGCTGCGAATGATCGCCTGCGACGACGCCGGCACGATCATCAATCCGATGATCGCCGAGGGTCAGGTCCACGGCGGCCTGGCCGCCGGAATCGCCCAGGCGCTCTATGAGGAGGTCCGCTACGACTCCGAGGGCAACCCCCAGCACTCCAACCTCGTCACCTACTGCATCCCGTCGGCGGCCGAGCTGCCGTCGTTCGAGCGGGTGGTGATGGAGACCCCGACTCCGGTCAACCCGCTCGGCGCCAAGGGGATCGGCGAGTCGGGCACGATCGGCGCCACCCCCGCGGTGCATAACGCAGTGTGCGACGCGCTCGCCCATCTCGGGGTGCGCCACGTGGGGATGCCCGCTAACGGCGAGAACATCTGGCGCGCGATCGTCGAGGCCGGCGGCTAGCTGCGCTGACTCTGAGCGCCTTGTGTACCGCCACGGTGCACAACCCGCTCCGAGTCACGCGTCACAGCCAGTCGAGCAGCTCGGCGACGCCGTCGACGGCGGCGTCGGGCCGCCGGCGCGCCGGCACGGTCGCCAGGTCGATCGCGCCGCTGATTCCGCTGCGTACCAGCACCGTGGTCGAGCCGCCCATCCGCCCCAGAGCGACATCCATCCCGAGGTCGTCGCCGATCACGGCCAGCTCGGAGGTGGGCATGCCGAGCCGATTGCGCAGCTCGGCCACCGCCGGGCGCGACGGCTTGCCGAGCACCCGCGGGCGGGCGCCCGTGACCTTGGCGATCGCCGCGGCGATCATCGAGTTGCGGCTGAAGATCATGCCGTTGGCTCCGGCGTAGCCGCGGACGTAGCTGCCGGTGTACAGCGGCGCCCCGGCGACGACCGCGCGCGCGGCGCGATCGAGCTCGTCCATGTCGACCTGCGGCAGATGCGCGACGAACACCGCCCGGGCCTCCTCGCCGCCGGCGAGACGCACGCCGCGGGCGGCCATGTGCTCGTGCACCGCCGGGGAGCCGAACACCAGCACCGGATCGTCGCGATGGTGAGCCAGGATATGGCTGGTGGCGCTGTCGACGGGGGTGATCAGCTCGTCGTCGGCGACATCGAGACCGTCGTCGCGCAGCCCGGCCGCGATCCGCGCGCTCGGCACGTGGCTGCCGTTGGTGAACAGCGCCAGCCGGCGCCCGCTGTCGCGGATGCGGGAAAGCACCTCGGGCGCTCCCGGCTGGGGCCGGCCCCGGCCGTCGGGTCCGCGGTGCAGGAGCGTCCCGTCGATGTCGAACACGAACCCGCGCACCCCGGCGAGGTCAAGCACGGCGCCACACCACCCGGTCGTCGCCCGAGACGACCTCGGCGCTCTGAATGGACTCGCGCTGCTGGAGTTCGCGCAGGAGCGTGACGATCGGCGAGCGACCGGGGCGGGCGGCGGCGAGCGGTCGTGTGCCGGCACCGTCGCTCCCGTCACGGGCGGCGATCATCGCGTCGACCTGCTGCGCCGGCATCGTCAGCCGCAGCAGCAGCTCCTCCTCCGAGATCCGCCGGCCGAAGCGCTCTCGGGCCCCCTCGAGGCTCAACGGCTGAAGGTCGCCGAGCTTGGCCGCCTGGGGACGAGCCAGCACGCGGTCGGCGATCGCCGAGTCGACGGGCGCCGGCGGCTCGCCGTAGTGGCCCAGGAAGTACCGCACCGTCTCGTCCGAGACGGTACGCCAGCGCTCGCCGTCGATCACGTTGTGGGCGGCCTGGCTGGCGATGAACTGCGACACCGGCGTGACGATGATCGGATAGCCCATCTCCGCCCGCACCCTCGTGACCTCCTCGAGGACCGCGTCGAACAGCTCGGGACGGCGCAGCTCGGTGAGCATCCGGCGCGTCGTGGTCACCATCCCGCCCGGCAGCTGATGGCGGTAGTAGGCGGCGTCGAACTCCCGCGGGGCGCCCGCCGGCAGGCCCTTGGCGCGGGCGATCGCGTGGAAGTGCTCGGAGACGACCGCCTGGCGCTCCAGGTCGAGCCCGTGTGCGTAGCCGGAGGCCTCGAGGTTGCGCGCCGTCGACACGACCTCCGGCTGGGACGTGCCGCGCGACAGCGGACCTGAGGCGGTGTGCACCACCCCGAAACCGGCCTGGACCCCCTCCAGATAGACGAGCGGGGCGAGCCCGATCGTGCAGTGGCTGTGCAGCTCGAGCGGCCGCTCGCCGGCGGCCGCCAGCAGCGCCGGCGCCAGCTCACGGACGGCGTCTGGCGTGAGCAGGCCACCGGGGTCCTTGAGGTACATCCGGTCCATCTCGGCGCAGCCGGCGAGTGCGGCCGCGCGCTCGGCGTAATACGCGTGGGTGTGGACGGCGCTGATCGAGTAGGTCAGCCCGACGACGATCTCCTCGATCCCCTCCTGGCGAGCCATCGCGGCCAGCCGCTGGATGCGCGCCGGGTCGTTGGAGGGGTCGGCGATCTTCAGCCGGCGGATGCCGTTGCGCGCGACGAGCCGGAAGGCGAGTCGCATCACGTCCTCGCCGGCCGGCACCCAGGAGATGAAGCGCATGCCGGGCGTGATCATCCCCAGCGGCGTGTCGGGCATGGCGGAGCTCACCCGGCGGATGCGCTCCCACGGATCCTCCTGGTGAAAGCGGACGGAGACCGCCATGTGGGTGCTCGAGGTGAAGTCGAGCGCGTGGTAGCCGACCTGGTCGAGCACGGGCGCGATCGCCAGCACATCCGGTGTGGTCAGCCCGGTTGCGCTCCACAGGCTCTGGTTGCCGTCCCGCGTCGTCGTGTCGATGAACTCGATCGTTCGGGTCATCGGAGGACGTGCTCCAGCCAGTTCGTGGTGACCCGGGCCGCCTGGAAGTCCGGGTGGCCGAGCACGTCGATCAGCAGCGTGCGGTTGGTCTCCACGCCCTCGACGTCGGTGTCGGCGAGGACATCGAGCAGCAGCCTGATCGCCTGGTCGCGGTTCTCGCCGTGGGCGATCAGCTTGGCCATGAGCGAGTCGTAGTACGGGGGGATGGCGGCACCGGGGGCGCAGAAGGTGTCGACCCGCAGGCCGGGACGGTCGGGCACGGAGAACAGCTCCAGGGTGCCGGGCGACGGTGCGAAGCCGCGCGCGGGGTCCTCCGCGTTGAGCCGGCATTCGATCGCATGCCCGGAGAACCTGACCTCCTCCTGGGAGAAGCCCAGCCGCCGGCCGCCGGCGATCCGCAGCTGCAGGACGACGAGGTCGCGATCGCACACCGCCTCGGTGACCGGGTGCTCGACCTGGATGCGGCAGTTGACCTCGAGGAAGAACGGCTCTCCAGTTTGGGGATCGACGACGAACTCGACGGTCCCCAGGTTCTCGTACCCAATCTCGGCGGCCAGCGCCACGGCCGCTTCCAGCAACGTCGCCCGCGTCTGGGGCGCGAGCGCCGGGGCAGGCGCCTCCTCCACCACCTTCTGATACCGGCGCTGCGCCGAGCAGTCGCGCTCGCCCAGGTGCACGACCGCCCCGTGCTCGTCGGCGGCGATCTGCACCTCGACGTGGCGCGCCGGCGTCACCAGCCGCTCGAGGTAGACGCGGTCGTCGGCGAACGCCGCCCCCGCCTCCTGGCGCGCCAGCGACAGCAGCGCGCCGAGCTGGCTCTCGTCGTCGACGCGCTTGATCCCCCGCCCTCCCCCGCCGCCGGCCGCCTTGACGAGCACCGGGTAGCCGAGCTCCGTCGCCAGCTCGCGGGCGCGCTGCCGCGATGGCGCCTCCCCGCCGGGCAGCACGGGGACGCCGGCGCGCTGCGCGGCGGCGCGGGCGGCCAGCTTGTCGCCGGCGAGCTCGATCGCCGATACCGGCGGCCCGACGAATGTCAGCCCGTTCTCCCGCGCCAGGCTCGCCAGGGACGGGCTCTCGGACAGGAAGCCGTAGCCGGGATGGATCGTGTCGCAGCCGGTGCCCAGCGCGGCCTGCACGACGATGTCGGCCCGCAGGTAGCTGTCGCGGGCGGGGCCGGGTCCCAGGCACACCACCCGGTCGGCCATCCGCGCGGCCATCCCATCCAGGTCGGCCTCCGACGCGCCAACCACGCACTCCAGGTCAAGCTTCCGGCAGGCGTTCACGATCCGCACGGCGATCTCGCCGCGGTTGGGGATCAGGACGCGCCTCACGCCACTCGGACCCGGAGCAGCGGCTCCCCGTACTCGACCAGCTCGCCGTTCTCCGCGCACACCTCGACGACCGTCCCGCTCACTCCGGCGGCCACCGAATTCATCATCTTCATCACCTCGATGATGCACACCGTGCTGTCGGGCCCGACCGTCGCCCCGACCTCGACGAACGGCGACGCCCCCGGCGCCTCGGCGCGGTAGAACGTCCCCAGCATCGGCGACGGGACGAGGACGGTGTCCTCGTCGGCCGCCGGCGTTGATGGCTCGGCGGCGTCGGGGGCCGGGGCGGACGCGAGGGGTGCGGGCGGAGGCGCGGGGGATGGTGCGATGGGGGCGCCCCGGCTCACGTGCAGCGAAAACCCTTCCGTCTGGATCTGGAGCTCCTCCACGTCGGACTCGTCGACGATCCGGAGGATCTCGCGGACGTCGTCGTCGGTGAGGCCCATCAGTCCTTCTTCGACTGCCGGGCGCCGAACGTGCCCATCACCAGTGCCATCGCCGAGGCGGGCCGCGGGGCGCTCGTCCGCTTTGGCAGGCCCGTGACCGGTCGCGACTGCAGGACGAACAGCTCTCCGTCGCCGTCGATCGCCCATTCGACGTCCTGAGGTGAGCCGAAGTGACTCTCCACGCGGCGGGCGAGCTCGATCAGGCGACTCACGGCCGCTGCGTCCAGGCAGCGCTGTTGCCGCCGTTCGGCGTCGACGGCGACGCACTCGGTGCCGTGGCCGCCGGCGGCCGGGACGTACTGGACGCGCTTGTCGGCGATCGTCTCGCGAATGACCTCGCCGGTGACCTTGGAGACGAGCAGATCGTCGGGCGTGACCTCGCCGCCGACGACCGCCAGACCGAGGCCCCAGGCGGCGTTGATCGCGACCATGCTGCGATCGCCGCTGAGCGGATTGCAGGTGAACATCACGCCCGAGACCGAGGCGTCGACCATCCGCTGCACGGTCACCCCCATCGCCGGCTCTGACCCCTCCAAGCGGCGGCGGTAGCTGATCGCCTCGGTGCTGTAGAGGCTCGCCCAGCACGCGCGGATCGACTCGAGCACGTGGTCGGCACCGCGCACCCACAGGATCGTCTCCTGCTGGCCGGCGAAGGTCGCCTCCGCGCTGTCCTCGCCGAGTGCGCTCGAGCGCACCGCCACCGGTGAGTCGTCGCCGGCGAGCTGCGCGTACTCCGTCGTCACTGCGGACGCGAGGTGAGCCGGGGCATCGGTGGCGTGGATCGCCTCGCCGATCCGTCGCGCGGCGGCCTGCAGCCCGTCGACGCCGTCGCCCGCAGTTGCCAGGTGCTCGGCGATGGCGGGGGCAAGTCCGGCGCCGGCAATGAACTCCGTGAACGCGGCGGCCGGCAGCGCGAATCCCGGCGGGACGGGAATGCCGGCTCCGAGCAGCTCGCCGAGGCTGGCGCTCTTGCCGCCGAACTGGTCGGCGTCGGCGGCGCGCAGCTCCTTGAGCGTCTTGATCGGCGCGGCGCTCATCGTTCGTCGCGCAGCAGCGTGACCACCCCGGTGGAGCCGTCGACGCGAATCGCCTGCCCGGTCCGGATCTCCGACGTCGCCCGCCCCGTGCCGACCACCGCAGGCAGGCCGTACTCGCGGGCCACGATCGCCGCGTGCGACATCACGCCGCCGACATCGGTGACCGTGGCCTTGATCTTGTTGAAGATCGGCGCCCAGGCGGGAGACGTCGAGCCGCACACGAGGATCTCGCCCTCGCGCACCTCGGCGAGCTCGGCAAGCGAACGCACCACCCGCGCCGGCCCCTCGACAATGCCCGGCGATGCGGCGGCGCCGTTGAGCTCCGATCCGCCCGTCTGCTGGCGCGCCCACTCGCGCACGCGGTCGGTCGTCACGCCCCACAGCATGATCGTCATCGGGTCGTTGATCGCCTCGGGCACGACGCCCAGCGCCGGCGGCGGCGTCCAGTGGCTGAGCTTCTCCAGCAGCTCCTTGCGCCGCGCGGCGATCGGCGGCCAGTGGATCGGACCCAGCGCCTGGCCACCGGTCGCCCAGGTCAGCACCAGCTCGTCGAGCGCCGATGCGACCTCGTGGCGTGAGAGCTGGAAGATGTCCTCGCCGTCCTGGAGGAAGCGGTGGTGCGCGAACAGCGCCCCGAACTCGCGGACCTTGTTCCACCAGCGGGTGAGAAACCAGTAGTCGCAGTAGAACTTGTGCTCCTCCACGTAGGGGAACACGATGCGACTGAGGGCCAGCAGGTCGTTCCAAGGGCCGCGGACCTCGTCGGAGAGCAGCGCGCCGTAGCCGTCGGCGAGCCGGTCGCGCTCGCGCTCGATCTCGTCCGTGGGCCGCTCGGCCGGGGCGCCGGCGCGCAGCGCCGCCACGTGGCCGACGAGCGAGGCGTAGGGAATGCTCGGATCGTCGAGCCAGCTGCGGTAGTAGTGGGTCAGCCCGTCGCCGGTCGCCATGTTGAACCACGGATCCTTGATCTTCTCCAGCTCAGCCAGCCACGCTCGGCCGGCCTCGGACTCGGCGAGCGCGGCGTCGATCTCGGCGGGCGTGCGCCCCTCGACGAACGCGCCGTCGACCTCGGTCTCAATCGCCAGCGCCGCCAGGCGGCGCAACTCGGCGTCGGGGCGGAACAGCAGTACGTCGATGCCGGCCACCATCTGCGCGATGTGCTGATCGGGGATGTCGGGTAGCTCGGCCTTGCACAGCTCGGCGAACGTCGCGTACGCGCCGTAGCCGAGCAGCAGGAACTCGAAGTGGTGCTGCCACATCAGGTCGCCGAGGCGCAGCAGGCGGGGGTAGGCGTCGAGCACCTCGTAGAACGCGGTGTTGCGGTCCGTGCCGAACGCGACCTCGTCGGGCTCGTACTCGGGCAGGTCCGGGACCACGAGGGCGTCCAGCTCGGCGATCAGCGCCTCCATCTTGGCCCGCCACTTCGGATACAGCTCCCCCCAGTTGGCGAAGTAGTGCCCGGCTCGCGCCTGGAAGAACTCGGCCCGCTCGGCGATCTTCGCCGGGTCGGTCACCGGGTTGGCCGAGATGTAGATGTAGCCGTTGACCGCGCGGTAGTCGATGCCCATCGCCGGCGGCACGGCGAACACGCGGTTCTGCCACGCCCCGACCGCCTGATACGGGGAGTCGATGCAGATGACGTCGAACGCCGGATGCGGTGTCGGGAAGTGCATCGAGTTCCAGAACCAGAAGCGGTTCTCGTCAGCCTCTCGCCGGCGTTCGTCGAACACCGCGTAGTACGGGTACATCTCCTCCCAGCCTTCGCACCCCTCGGGCGTGGGCACCGAGTACGGGTTGGGGAACGTCAGATCCTCGTCGGGCGGCGTCGATGCCATCGGCCAAGCTCTCCTCTCAGGACTCCGTGGCCGCATCATATGGGGGCGCGCCGGCACCGTTAGGATCGCGCCGCACGATCGGCCACGACGAGGGAGACGGGTGATGGCGAGGTTCCTGCTGGTGCACGGCGCGATGGGCGGCGCCTGGGTGTGGAAGCGGGTGATCCCGGGGCTTGAGGCGGCCGGCCACACCGCCGAGGCGATCGACCTGCCCGGCCAGGGCGCCGACGAGACGCCGCTTGCGGAGATCACCCTGTATCGCTACGCCGAGGCGGTGGGCGACGCATTGGCTGCCGGACCGCCGGCGATCCTCACCGGGCACAGCATGGGCGGGATGGTCGTCACCCAGGCGGCTGCCCGACGCCCGGAGCTCGTCGAGCGTCTCGTCTACGTCTCCGCCTTCTGCCCGCAACCCGGGCAGAGCCTGATCGAGATCACCCAGCTACCCGAGGCCGCCGGCGACTCGGTGCAGGCCAACATCACCGTCGAGGGGGATCCGCCGGTAGCCACGATGGCGCCCGAGGCCGCGCCCGAGGCGCTGTATCACTGCTGCACGCCCGAGCAGATCGCATGGGCGACGCCGCAGCGCGGCGCGCAGCCGGTGGTCCCGTTCACCCAGCCCTTCGAGGGTCCTGACGACGCGGCCGCCGACGCCTTCGCCGCACTGCCCCGCGCCTACATCTCCTGCCTGCAGGACCGCGCGATCCGCCCGCCGATCCAGCGCCGCATGTACACGGCGGCCGGCTGTGACCCGGTGATCGAGATCGACACCGATCACGCGCCGTGGCTGTCGCGCACCAACGAGCTGGTCGAGGCGCTCGTTCAGATCGCGGCGCGCTGATCGGCAAGAAGGGCTGCGCGCTATGACTGGACGTGCCCGGGGTGCGGCGCTACGTTGCAATCGGTCGCCGCACTAAGGAGAAGAAGCGTCGATGGGCGAGCTTGAGCTGGTGGATCTGTATTGGACCACGGCCGGACCGGTTGAGGTTCATTTCGGACGTGAGTGGAGCCTGTTCGACTGGCGTGATCGATGTGCGCAGGCCGCGCGGGTCGGCTTCAAGGGCATCGGCCTGTGGCACGCCGACACGCTGCATCAGCTCCAGACGCGCTCGCTCAAGGAGATGAAGGCGATCTTCGACGACGCCGGGCTGGCGTACCTGGAGGTCGAGTTCCTGGCCGACTTCTTCGCCCCCGTCGGCACCAACGAGCGCGCGGAGTCCGACAAGCTTCGCCGGCTGCTGTTCGAGACGGCGGCCACCTTCGACGCCCACCACATCAAGGTCGGCAACATCCCGGGGACGCCGTGCGAGCTGGACGTCCTCACGGAGGCGTTCGCCGCGCTGTGCGACGACGCCGCCGAGCACACCGACGCCGCCGTCGCGTACGAGTTCATGCCCTTCGATGTCAACGTCCGCGACCTCGGCACGGCGCTCCAGCTCGTCCAGGGCGCCGGGCGTGCCAACGGAGGACTGGCGATCGACACCTGGCACATGTCAAAACTCAAGATTGCGCCCGAGGAGCTGCACCGGATTCCCGCCGAGTACCTGCGCTGGGTGGAGCTGTCCGACGGTCAGTTCGAGGATATGGAGGACACCCTGGACGAGGTCACCAACCGGCGGCGCCTTCCGGGCGAGGGGCAGTTCGACATCCCCGGCTACGTCAGAGCCTGCCAGCACGCCGGCTATCCCGGGCCCTGGGGCGTGGAGGTCCTGTCCGAGGATCTGCGTGCCCTGCCGATCGAGCAGGAGTTCGAGCGAGCGTACGAGACGACCGCCGCGCAGTTCGCGCCGGCGGCCGCATGAGAGGAGCCGTTTCACCTTGACCACCAGCCCACCCCTGGCAGAGCTCAACGACGAGCGCCTGACCTGGATCTACCGACAGATGTTGCGCATCCGGGAGTTCGAGGAGCGCGTCAAGCGCACCTTCGAGGACCACCCCGGGGTGATCCGGGGCCACACCCATCTCGCCGACGGCGCCGAGGCTTCGATCGTCGGCTCGCTGGCCACACTGGAGCCCACCGATCAGCTGATGGCGACCTACCGCTGCCACGGCTATCCGATCACGCTCGGCACCGACACCAAGGCGATCATGGCCGAGATCTACGGCCGCACCGATGGGCTGTGCGGCGGGTACGGCGGCTCGATGCATCTCGTCGACCCCGAGCGCGGGTTCATGGGCACCTCCGGCATCGTCGGC
>DATAUL010000144.1:0-33577 GCA_036268255.1 Solirubrobacteraceae bacterium | reverse complement strand
AGGACCGGACATCGCCACGACACGATCATGATCGGTGAGACCGCTGCCTACGGAGCCGGCCACAAGGGCTACGGCGCCAGCATGGACCCACTGACGTTCGTCCGGGCGTTCTACTGCCTCAACGGCGCCTACAAGCCGCTCACGGGCACGGCCGCGACCCAGATCGGCTGCCCGGCATCCGGCAACCGGGGAGCGTTCGTCGGCGCCCACCCCGCGCTGTTCGATGCCGCCGGCTGGGCGCACCATCCCTACGACTTCGTCCATCCTCCGACATTCAAGCGCTCCGATCCAGACTCGGCGACGCTCTCGGGTCTGTCGCGGATCGAGACGTCGCTCGATCGCAGCGCCCGCGCCTACCACCAGCCGGCCGGCAAGCCGATCGACATCACCGAATGGGGCGTCCAGAGCCGCAATCCGAGCCCGTTCGTCACGTTCTCACAGGCCCAGCAGGCCGAGTACATCAACGAGGGCGAATACATGGCCTGGCTCAATCCGCGGGTGCCCGCCTTCTCCCAGTTCCTGCTCGTCGACAACGCTCCCAACACGCACTACAAGAAGGGGACGCGCGCGTACTGGAGCACGTTCCAGTCGGGCCTGCTGACCTACCCCTTCGACCAGCCCAAGCCCGCCTACTACGCGTTCGAGCTGCCGATCTGGCTGCCCAAACCCAAGCACGGCTCGAACGTACCCGTGTGGGGCCAGATCCGGCCGTCGTCACAGCGCAAGGCCGTGCTGCAGTTCAAGGCGCGCGGCTCGGGCAGCTGGGCCAACGTCGCCACCGTCACCGGCTCAGGGCCCGACGGCTTCTTCACCACCGACGTGCAGCTCCCCTCCGCCGGCGGCCTGCGTATCAGCTGGTCGGGCCCGGGCAACATCACCTACGACAGCCGCATCGCGACCGTCAGCTGAGTCCCGCCGGGGTCTACCCCGGCTCAGGCACCAGGTTCTTGAGCTCGCGCAACGCCACCGGCAGCGTCGTCGTGTCATAGGTGCGCGCCGATTTGACGTCGGCGACCACGCTCTGCGAGCGCTCCACCGCCGCTCGGTTGGCGGCGAGCCAGCCGTCGATCGCCGCCGGCGCCCCGAGGCTCGTCCCGCGCGCCAGCACGTCGCGGGTGAGCGCACGGTGCATCTCATAGAGATCGTCGCGCAGCGCCGCCCGGGCCAGCGCCTGCCAGCGGTCGTTCCGGGGCAACTCGAGGATCCGGTCGCGTAGCCAGTCCATTCCGAGTCGCGAGCCGATCCCGAAGTAGACGGCCATTACCACCGGCTGCGGGGCGTCGGTGAGCTCCCCGTCCTCGACGATGTCGAACGCCGAGAGCAGCGCCGGCATGCTCGCCACGTGCCGTGCCAATCCCGGCGGCACGCCGGCCGCGGCGAGCTCGACGAGGCGATTCTGAAAGGACTCGCGGTCGGCGCCCAGCAGGACCCCCGGCAGCGCCTGCGCGAGCACCCGCGCCCCGGGGGCAAAGCGCGCCGTCGTCCCCGTCACGTCGATCTCCGAGCGTCCGCGCGAGCGCACGAGCCAGCGCGCGGCCCGTTCCACCAGCCGCCGGCCCTCAATCAGCATCGAGAGCTGGGTGCCGGCCTCGATCTGGTTGTCGAGCGCCTCCACCTCGGCCCAGAAGTCGCGCATCGAAAAGACCTCGCGGGCGACGGCGTAGGCGCGCGCCAGGGCGGGCGCCGACGCGCCGGTCTCCTCCCCCAGCCGGAAGGCGAACGTCATCCCGGCTCGGTCGACGAGCTGGTTGGCCACGATCGTGGCCACCAGCTCCCGGCGCAGCCGGTGATCGCGCATCTGGTCGGTGTAGCGCTCCGGGAGAGGCTCCGGGAAGTAACGCTGAAGGTCGGCCACCAGAGAGGGATCCTCCGGCAGGTCGGAGTCGAGCAACTGCACGTACAGGTAGATCTTGCAGTAGGCCATGATCGTCGCCAGCTCCGGCGCGCTGAGCCCGCGTCGCTCACCGCGCCGGGCGGCGAGCGCCTCCTCGGAGGGCAGGTACTCGATCTCCCGGTCGAGCGACGCCACCTGCTCCAGATGGCGGATCAACCGGGCGTGCACCTCGACCATCGCGGTCGCCTGGCTGAGGGCCAGGCTCATCGCCTGCGTCTGGGTGTAGCTGCCGTAGAGCACCTGCTCGGCGACCCCGTCGGTCATCTGGCGCAGCAGGTCGTTGCGCTCACGGTCGCTCATCTCGCCGGTGGCCGTCAGCTGGCCGAGGAGGATCTTGATGTTGACCTCGTGGTCTGAGCAGTTGACCCCGGCGACGTTGTCGATCGCGTCGGTGTTGATGCGCCCGCCGCCGGCGTCGGCCCCGCCGGCCAGCGCGTACTCGATCCGCCCGCGCTGAGTGAGCCCCAGATTGCCGCCCTCGGCGACCACGCGGCAGCGCAGCTGCGCACCGTCGACGCGAACGCCGTCGTTGGCGCGGTCGCCGGCGTCACGCTGGCTCTCCGAGCTCGCCTTGACGTAGGTGCCGATCCCGCCGTTGAACAGCAGGTCGACAGGCGCGCGCAGAATTGCGGAGATCAGTTCGTTGGGCGTGAGGCTGTCGGCCTCGATCCCCAACGCCGCCGTGACCTCGTCGCTGATGAGGATCGCCTTGGACGCGCGTGAGTGCACGCCGCCGCCCGGGGAGATCAGCGAGCGGTCGTAGTCGTCCCAGCCCGACCGCGACAACGCGAACAGGCGCCGGCGCTCGGCGAGGCCGGCCGCGGGATCGGGATTCGGGTCGAGGAATATGTGGGCGTGGTTGAACGCCGCCGCCAGGCGGATGTGCGGCGAGAGCAGCATCCCGTTGCCGAACACATCGCCGGACATGTCGCCGATCCCGACGACGGTGAAGTCCTGGCGGGCGACGTCGGTGCCGAGCTCCCGGAAATGGCGCTTGATCGACTCCCAGGCGCCGCGGGCGGTGATCCCCATCCGCTTGTGGTCATAGCCGTGCGAGCCGCCGGAGGCGAACGCGTCGCCCAGCCAGAAGCCATAGCCGGCAGCCACCTCGTTGGCGATGTCCGAGAACGCGGCCGTCCCCTTGTCGGCGGCGACCACCAGGTACGGATCGTCGCCGTCGTAGCGCACGACCCGCTCGGGAGCCAACACCTTGTCGCCGGCGTAGTTGTCGGTCAGGTCCAGGAGACCCGAGAGGAATGTGCGATAGCAGGCGATTCCCTCGGCGATCTGCGCCTCGCGCCCGCCGCGGGCCGGCGGGCGCTTGACCACGAAGCCGCCCTTGGAGCCGACCGGGACGATCAGCGCGTTCTTGACCATCTGCGCCTTCATCAGCCCGAGCACCTCGGTGCGGAAATCCTCGCGACGATCGGACCACCGCAGCCCGCCACGCGCCACTGCGCCGCCCCGCAGGTGGATGCCCTCGACGCGCGGCGAGTAGACGAAGATCTCGTAGCGTGGCCGCGGCCGGGGCAGGAACTCCAGGCGGGTGGGGTCGAGCTTGAACGACAGGTACGCGGGAGGACGGGTGGGGACCGTCTCATCCCCCACCCGGTCATACCGGTAGTAGTTGGTGCGCAGCATCGCCGCGAGAACCGCGGCGAAGCTGCGCAGGATGCGGTCGGCGTCGAGGCTCTGCACGCCGTCGATCGCGTCCCGCAGCTCGTCGGCCAGCCGCTCGACCGCTTCTGGATCGTGCGCGTCGGGATCGAAGCGGGCAGCGAACAGGGCCACCGCCAGGCGAGCGATCTGTGGGTTGTCGAGCAGCGTCTGGATCATGTACGCGTCCGAGAACGCGATCGCCGACTGGCGCAGGTAGCGCAGCACGGCGCGGACGATCGTCACCTCCCGCCCGGTCAGGCCGGCGCGCATCACGAGCCCGTTGAGCCGGTCGTCCTCCAGCTCGCCTGACCATGCCCCCAGGAACGCCGGGGCGAACGCGTCCCCCGCGCGGTCCAGGTCCTCGGGGTCACAGCGCAGCCCGAAGTCGTACACCCAGACGGGCCCTCCGGACCGCGGGCTGATCTCATACGGGCGCTCATCCACGACCGTGGCGCCCATGTGCTCGAACTTCGGCACGACCGCCGACAGCAAGACCGGCGTGATGCTCAGGAGCTTGCCGCGGACCGTCTGCTCGGAGTCACCCCGCCGGCGGTAGATGTGGATCTGCGTGCCGCCGAACCGCACGGCTGTCACCTGGAGGCGTTCGATGCGGGCGATGTCGGCAATCGCCATGGCGGCGTCGTTGTCGGCGCGATAGCCGGGCGGAAACGCCGTGGCGTAGCCGGCGTACAGCTCCAGGCCGCGCTGTTCTCCGTGCTCGGTGATCAGCGCCGCGCGCAGATCGTCGCCCCACGCCCGGGTTGCGCGGGCGATGCGGGCCTCAACCGCGGTCACCTCGTAGCCTGGCTTGATCCCGTCGGGACAGTGCACGACGTAGTCGACGCGCACGATCAGCGACTCGGACAGGTGCAGGCGCCAGTCGACCTGGTCGCCGCCGAATGCGTCGGCCAGGATCCGCCCCGCCTGCAGGCGATTCTCGGTATTGAAGCGGTCGCGAGGAAGGCAGAGCGTGCAGGACACGAACCGGTCCAGACGGTCGGGCACGACGAACAGGCGCACGCGCTGGCGCTCGCCGAGCCCGAGGATGCCGATCGCCACCTCGAACAGGTCGTCGGCGTCGATCTGCACCAGCAGGTCGCGCGGCAGTGACTCCAGGATGTCGACCAGGCCCTTGGCATCATGGCTGTCGTCGGGGAAGCCCGCCTTGTCCATGACGTAGACGAACTTGTCGCGCAGCAGCGGGATCTCCCGCGGGCTGGCCTGGTAGGCATCGGTCGTGTAGAGGCCGAGGAAGCGGCGCTCGCCGATCACCCGGCCATCGGGGGCGAACTGCTTGACACCCACATAGTCCAGGTAGGCCGGGCGGTGGACGGTCGCGCGCGAGTTGGCTTTCGTGAGGACGAGCGGATGAGGCGAGAGGGCCTCGCGCAGCGCCCGCGCCTTCAGGTGCTTGGGGGGCCCGGGCGCGGTGCCGCGCAGGATGCCCAGCCCCGTCCCCTCCACGGCGGAGAGCTCTCGCGGGGATTGGCCGTCGCCTCCCCCTCCCAGCCGGTACTCCCGGTAACCCAGGAACGTGAAGTTCTCGTTGGCCAGCCAGGCGAGGAACGACTGGGCCTCGGCGAGCTCGTGTGCCCCGCAGGGCGGGGCCTGACGGCGCAGCTCGGCGGCCAGCTCGGTCGTGCGGGTCCGCATCGCACCCCAGTCCTCCACGGCCGCGCGGACCTCCTCGAGCACCACCTCGATCCCGGAGTGCAGCACCGCCAGGCGCTCGGAGGCGGCCTGGCGGGCCACCTCGACGTGGATCACCGATTCGGTCTGCCATCCGACACCCGCCCCGCCGGACGCCAGCACCTCGTGCAGCAGCCCGGCGCTGTCGCGCACGACGCGCATCACCGGATGCACGATCAGCTCGATCCCGTAGCCCTGGCGGGCCAGCTCCATCGTGACCGAGTCGACGAGGAACGGCATGTCGTCGGAGACGACCTCGATCGCCGTGTACGGAGACTGCCAGCCGTCGGCGGCCCGATCGGGGTTGTAGACGCTGACCTTGACCTCCCCCGGCTCCCGCTGGCGGGCCAGTCGCCAATGGGAGACGATCGCGCCGGCGAGATCCACCGGCCGGCGGTCGGCCAGGTCCTTGGCCGGTACCCAGTGGTAGTACTGGCGCACGAACTCGCGATAGGCGGCCGCGGGCTCGTGCTCCAGGCGCTCGCCGACCGACTCCGTCAGCGAGTCGATCAGGTCCAGCTCGAGGTCACCGGCCTTCACGGCCATCGCGATATCGCCCTCTTTCTCATCACGTCCCGAGCGAGCAACGCTACCCCTCCGGCACGACAGCCGCATCCGTCCAGCAGGGACTGTCACGCTGTGAGGCACGCATGGACGAACTTCCGAATTGGCCCGGCGGCACGGTCGCGATCCTCGTCACCGGCGGTGAGCGGCCGCACGCAATCCCCGTCTCGGCGGTGATCCGGGCCGGACCGCGGCGGCTGCTGATCGGCCTGGCGCGCAGCCGCGAGTCGCTGGCTCGGCTGCGGCGCTCGCCCGAGGTGACGGTGGCGATCTGCGCCCGCGACGTCGCGGTCAGCGTCGACGGCCGCGCGAGGGTGCTCAAGTCAGATCTCGTCGATGGGGTCGCCGCGGTGGCCGTCGAGGCCGAGGCGATCCACGACCACGATCGCCCGACCTTCGCGCTCCATGCCGGCGTGGCCTGGGAGTGGACCGACGACGAGGCGGCTCGCCGCGACGCCGCGGTGCAGGCCGGCCTCCGGCGCCTGGCCACCGGCTCCTGACCGGCTCCTGACCGGCTCCTGACCGGCTCGGGCGCGGTCTGGCGTTCACGTCCCGCGACGGCGACCCTCCTCAAGAAAGCGTCTCGGCTGCCGATCTGCGCTGCTATGGCAAGCATGTCGGTCCGGCGCGTCGCGCTGCTGGCAATGATCGCGGTCGTCCTGATCGCGTGTGCGGCGTACGGCGCCGGGCAACTCGAACGCGACAGCGCGGTTACGTCCGCGCAGCGGATGCAGCAATCGCAGAACCTGCTGACGGCGCTGCTCGACGAGGAGACCGGCGCCCGCGGCTACTTCGAGACCAGCCGCCGAGCCCTCCTGGCACCGTGGTATGGCGGCGAAGCGAAGTTCGCCGGCGCTGTCGCGGGGTCACGGCGACTCGATGCCGGCGATCCGCAGCTCGGCGGGAACCTCGCCGTGCAGGTCGCGCGCGCCGACGCCTGGCATACGGCGGTATCCGTCGAGATCGAGCGCCAGCTCGCCGGCGGCGGCCCCCCTCGCGTCGACCAGGCGCTCGCCGACAAGTCGCTCTTCGACCGGTTCCGCGGGACCAACGCTGCCTATCTGATGCGTCTGGTGGACCGGCGCGATTCCTCGCTGGCCACCGCCAACTGGCTGGCGGCGGGATTGATCGGCGTGCTGACGATCGTCCTCGTGCTGATCGCCGTGCTCGCAGCGCACCGCGGCGCCACTCGCGCGGGCTCGCGCGCCGGGCGCCAGCGTGAGCTGCGTGAGCTGTTGCAGGTCTCGGCCTCGCAGTCCGAGTCCCAGAAGCTGCTCATCCGTCACATCGAGCGGATCGTGCCAGGGTCGGCCGCGGCCGTCCTTGATCGCAAGGAGACCGACGACCGGCTGGAGGCGGTCGTCGGCGGCGACGTGCCCGCCGGGCCGTTGCAGGGCGTCCAGATCGCGCACCTCCGGCGCCGCGCGTGCATGGCCGTCCGCCTCAGTCGTACCTACGAGCGCCGCCCCGGCGCCGACCCCTTGCTCGAGTGCGAGGTCTGCGGACGCCTTGCCGGGGAGGTCGCCTGCGAGCCATTGCTCGTCGGTGGCCAGGTGATCGGCGCCGTGCTCGTCGCCCATGAGAAGCGGGTCAAGGCCGACCAGCGCACCCAGGTACGCGAGTCGGTCGTACAGGCGGCGCCGATCCTCGCCAATCAGCGCAACCTGGAGCTCGCCGAGTGGCGGGCGGCCTCCGACGCGCTCACCGGGCTTCCCAACCGGCGTGCCGCCGACGAGACGATCCGCCGCCTGACCGCACACGCCGGGCGCACGCTGAGCCCGCTCGGAGTGCTGCTGCTCGACCTCGACCGCTTCAAGCAGATCAACGACCGCCACGGCCACGAACACGGCGACCAGGCGCTGGCGATCGTCGGGCAGGTGCTGACGGCCAGCATCCGCGCGTCGGACTTTGCCGCCCGATATGGCGGCGAGGAGTTCCTCATCCTGTTGCCCGACACCGATCGCAGGGGAGCGATCGAGGTGGCCGAGAAGATCCGCCACGCGATCGAACACGCCGAAATGCCCGTGATCGGCGGCCTCACCGGCAGTCTCGGCGTCGCCGCGCTGCCCGAGGACGCCGTCGATCCCGATCAGCTGATCCGCAAGGCCGACCGCGCGCTGTACGCCGCGAAGGCGCGCGGGCGCAACCGGGTCGAGCCGGCCCAGCCCAGCGGCGCCGAGGGGCTGCGCAGCGACGAGGACGACCTGCTCGGCGGCCCGGGCGGCGCGCTCGGCGAAAGTTAGCCCCCCGCGGGTCAGTCGCCCGGCGGGAAGCGGTAGGCCGAGTGCGGCGGCACGTGCGGGCCGACCTCGAGCACGATCTCGGCGTGGCGGCGCAGGCGAATGCGCCCAACGGGTCCCCGGCTGCGGCGCCCGTTGACGAACGCCGTGACCGATCGTGCCCGGAAGGAGGCCATCCGGTGAGCGCCCAGCGGCTCCCCCCAGGATGCGAACAGGTCGGCGATCGTGAGCGGTGAGCCACGCCGGACGAGCACGACGCCCGTCGGGTCGAGCGTGACGAGCCCTCCGTAGCAGCGCGCCCCGGCGATCCGCCCCTCGGCGCGCCGGCGTGGCGGGCGGGTTCCGATGCCGGCTGCCACGAGCACCACCCGGTCGGCGGCGAACAGCTCGACATGCGCGGCGTCGCGGGGACCGAGACGTCGGCGGCATGCTCCGAGCACGGGACCGCGGGCGGGCGGATGAAAGCGAGGACCACGGCCGATCGGGCGAGCCTCGCGTGCGAGCTCCGCCGGGATTCTCTGGACGGGCTCACGCTGGCGGTTCGCGCCACCACAGCCGCCGAGGGCGAGCGCGAAGGCGGCGGCCGCGGCGGCCACGGGCGCGCCGGTCAGAGTGACGGCTCCAGTGAGTCAGGTGCATCGTCAGCCGCCCGGCGACCCCCCTGTGGCCGCAACCGGCGCACAGGGCGCTGCGGGCGCTCGGCGAGGGCGAACACGACCGGCAGAAGCCCGACGCCACCCGCCAGACACGCGACCACGACGAGCCGCGCGGGGAAGGCCGGTAGGGCGAGGAGCACGAACCCGTAGACCAGCGTTCCCACGAGCGTCGCGCCCTCCCAGATCGCGGCCGCCGCGATCAGGAACAGCACGAACCACCCACCGCCTCGCGCGATCCGCATTGCCGCCCAGCCCCCGAAGGCGAACTCCAGCGCGAGCACGATCAGCTGGCCTGGCGAGATTCCGGGGCGGCCGTGCAGCTGGCGCGCGAGCGCGGCGATCAGGAACGCCGTCAACGTCGCAGCGGCCAGACCGCACGACAGACGCTGATCGAGCGACGGACGGCGCAGCCGCACTGCCGCCAGGACGCAGGCGGCCACGACAACGATCGGCCAGAACCAGACCGGCGAGGGGTTGGGCGCGTAGTACAGGCCGCCCGTGACCGCCGTTGGCACTCCGCCGACCCGCAGCGGGACGGTCCAGTGCCCGATGAAGGTCGCGCCCGGCGCCCGCGCGGTGCTCGCCAGAGCGTGGAGGCGACCGTCGTGCCACTCGTAGCTGTGCCCGCTCGACGCGTGCTGCCAGTGCGGCGGAGTGCGCGCCGTCAACCCGAGCGGCGGTGTCTGCGCCGGGACCTGGTTGAGGTACCACATCGCCGAGGCCTGATTGACGAACACGCCCTTGGCGTCGAAGCGCAGGTACGGGGCGCCTCGGTAGTCGAGGACGGTGACGGTCGTGCGCGGAGAGGCCATCATCCACATACGCAGGTCGCCGTCGACAACCTTGGCGTCGGTGCCCTGCGGCACCTGGCCGACGCGGGCTTCGTACGAGGAGGCGGCCGGGTCGACCGGGCCGTGGGCCTGCGCGGCAGCCGGCAGCCCGAGCACCGCGATCACTCCCGCCAGCAGCCACGCGGTCACCGACAGGCGCGGGTGGCAGGTCCGTCGCGCCGTAGACTCCATAGCCGTTGCCAGACTCTACGGACTTCGTGTCGCGACGGGTCGTCGTGTGCCTGGCGGCCCTGCTCCTCTGCCTTGGCGTGATCGCGAGCCAGGCGCGGGCCGACGGCGACCCCGCCAGCGACGTGCTGGCCGCGCAGACGGTCTTCCTCCCTCAGGACGGCGCCATCCCCCCCGCCCAGCAGGCACAGCTGGCCCAGGTGGTGGGCTCGGCGACGCACGCCGGCTTCCCGCTGCGCGTCGCGCTGATCGCCACGCGGTCAGACCTCGGCTCGGTGACGGCGCTGTGGCACCAGCCGTCCGCTTATTCCCGGTTTTTGGCCCAGGAGCTCTCCCAGGTGTTCCACGGGACCCTGCTCGTCGTCATGCCAAACGGCTTTGGCGTCGCCCGCGTCGGAGCGGGCCCGGCAGCCGCGCTCCCAGCCGTGCCGGCGCCCGGGTCCGGCGCCGCGCTCGGCAGTGCGGCGATCGCCGCCGTGCAGCGGCTGGCCGCCGCGGCCGGCCACCCGCTCCCGGCGCCGCGCGGCGCCACATCCAGCCAGGCGAGCGCGCACTCTGCGACCGGCGTCGGCGCCTGGCTGGCGTTTGCCGTCGGGGCGATTCTGATCGCTGTCGCGTGGACAATCAGCCTGAGGCTGCGCCCGCCGCATCGGGGTGACGGTGTAGCCTCACCGCATGGAACCTGAACGGGCACGGGAGCTTTTGGCGCGCGAGCGCGAGCGCATCGAGCGCGCTCTCGGCATCTACAAGGGCGAGCCGCTCGACTCCGACAGGAACGTCGAGCCCGGCGACACCGACTCCGAGAACCTGTACCAGGACGAGTTCGACGCCACCCGCGCCGCCGACCTGCGCGACCAGCTGGCCGCCGTCGAGCGCGCCGAGGGCCGGCTGCGCGACGGCACCTACGGCATCTCGATCCAGAGTGGCGAGCCGATCCCGGACGCCCGCCTGGAGGCTCGGCCCACGGCCGAGCTGACGGTCGAAGAGCAGCAGCGCGTCGGCTGAATCACGGCACCCTAGTGTCGTGAAGCATTGATTGGCGAGTAGCGTCGCGAGTGGCTGGGGGTGGCTGAGGGGCGGCGAGGACCCAAGTCGTACTGGTGGTCCGGCGGGGTCCTCGCCGCCCGTCAGGCGCGTCCAGACGCCGCGAGGCTGCCATCCAATTACTGTTTCAGGGCACTAGATCGTGCCGGTGAGCACGAGGGCGCCGACGACGACGAGGATGAGCGCCGTGAAGGCGTTGCCCCAGCGCTCCAGCCAGTGGCTGCGCAGGCCGTAGCCGCCGATCGTCGCCAGCAGGGTCAGAGCCACGATCGTTGTGATCGTCACCACCGCGAAGGCCACCAGTGACACGATCGCGGCACCGGCGCCGGCGGTCGTGGCAGCGAGGAACACCGGCAGGATCGTCAGGTCGGGCGAGGCGGCCGCGCCGAAGGAGACCATGAACGCTCCGCGGCCACGCGTGGCGAGCTCGTCGTCGTCGTGCCCGTGGTCATCGTGGTCGCGGTCGTGGTCATGCGAGTGATCGTGGCCGTGCGAGTGGGCGCGGGAGTGGCCGTGGCCGGTGGCTTCCAGCAGCGCGAAGCCCAGGCCGGTGGCGATCAGCAGCCCCCCGACGATCGTGTTCTGGACGTGCTCTACGGTCGAGCGCAGCTGCAGCCCCACGACGACGATCACCGCCCCGATCACCAGCGACACGAGCACGTGGGCGACCCCGGCCAGGCCGGCGAGGCGCGCCACCCGCGAGAGCGGATACCGGTTGGTGCGACTCACGACGCCGAGCGGCATCCAGTGGTCGGGCAGGATCGCGTGACCCAGGCCGACGCCCGCGGCCGCCACCACCAACGCCGGGGTGGTGGCGCTCACGAGGGCCTCCCATCGCCCCGCGCTGAGGCCCCAGCGGCGCTACGATCGCCAATCCACATGTTCTACGGATCATATGAGAGATCGCTCATGGCTGGCGCCCGGCCATGACCCACGGGGTCACAGGCGACACGCAGGCGGCGAGCCGGCTCACCGGCGAGGAGGCGGCGCTGGTCGCGCAGGCGATGTCGGCTCTTGCCACCCCCAGTCGCGTGCTCATCCTGGCGGTGCTTCGCGAGCGACCCCGGTCGGTGTCCGAGCTGGTCGCCGCCGTGGAGATGGAGCAGTCGGCGGTCTCCCATCAGCTGCGCCTCCTGCGCGACATCGGGCTGATCGTCGGCGAGCGTCATGGGCGCCGGATCGTCTACTCCCTGTACGACGACCACGTGGCGTCACTGATCGACCAGGCCGTCGGCCACGTCGAGCACCTGCGGCTGGGCCTGCGCACCCGGCTGGACCGCGTCGGGTAGGTCAGCTCGCTGCGGCGCGCCCGGAAGCGCGCTGAAGCTCATCGTCGGCCACCTGGAGCCCATGGTCCAGTGCATCCACGATCCGTCGCAGGTCTTCATCCTCGGAGATCAGCGGCGGCGCCAGGAACAACGACGTGATCTCCCCGCTGGTGGCGATCAGCGCACCTGCATCCAGGGCCCGGGCCGCGACCCGGCTGGCAAGAGGTTCGGACTCCTCGCCGCGCCAGTCACGCCAGTCCATGCCCTGGAGCTCGATCGTCCAATGCAGGCCACGGCCATCGATTCGCCTGACGCTGGGATGCGCGGCGGCAATGTCGCGCAGCAGCGCTTCCATCACCGCGTCGAGTTGCTGCGCACGCTCGGGCAGCCCGTCACGCGATGAGATGCGCAGGTGCGCACGGATCGCCGGCATCATCAGCGGGTGCGAGCGAAACGTGCTGTAGCTCTGCCAGGACGCACCGTCCAGCAGTCCGACGAGTTCCTGGGAGAGAACGACAGCCGCAGCGGGCATCGCGCCGGCCGCCAGCGGCTTGCCCAGGGTCACGGCGTCCGGACGCGTCTCGCCCTTCTGAAACGCGAACCATCCGCCGGTGCGACCCATTCCGGTGACGACCTCGTCGGCGACCCAGAGCGCTCCCTGCTCACGTGCCGTGCGGGCAACGGTGTCCTGATACTCGGGAACGTGGTACACGCCGCCCTGCGAGTAGTCCAGCAACACCGCGGCTGACTTCGACAGAGGGTCCAGCAGCGATTTCGCGTCGGGGAGTGGGTCGTTCTCCCCCCGGATACGAGCGCCGACCGGCATCGGAAGTTGATTGACGATCGTCGAGCGCGGAACCGGCCGCACGCCCCCGGCGGCAAACGTCAGCCCTCCGTGCCAGTGGGGTTGCACGGTCATCTCCCGGGCGAGCCCGCTCCCCCCGTGATAGGCGCGCTCCCGGGTCGTCAGGGGCGCCCGCCCGGTCAAGGCCTGGGCGAGCGACAGGATCGCGTCGTTGGCCTCGCTGCCGCTCAGAAAGAACCGCACGGCGCCGACCCACGACTCCTCGCCGGTGAACGCCGTGCTGAGCAGCTCATCGGCGGCGCTGTCACGTTGTCCCCAGCCCCACCCCTCGTTCAACGCGGGAGCGTCGAGCTCGGCACGCAACGCCTCGATCACCTCGGGATGAGCGTGTCCGAGTGGCGCCGCGGTGTTGCTGGCATCGATGACGCGGCGACCATCGGCAAGCTCGAGATAGACGCCCTGACCCCCGACCACGGCCGGCACCGCGGACTTCCCAGCGGTCAGGCTGGTCGAGAGCAGACGGCTGGCCGGGCTCACTTTCGCACCCACGTCAGCTCGCGGATCTCCTTGGCGTACTGCATCGCTCAGCTCCTCTCGCGGTCGTCGGCCCACCGCGTGAACCCCACATCGGTTGCCGCGCAGCGCCGGTACATCTCGTCAAACGCGGGACGCAGCCGTTGTGCCCAGGCGTTCGCTGGTTCCAGCGCCTTAAGCCACGCGGGCATCAGCTCGCGGACCTCTTCAAGCAGCGCGTCCTCATCAACGCTGAGGACGCGGCCGTCGCGGACGAGGACCTCGCCGTCGACGATGACCCGTCTCACCGAGCTTCCGTCCTCGCCGTAGACGAGGTGGTTGGCCAGGTTGGTCCTCGGTAGAAACGTTTGGGAGGCGAGGTCGAGCAGGATCACGTCTCCCCTGGCTCCCGTGCGCAGCGTGCCGATCTGGTCCTGGAGGCCCATCGCCCGTGCCCCACCGACCGTGAGCGCGTCGAGGATCTCGACCGAAGTCGGCCAGGACTCATAGTCGGGGCCGGCGTTCTTGTGGACGAGCGCAGCCAGACGACCGACGTGCCACAGATTGTTGGTGTCCTCAACGGTCGCCTCGTCGGTGCACAGGGCGATCGGAACACCGGCGTCGCGCAGCCGCCGATACGGCATCAGACCGCTGCCGCACCGCAGGTTGCCAGACGGAGAATGCACCACCGTGGCCGAGGCGGCGGAAAGGTCGGCAATGTCCTCGTCGTCGATCCAGACGCCGTGCACGAGGCAGGTGCGTTGATCGAGCACCCCCAGGTCGCGGATGTGACGGACGAGCGACGGCCGGCCGGCAACCTGTTCGGCCACCCGCTGGACTTTCGACTCGTAGACGTGGAGCACGAACGGAAGTCCTCCGTCCTCGCCGAGCTCGTGCAGCGCCAGCAGGTAGTCGTCGCTGGCTCGCTGGGGGGCCGACGGCGACAGGCCGCAGCGCAGGCGCCCGCCGGCCGCTCCGTGCCAGCGGTCGATGAACGCGCGGTAGGTGGCCAGCGTCTGCTCTGCGGCGGGCGGACGGTCGGCCTCGAAGCGTGCCAGCACCTCGGGTTCGAGCAGATCCGCGAGGAACGGGAACCACTCGTGCTCGGGCAGCTCCGGCTGGTAGATGGTCACGGTGGCGCGCACGCCGAGTTCCTCGTAGGCGCCCATCACAGCGTCCACCGTCTCCGCCGTCGGGACCGGCCCATAGATCGGGTCGTCGAGAACGGCGGTGACTCCGCGGCGGAGCATCTCGAGCGTCCCGAACAGCACACGGGCGCGATACAGCTCAGGCGCGAATGGGCCGAAGTCAAACGGCGGGAGCTCATGAAGCATGAACAGCTCGAGCGGCAGGTTGTCGACGAGCCCGCGGTTGAAAGCTCCTGAGGAGTGGACGTGCGCGTTGACCAGGCCCGGAAGCGCCAGCCAGCCGTCGGCCTCGATCACCTCTCCGGCAGCTGGCTCGGACGCCCGCGCCGGAGAGATGTCCGCGATCGATCCATCCCGAATGACGATGTCGACGGGCGCCGTCAGGCGCGAGGGGTCAGCGTGATCGAGCATCGCCGCACCGCGGATCAGGCAGCTGGCGCTCACCACAGGCTCCCGTAGGCGACGCGGACGGCCTCACCGGTGATCGCGCCGGCCTGGTCTGAGGTCAGGAACGCGATCGTTGCCGCGACGTCCTCAGGCGCGACGATCCTTCCCGCCGGACTCTCTGCCTCGATTCGCTCCCATACCTCGGCGACCGTGATCTGCTCCCGCTCCGCGGCGAGCTGCATCGTTCGGTCAGACATCCCGGTCCCTCGAACCCATCCGGGCAGCACCGCGTTGCAGGTCACACCGAACGGTGCAACGTCGGCTGCGACCCCTCGCATCACTCCAACGAGAGCGTGCTTGGAGGCGATGTAGGCCGAGTACGCAGGGCCGCCGGCCGTACCGGCGGTGGAGGCGACCATGACGATCCGTCCCCAGCCTCGTTCGGTCATCGGCCCGGCGAGCAGCCGCGTCAGTTCGAACGGAGCCCAGGCATTGACAGTCATCGTGTCGTCCCACACGCGGTCGTCCTGCTGCCAGATCGGACGCTCGCGGTGCGTATCGACCCCCGCGCAGTGGACCAGCACGTCCACCCCACCGAGTCGCAGCACGGTCTCCGCGGCGACCCGTTGACAGCCCGCGGAGTCGGCAATCGAAGCGGCGAGGATCTCGACGTCGGCCTCGCGCGCGAGCGACTGTAGGTCGGACGCGGTTCGGGCAACTCCGAGCACGCGGGCGCCGTCCGCCGCGAGACGAAGCGCCGTGGCCCGCCCGATGCCGCGCCCCGCTCCGGTGACCAGCGCCCGGCGCACCGGGTCACCCGCGCCGGTGCTCACGTCACGAATGGGAGGGCTTGCGCGACCCCGTTGACGGGGCCGCCGGGAGCGAGGACGCTCACCGTATCGCCGATGTCCACGGCACGGTGCAGGACAGCGATCGCGATGTCCTTCTCCAGCGCGAAGGAGTAGGCCGCCCAGCGCACCTCGCCGAGCGCACGGCCGTCGCGCTCGACGATCCAGAACTGCTCCAGGCGACCGGGAGGGCCGTCGAGAACGAGGCCCAGCGTGTGGCGCTGGGTCGCGTCCTCGGCCGCGGCCGCGAGGGCGTCCGAACCGACGAACGGAGCTGACTCCAGGTCGACGAGGCGGCCGGCTCCCGCCTCGTGCGGCGTCATCCCGGAGTTGACGAAGTAGTGGTTGTCGGTGATCCCCTGCTCCAACGCCCGACTCAGGTTGGGCCCGGCAACGAGCACGCCGAGCGGCTCGCCGGCCCGCTCCAGTGCGTCCCACAGCTCCATGCCACGCCCGGTACCCAGCGGATAGACCTCGTAGCCCAGGCCACGGCTCCACCCCGTCCGTGAGACGACGCATGGGTGTCCGTCGACGGTCGTCTCGACACACCGGTACCACGCGAGATCCTCGACCCCGGGAGCGATCGCCGACAGCAGTTGCAGCGCCCGCGGGCCCTGAACCTGGATCGGGGCGACGTCGGGCTCGCTGACCTGCACGTCGAAGCCGTTCGCGCGTGCCAGGCCGATCGCCCACAGCGTCAGATCAACGTCGCCGTGCGAGATCCACACCAGATCCTCGCGCGGCCGGAGCACGATCGGCTCGGTCATGACCTTGCCGGCATCGTCGCAGACCATCGTGAACCGGCACTGACCGACGGCCAGTTCGCGCATGTCGCGGGTGCACAGGAAGTTGGCGAACCCGACCGCGTCGGGCCCCTGCAACTGCGTCTGACGCTCGGCGCCGACGTCCCAGAGGACGACGCGCTCCACCAGGGCGTCGTACTCCTCGCGGGGATCGTTGGCAAACGCGATCGCCATGTACATGTGGTTGTAGACCATGTACTCGAGTGCCCCGGCTCGCTCGGTCGCCTCGAAGTAGGGCGAGCGTCTCACGTTGGGATACAGCGCATGGCGCACGGCATGAGGCTGGCCGGTCAAGTTGGACACCGCGGCGAGCCTAGAGCAGGGCGGTGCCGGCGAGGCGGTCTTCCGCCGCGTGAAAGTTGGCGATGGAGCAAGGGGTCATCGCGGTTAGCCTCCTGTCGTGCGCGTGCTCGTCGTCTTCTGTCACCCGCAACGCTCGTCCTACTGCGGGACGCTTCTCGATCGCTTCGTCGAGGGCCTCGGCCGCTCCGGCCATACGCATGAGATCGCCGACCTGCACGCCGAGCGATTCGATCCGGTGTTCACCGCAGAGGACTACGGCCAATTTCACGGGCGTCGGCTGGACGAGCGGCTGCTGTGCGAGCAATCGCGGGTCGACCGCGCCGAGGCGGTGGCGGTGATCTCACCGATCTGGTGGCTCTCGCTCCCGGCGATGCTCAAGGGTTGGTTTGATCGCGTGTGGTCAAACGGCTGGGCATACGAATGGGAGCATGACCCCGAGGGAAGCCTGCTCCCCGCCCGGCCGTTCGCGTTCTTGTTGACAGCCGCCGGCTCGGCGAGAACGTGGGAGCGTTACGGATACGGCGCAGCGCTCGACACGGCGTTGCGCGTCGGCCTGCTCGGCTGGTGCGGGGCAAGCGAGTCGACCGTGGCGATCCTGCACGACACGGGATTCGAGCAGCAGGCGATGGCGGACCACGCGAGATTGGCCGGCGAAGCTGGAGAGAAGATCTTCGATGACCCCGGCGCGCTCGCGTGGCCGTCGACCGTCACCGTGCTGGACGGCGAACCCCGGGCGGCGCTCGCCGGCCCGCCCACTCGACGGCGCCGCCACGCGACGTGATGAGACTCCGGGATCGCACCGCGGTCGTCACCGGGGCCACGGGCGCCATCGGCGGCGAGATCGCCCGCCGCCTCGGCCTGGAGGGAGCCCGCGTCCGCATCCTTGACCTCGCCGAGCCGAGTGACCTGCCGTCCGGGATTGATATCCGGTCCCGGGTGGTCGACGTGTCCGAACACACGGCCGTCGCCACGATCTTCGACGATCCGGAGTGGGCGCCGGACGTGCTCGTCAACGTCGCGGGCGTGTTCGCGTTCGAAGACATCCTTGATCCGGCCAGCGACGACTGGGAGCGCACCCTGCGGATCAACCTCGGGGGCGTGAGCGCCTGTTGTCGTGCGGCCGCTCCCGGTATGCGCCAACGCGGCTTCGGACGGATCATCTCGATCAGCTCCAACGCAGGGGTCATCGGCTTTCGCAACATGCCTGCCTACTGCGCCGCGAAGGCGGGAATCATCGGCCTCACGCGAGCGCTGGCGGTCGACCTCGGACCGTACGGGATCACCGCCAACGCGATTGCACCCGGATCGATCGCTGCCGGGATGGGCGAGAGCAGCGGCTGGACGAGCGATCAGCGCATGCGCGAATGGGATCGTGCCCGCACGCCGCTGCGGCGAGCCGGAACCCCGGCGGACATCGCCGGCGCCGTGGCGTTTCTCTCCTCCGACGACGCCTCCTGGATCACCGGCCAGACGCTCGTCGTCGACGGTGGCTTCGCGATCAACGGCGGCCCGGAAGTCGATCTTGATTCCACGGTGTGAAAGGCGCGGCTCGTGAGAACGCCAGCTGCGAGGATGGCGCGCGATGACCGCACTTGAGGCGCTACGCGCGGTGTTCCGGGCATGGGAGGCCGGCGATCCGGATGCGTTGCGCGACCTGTTCTGCGCAGACGGTCGCTACCTCGACCCGCTCAAGGACGGGCCGCTGCACGGTCGCGAGGCGATCGTCGAGGGCAATCGTCCCGCCATGGCGGCAATCACCGACTGCCGGATCTCCGAAGAGGTCGCCGTCGAGTCCGACAGCAGAGCGGTCGTCGAGGGGTATTTCGCTTCCCAGCTGGCCGGCACGGACACGCGCTTTGACTTCGCATTCGCGGCGATCGTCGAACTGCGCGACGGCCAGATCGAGCGCCTGGCCGAGTATTTCGACACACGCCCGCTGCTGTAGTCAGACGTCCCAGCCGGCGTCCACCGCGATGTCATGGCCGGTGACGTTGCGTGCTCCCTCAGAGACCAGATAGCGCATCGCGTTGGCCACATCGGTGTCGTCGACGAAGCGCCCGAGCGCGGTCTGACCGGCGAAGTCGTCGTAGACCTCCTGCTCGGCGCGGCCGGTCTTCTGCGCCTTCTCGCGGACGATCGTCTCCATCCGCGAACCGTTCATGACATTCGGGCAGATCGCGTTGACCGTGATGTCGTGCGGCCCAAGCTCGAGGGCCAGCGTGCGGGTCAGACCACGGACGGCCCACTTCGAGCTCGAATAGCCCACGCGGTTGCGGTACCCGCGCAATCCCGAGGTCCCGGCGATGTTGATGATGCGCCCCCCGGGGCCGCGGGCGATCAGCTGAGGGATCGCCGCGCGACAGGGCAGAAACGTTCCGAGCACGTTGATCTCGATCACCTTGCGAAACTCGGCCGGATCCACGTCTTGAGCCGGTGTCTCGATCGGGCCCGTGACCCCGGCGGCGTTGACGAGGATGTCCACGCCCCCGAAGCGGCTGACCGTCGCGGCGATCATCTCCTCCACCTGACCCTGGTCGGTGACGTCACACGCAATCGCTGCGGCTCCCACATCCGGGAAGCCCGAGGCCATCTCGGCCACGTGTTCGTCCAAGGCCGCGACATCACGCCCGACGACGACCACGTCCGCCCCGTCGCAGGCCAGCAGTGACGAGATGGCAGCTCCGATGCCCTTTGCTCCGCCGGTGACCACGGCGACCTTTCCGGCCAACGGCGGAACGGTGTAGGTGGGCCAGCGCGCCTGCTCCGTTGTCATGGTTCTCCTTGGCTTGTCATCCGAATGTCACTGCGGCCCTGACCCTAGGCGCAAAGACAGGCACTGACGGCGCGCTGTCATGTGGCGAAAGCACGCGCAGGCACCTCTCATAATGAGCCGATGAAGCCCCCGCCGCTGCGGTACGTACGGCCCGGAACCGTGGCGGAGGCCTTGACGCTGATCGACGGCGCATCACGCCCCCTCGCCGGTGGACAGAGCCTGATGCCGTTGCTCAACCTGCGCCAGCGTGACGTCCGCTGCCTGGTGGATCTGGCGGCGATCACTCAGCTCCAACGGCTGGAGCTCGGTGAGGGCGAACTCGTGATCGGTGCGGGCGTCGTCCTGACGCGCATTGAGCACGACCCGCTCGCTCGCGCCCACGCCGGAGCGCTCGTCCACGCGCTGAAACTGGTCGCCAATCCGCAAGTGCGCGCTCGCGGAACGATCGGCGGAAACCTCGCCCACCGCGACCCCGTGAGCGAGGTCGCGACCGCGCTCGTCGCGCTGAAGGCCACAGCGACGGTGCATGGGCCCGCCGGTACGCGCCGAGCCCCGGTGGAGGGACTGAAGCTCGACGACACGGAGCTCCTCGTCGATGTGCGGATCGCCGCCCATGCCACGCCCCTGTCGGGCGCGGTGCGCGAGGTCGCGATTCGCTACGCCGCTCGGGCCCTGGTCGTCGCCGTCGCGGTGGCTCGCCTGGACGAACGCGGGACGATCGAGCGAGCGCACATCGCCGTCGGCGGCGTCGCCCCCGCTCCAGCGGCGCTCGGCGGCCTGGGCGCGCTGCGCGGCCTCAGGCCCGAGCACCCGGAAACAGCCGATGCCATCCAGACGGCCGTCGCGGCGCTGGCCTTGAGCACCGACCCGCGCGCCGACGAGGCCTACCGTCGCGGCACCGCCGCCGAGCTGGCCGTCCGCGCCCTGCGCGATATCACGACCGAGCCGGACATGCCCCCCGGCCAGGATCTGACGCCACCGGCAGCCGCGCTTCAGCTCCATGGGCCGAGCCCCGGCGTGACGGAGCACGACTGGGAGGTCGAGATCGATCTGACCGTGAACGGACGCCGACGGCGCCCGCGCGTCTCACCGCGCCTGCTGCTCAGCGACCTGATCCGCGGACAGCTTGGCCTTCACGCCACGCATGTCGGCTGCGAGCAGGGGGTGTGCGGCGCCTGCAACGTGCTCGTCGACGGCGTCGCGATGCGCTCGTGCCTGATGCTCGCGATCCAGGCCGACGGCCGCGACGTCGAGACCTTGGAGGGCCTTCGCGACGCGCCCCCCGTGGCCGAGATCGTCGACCGCTTCGTCAACGGCCACGCCCTGCAGTGCGGGTTCTGCACTCCTGGGTTCATCGTCACCCTCGCCGAGCTGCGACGGCGGGGTACCGCGATCACGCCCGAGCACCTCGTGGGCAACATCTGCCGCTGCACTGGATATGCGCCCATCATGCGGGTCATCGAGGGACTCAGCTGACCCGGCTGGACCCCCGCTCGATTCCGCGGATCGGCGCGCGACGGCTGGCCCGGGGAGAGGGCCGCTACGTTGACGATTTCGCTGGGGACGATGCCCTGCACGCCGTGTTCGTGCGCAGCCGGGCAGCGCACGGGATCATTCGCAGCGTCGACCTGAGCGCGGTTCGCGCCGCGCGAGGTGTGGTCGCCGTCTATTCAGCCGACGAGTTGCGCGCCCTGGGCACGCATCCCCTGCCCGTCGGTTGGACCGTGCTCGGACAGCGCCCGGGCAGTATCCCGCTGCTGGCCGCAGACAGGGTGCGCCACGTCGGCGAGGCGATCGCCATGATCGTTGCCGAGAATCGCTACCTCGCCGAGGATGCCGCCGCCCTCGCCGCGATCGAGCTCGACCCGCTGCCGGTGGTGATCGATCCGGAGCGCGCCCTCGCGGCGGACGCGCCGCGGTTGCACCTCGACTGGGAGGACAATGTCCTCGCCCGCCAGCAGATCGCCGCCGGTGACGTCGACGGCGCCTTCGGGGCCGCCGAGGTGATCGTCAGCGGTCACTTCGAGGTCGCGCGACAGACGGGCGTGCCGATCGAGTGCCGCGGCGTGGTGGCTCGCTTTGACGCCGGCGCCGACGAGCTCGTCATCGTGAGCTCCTCCCAGTCCCCGCACCACGCCGCCGAGCACCTGGCCCAGGCACTCGGACGTGATCAGCGCTCAGTCAGGGTGATCGCCCCCGACGTCGGGGGGAGTTTTGGCATCAAGGATCACGCGTGCGTGGAGGAGGCCGCCGTCGCGGCCGCGGCGATTGATCTCGGCACGCCGGTCCAATGGAACCAGGACCGGCGCGAGAACCTGGTGGCGGGCGTCCACAGCCGCGGGCAGATCTACGACCTGGAGTTGGCCGCCGGCGAGGACGGATGTATCACCGCGTTGCGGGGACGCCTACTTTATGACGCCGGTGCCCGGAGCGGTAACCACGGTGCCGGCACGGCTGTCTATTCGATGCTGATCCTGCCCGGTCCCTACGAGCTTGCGCACTACCGGTTGGAGATGCTCGCGGTGGTCACCAACGCACCGCCCAGCGCCGCCTACCGTGGCTATGGCGCGCCCGAGGCGGCATTTGCCATGGAGGGCATGATCGATCGCCTGGCGTACCGGCTGGGACTGGAGCCCGCCGAGGTGCGACGGCGAAATCTCATCAGCCGCGAGCACTACCCCTACCGGACGGCGAGCGGCCTGGAGTATGACTCCGGCGATCCGCGGCGAGCGCTGGACCGCGCGCTGGAACTGGCCGCCGAGTCGTCCGTGGCGGCGGATGGGCACGTGCGCGGCGTGGGTATCGGGATGTTCGTTCTGATGGGTGGATTTGGCCCAACCCGCGCCGCCATCACCGCGGGCATGACGTTCGGCGGCTATGAAACCGCGCGGGTGCGCATGGATCGCGGCGCCCACGTCACGCTGTCGATCGGCATGCCGACGCAGGGACAGGGGATCGAGACCGCGCTGGCGCAGACGGCCGCCGGCATCCTGGGCATCGATCCAAGCACTCATGTGCACATGGACAGCTCGGACACCGCGCGCGTTCCGTACAGCCCGGTGGGAGCGATCGCCAGCCGGGGTGCTGCGGTTGGCGGAGCCGCCGTCGCCGCCGCTGCTCATCGCCTGGCCGGCCAGCTGCGGCGGATGGCCGAGACGCTGTTGGAGTGCTCGCCCGGCGAGCTGGTACTGCGCGACGGGCAGGTCTTCGCCGCCGACGGACGCTCGGTGGCGCTGAGCACCGTGGCGTCGGCCATCCAGCATGGGCAGCTGGAGCTCCTCGGGGACGAGACGGCGCTCGAGGCGTCTGCCACCGTTGACCCGACCGCCGAGACCTTCTCCTACGGCGCCCATGTCGCGGTGGCTGACGTCGATCCCGCCACCGGCGCGGTGAGGCTGGTGCGGTATGCAGCCGTCAACGATTGCGGGCGGCTGATCAACCCGGCGATCGTGCAGGGACAGGTCGAGGGCGGAATCGTGCAGGGCATCGGTGGGGCGCTCATGGAGCAGATCGGCTTTGACGTCGATGGCCAGCCGACGAATGCCACCCTGTTCGACTATCTGCTGCCGACCGCTCCCGACATCCCGCCGCTGGTTACCGAACTGTTCGAGACGCCGTCATCGGTCACCCCGACCGGAGCCCGCGGCGCCGGGGAGATCGGCATCATCGGTCCGGGCGCCGCGATCGCAGGGGCGATCACGGCAGCGTTCGGCGGCAGAGCGCCGGCGCAACACCTGCCGCTGACGCCACCGCGGGTGAGGGCGATGGCCGTCGCCGCTTCCACGGGGCGAGAAGCCGCCCTGGCCGTGCCCGTCCGAGCCTATTCTGGCGACCTCCACGGGCCAGCCGAAGAGGAGTCCTCATGACCCAGCATCCCGTCTTGCCGATGACTGCCATCAGCCGTCGTGACCTGCTCCGCCGCGGCGCTTTGGCCGGCGTGTCGATCGCGGGGCTGGGAGCGATCGCGGGCTGCGGCGACTCCAACAGCACCGCTCCGGCCAGCGCGGCCTCGACGACTTCCGCCGCCAACGCCCCGCTCACGGGGCACCTCGAATTCCTCAACTATCCGCAGTGGATCGGACCGCACGAAGTCCGAGACTTCGAGCGCGCGCACCCGGGGGTCACGATCAGTCAGAACAACTCGGCCTACACCAACAGCAGCTCGGGCGTCGCCGTCACGGTCGCTCAGAACCCGGACCAGTTCGACATGCTCCTCGCCGACGGTGCCGTCTCGGGACAGCTGCTGGCCGGCGGCTTCATCGCGCACTTCGACTTCGACCGGATTCCCAATATCTCCCTGGTGGATCCCCATATCCGCAAGCTCTACCCGTTCGGGGTTCCCACGGACTTCGGCAAGATGGGCATCGGCTATCGCAAGGACCTCGTCAAGCCGGCGCCGAAGAGCTGGGCCGATCTCTGGGACATGGCGCCCAAATACAAGGGCAAGATCGTCGCCTACAACCTCGACCGGGACATGTTCGGTCCCGCGCTGAAGTACCTCGGCTACTCGGCCAACACCCACAACGTCGCCCAGCTGCAGAAGGCAAAGCACGCCCTGATCGAGCTGAAGGCGTCGATCAAGGCGTTCAAGGCCGTCGACATCGCCTCGGAGCTCGTGCACGGTCAAGCGGTGATCGCGATGACCAACGACTACGACGTGGCCCTGGCGCAGACGCAGAACAAGAACATCGGCTGGATCCTGCCCAGCGAGGGGACGAGCGGCTACCTGGAGGGGATCGCGGGCGTCAGCCGCAGCAAGCACCTCCCAGAGGTGGAGGCGTTTGCCAATTTTCATCTCGCGCCCGCGAACTACGGCTCGTTCGTCGCGACGACCGCCACCTCGTACACCGAGCCCCGGATCCGCTCCCGGCTTCCCAAGGCGATCGCCGACAGCACGACGATCGGAGCGTTCGGGCTGGAGAAGGTCGAGTTCGAGGAGTTCCTCGGCGCTTCCACCACCCAGCTGATCACCAACCTCTGGGAACAGGTTCAGGCTGCCTGATGGCCAGCGGTGCACTCGCGGGAGGCGGTGTCTCCCGCGCAGGCGGGTGGGGGGCCAGGCGGCGCCTTGCCAAGGGCAGCCTGGTGCTGCCCGCCTTCGGCTGGACGGCGGTCTTCTTCGTCATCCCGCTGATCCTGCTGATCGCGTACTCGTTCGGCCACATCGACATCATCACCTTCACCGTTCAGTGGGGGTGGACGACGCGCAGTTACAGCCAGGTCTTCCAGTCTCTGTATCTGAGCGCGATCGGACGCTCACTGCTGCTGTCGAGCGGCGCGACCGTCGCCTGCCTGCTGGCTGGTTTCCCGGTCGCCTACTACATCAGCCTGCAGCGCGGCCGCCGCCAGCTGATCCTGCTGGTGGCGATCATCGTGCCGTTCTGGACCAGCTTTCTCGTCCGCACGTACGCCATGACCAATCTGCTCAACGCCCACTGGCTGGGCTCCGGCAAGCTCCTGGACACCCCGTTCGCCGTTGGCCTGGGGATCTTCTACACATACCTGCCGCTCATGGTTCTCCCCCTCTACGTGGCGCTCGAAAGAATCGATCCCGCCCTCCGAGAATCCGCCGCGGACCTGGGGGCGGGCGGGTTCAGTCGACTGCGGCGCGTGATCATTCCGCTGGCGATGCCCGGCATCGTCGCCGGATGCATCCTCGTCGGAGTTCCCAGCACGGGCGAATACGTGATCCCGTCGATTCTGGGCGGTGGCAAGGTGCTGATGTACGGCAACGTCGTCGCCGACCAGTTCCAGAGCACGGGCAACTATCCATTCGGAGCCGCGCTCGCCGTCTCGCTGATGGCAGCGCTGACGGTCGTGGTCCTGGCGGTACGCCGGGCCTCGGCGCGACGCGAGGCGCTGGCGTGAAGCGACCAAGCGGTCTTGCGGTCTTCACGGGGCTCGTGCTGCTGTTCCTCTTCGCTCCGATCATCGTCGTCGTGCTCAACGCCTTCAACAGCAACAACACGCTCGACTCCTTCGGCGGATTCACCGGCCGTTGGTTCAGCCAGGCGTTCAGTGACTCTTCCGTGCGATCGGCGCTCTGGGTCAGCGTTCGGGTGGCGCTCGTCTCCACGGCACTGTCGCTGATCATCGCCATCCCGGCCTCGCTGTGGGCGCGGCGAGCCGGCCGTCGGGCCCGGGCCCTCCTGGATGGCACGACCTACATGCGGATCGTGCTGCCCGAGATCGTCGCCGCCGCCGGACTGTTCCTGCTCTTTCGCCGTGTCAACTTCGGCCTCGGCATCGCCACGATCATCGCCGGGCACGTGGTCTTCACCTCGGCCTACGCCACCATCATCATTCAGGCCCGCGTCGCGACGTTGTCGATCTCGCTCGAGGAGGCCGCCGCCGATCTCGGCGCGGTTCCCTGGCGGGCGTTTCGCCGAGTGACGCTGCCGATGTTGCGCCCCGCGGTAATCGTTGCCGGCCTGCTTGTCTTCACGTTCTCCATGGACGACGTTGTCTCGTCGGCATTCCTCAGCGGAAATACGGTGACGCTCCCGGTCCTGATCTTCGGTCTGATGCGCTTCCACGTCACGCCCGAGGTCAATGCGATCGCCGCCGGCGTCACCGTGCTGACCCTCGTGACGTTCTCCCTCTCGGCTGCTCTGCTCGGCCTGCGAACCGGTGCCTCGATCGTGGTCGGCGCCCGCCCCGAGGAGGCCTCATCATGATCGGCACCACGCCGAACCGCGACACACCGGGTGCGGGGGCCAGCGCCGCCGCGCATCCCAGCACGCCTGCGGTCAGCCTCCATGGGATCTCGTGCGCGTTCGGGGCCACGCGGGCCGTGGACAACCTCAACCTTGACCTCTCCGGCGGCGAGTTCTTCTCCCTGATCGGCGCCAGCGGCTGTGGCAAGTCGACGACGCTTCGCATGATCGCCGGGCTGCAGCAACCCACCGAGGGCCGGATCATGATCGCCGGTCGCGACGTCACCGACCTCTCGCCGGAGAAGCGCGAAGTCAACACCGTGTTCCAGCACTACGCGCTGTTCCCGCACCTCGACGTGTTCGAGAACGTCGCCTTTGGGCTGCGCGAACGACGCGTCGCCAAGGCAGAGCTCTCGCGCCGCGTCGGTGAGATGCTCGATCTGGTGGGGCTCGCCGATCGGGGACGGTCCAAGATCCGCGAGCTGTCGGGCGGCCAGCAGCAACGGGTGGCGCTCGGCCGATCGCTGATCCTGGAGCCCGCCGTGCTCCTGCTCGACGAACCGCTCGGCGCGCTGGACCTCAAGCTCCGCCGGCAGATGCAGCTGGTGCTCAAGCAGGTGCAGAGCCGCGTCGGTATCACGTTCCTCTACGTCACCCACGACCAGGAGGAGGCGTTCGCGATGTCTGACCGTGTCGGGGTCATGGACACGGGCGTGCTCGCGCAGGTTGGGACTCCGCAGGACATCTACCGCCGCCCGGCAAGCCCTTTCGTCGCCGATTTCGTCGGCGCCTCCAACCGGCTCGGTGCCACGCTCGCCGGCGGCGGCCCCGATGGCTACGAGCTCGTTCTCGACGCCGACGGCCGGCGGCTTCGCGCCCCGGGCTGCCCGAATCTCGTTCAGGGATCCCGCGTGGGAATCATCGTCCGGCCCGAGGCGTTCCGATTTGGCGGTGGTGAGGGGAACGAGCTCACCGGCACCCTCGTCGATGCGTCGTTCCTCGGCAGCCAGACCGTCTACACCATCTCGGTCGAGCAATGCGGTGATCTCACGGTCGCCGAAGGCCGGCCCACCTCACCGATGCCCGCGCCCGGCGAGCAGGCGCGGATCGCGTTCGCCAGTGAGGACGCGTGGGTCGTCCCGGCCTGAGCGAGCGCGCCGGGATCTCAGACGGACGCCGTGGCTCTTGGGCGCCGCGCGGCGGGCGCCAGATCGAGCTTTGGGACGTTGTATCCCAGCCGGTCAGCCACGCTGGCCGCGGCCTCATGCAGCGCGGTGAGCTGGCTACGGACCTGCGACGGATCGAGTCGGTTGCGCGGGCCGGCGAGGCCGACCGCGGCGACTGCCACGCCCCGCTCGTCGACGATCGGCAGGGCGATCCCCCACACACCGGTGTCGGTCTCCTCAAAAGAGATCGCCCAGCCGCGCCGGCGGACCTCTCGCAGATGCTCTCGCAGCCGGTCCGGTCGCGTGATCGTGGCTCGACAGACCGGCGCGAGCTCGCCGCGACAGATCAGCTCCACCGTCTCGGTCGGCATGAAGGCGAGCAGTGCCTTCTGCGACGCGCCCGCGTGCAGCGGGAGCTCACGTCCGGGTGCCACGCTCAGCGTCAACGGCTGCGAGCTCTCAAAGCGCACCCGGCAGACGACTCCATCACGTCGCGTATTGAGCTCGGTCAGCAGCGAGACCTCATCGGTCACGGCCGCCAGCCGTTCGAGCAGCGGTGTCGCCAGACGTTCAAGGCTGAGCACGGCCACCGCTCGCTGGCCCAGTCGCAGAGCCGCATGACCGAGCGTGAAGCGCTTGTTCTCGTCACGACAGAGAAATCCCTGATGCTCGAGGACGCCCAGGATGCGATGCGCTGTCGGCACCGGAAGTCCGACGGCGCGAGCTGCCTCGGTCGTCGTCCACTCCGGCGTGGTCTCGTCGAACAGAGCGAGCAGCGCAAACGCGCGCTCGAGCAGCTGCGGAGTGGCGACGTGGTCGCCGCGACTCATCGCCAAGCTCCGCGGACGTTGCGCATCGCGGGACACTGTACCTCGCGTTCACGCCAGGCCATAGCGCCATGCGGCCAAACGTGAGCGCCCAGATGGCGATGACGCCCGGCGCCGGCGCCGACGGTCAGTGGCGGGTCGGGATCGACACCGGCGGCACGTTCGCGGACCTCGTCGTCCAACCGCCCGGGCAGCGGCCGGTCCGCCTCGCCAAGGTGTCACGCGACGCCGGCCCGGAGCGCCTCGCCGAGACCCTCGTCGAGCTGGGCGTACGGGGTCAGGCGCTCGTGGTCCATGGCACCACCCACGTGACCAACGCAATCCTCGAGGGGCGCTTCGCGCGAACGGGTCTGGTGACGACGCGCGGGTTCGGCGACGTGCTGCGCATCGCGCGGCAATCACGCGACGACCTCTACGACCTCCAGCGTCCGGCACGGCTGGCGCCGATCGTCCCGGCCGAGCTCACCTACGAGCTTCACGAGCGGTGCGGCGCGGACGGTTCCGTGATCCAGGAGCTCGGCGACGATCAACTCGCCGCGTTGGCTCGATGGGCGGAGGGAGCTCGTCTGGAGGCTGTCGCCGTCTGCTTGCTGCACGCGTATGCCAACCCGGCCCACGAGCGGCGGGCCGGCGCGGCGCTGACCGGCATCGCCTCGGTCTCGCTGTCACACGAGGTCAGCGGCGAGGCTCGGGAATACGAGCGCGCGTCGGCCACCGTGCTCAATGCCGCGATGCAGGGAAGCACACGCGCGTACCTCAACGGCCTCGGCAATGCGATCAAGCGGGCTGTGCCGGAGTCCAGCCTCTTCGTTGTGCAGTCCGCCGGAGGGATGGTTCCGACCGAGGCTGCCTGTGCGCTGCCCCTCGGCACCGTGATGTCCGGGCCAGCGGCCGGCGCCGCTGCAGTGTCGATGTTGGCCCGGCGCGCCGATATCGCCCGCGCCGTGACGTGCGACATCGGCGGGACCAGCACGGATGTCTCGCTGATCATCGATGGGAGCCCCGCAATCGCGCGCGACCGCGTGGTCGGGGGCCGCGTTGTCCGGGTGCCGGCCATCGCGGTCGAGAGCATCGGCGTGGGCGGCGGCTCGATCATCGCGCTTGACGACGTCGGGGCGCTGACGATCGGCCCGCGCTCGGCGGGGTCAGCTCCCGGACCGGCATGTTACGGTCGCGGCGGCGGCGAGCCGACGATCACCGACGCCGCTCTGGAATGCGGGCTCATCGGAGCCGGCGGCGGAGTGCCGGGGCTGGAGCTGCGCCCCGATCTCGCGCGGCGCGCCCTCGAGCGGGTTGGCGGGCCGATGGGATTGAGCGCCGGCGAGCTCGCCTGGCGGGCTGTCGACGTCGCCCAGGGAAAGATCGCCGCGATCCTCGAGACGGTCGTCAGCCGCCAGGGCTATGACATCCAAGACTGCACACTCGTCGCCTACGGAGGCGGCGGCCCGATTCACGCCGGCCCGCTCGCCCAGCGGATCGGCATCAAGCGCGTGCTGATCCCCGCGATGGCCCCCGTTCTCTCTGCGCTCGGCTGCTGCCTCGCCGAGGTCGGCGTGGAAGCGGTGCGCACGCATCGCTGCCTGCTGAGCGACGACAGCCTCCCGTCGCTCAAGACGACGGCGGTTAAGCTCGCCGACGCCGAGACCGAACGCCTGGGCGAGCAACGCGAGCGCGTGACGGTGGTTCGCTGGCTGGAACTGCGCTATCTCGGCCAGAACTCGGAGCTGGCGATCCCGTGGACTCCCGGAATGACCGCCAGCGAGCTGGGGGAACAGTTTGGGGGCGCGCACCGTCGCGAGTACGGGTTCACCACCGACGACCCGATCGAAGCGACTGCCGTCCGCTGCCGGCTCGGTGTCGCGGGCGGCCACGCGTGGCCCGCACCGGATGTGAAGCACAACTCGGCGGTTACGACGGCCACACTCACGATCAGATCCGGGATCCGACAGGAGGTGCCGGTGCGGGGCTTGGGCTCTCTCGCCGGCGTCCCCGCCGTCACCGGGCCGGCACTGATCGCCGCGCGCTTCGGCTCGATCACCGTCTGCCCTGGTCAGCGAGCCAGCCTGGATGCCGATGCGAACGTCGTTGTGGAAGCGCTGTGACTCCAGGCCTTGACTGGACCGTGTTGGAAGCCGTGCGCCAGGGGACCCACGCCATCGCCGAGGAGATGCGTTACGACCTCATGCGCTCCGCCCGTTCGCCGGTGCTGCGCGAGGCAGGTGATCTGTCATGTGCGATCACCGACGCCGTCGGCTCGACCGTCGCCCAGGGCCACGACATCCCCATGCACCTTGGGGTGGTGGGTTACACCGTCGGCTGCCTGTTGGAACGGATCGACGCGGCGGGTCTGCGACCCGGCGATATCTATTTCGTCAACCACCCGGACGTTGGCGGCAATCACCTCCCCGACGTCAAGGCCGTGCATCCGGTGTTCGTCGACGATGAGCTGCTCGCCTTCTCGGTCGCCCTGGCGCACTGGCCCGATGTCGGCGGCGCGCTCCCTGGCTCCTACGTCCCCGATGCGCGCGACCTCCATCAAGAGGGTCTTGTCATCCCTCCCACGCGGCTGTTCGATGCCTCCGGTGAGTGCCGGGAGGCATTTGAGCTTGTTCTCGCCAACGTGCGGGGACCCGCTCAGCGGCGAGGCGACATCCACGCCCAGGCGGCCGCTGTCCGAATCGCCGGTCAGCGGATCCACGATCTCGCAGAGCGCCTGGGGACGGATGCTGTCCAACGAGCGTGGACCGCCATGCAGTCCGAAACCGTCCAGCGCGTGCGTCGCGCGATCAGCGCCGTGCCGGACGGCCTCTACGAAGGCGCCGACGCCCTCGACAATGACGGGATCCACGACCGACCGGTCGAGATCCGCTGCCGGATCGAGGTCAACGGCGACCGGGCCGTGTTCGATCTGCGAGACAGTGCCGATCAGACAGCCGGACCGGTCAACACGACCCGCTTCATCGCGGCGGCGTCGGTGCAGTACGCCGTCAAGGCCGTCCTCGCTCCGTCCGCGGCCGCCAACGGTGGACTGACCGCCGCCGTCACGGTGCTCACCCGGCCCGGGAGCGTCTGCGACGCACGGCTGGGAGCACCGCTCGTCGCCGGCAACCATGAGACGTCGCAACGAATCGTCGACGCCGTGATGCGGGCGCTCGACGCGGCCGGAGAGGAGCGAGTCGTCGCCGGCGGGATGGGCTCGTCAGGACTGGCTCTGTTCACGGGAACGCACGCTGACGGCCGCCCCTTCGTGCTCTACGAGACACACGCCGGAGGGTCCGGCGCGTCAGCGACTCGGCCCGGGGACGCCGCGACGCGCATCCACATGTCCAACGTGATGAACACGCCGGCGGAGATCATCGAGGCCGAATACCCGTTGGTCGTCGAATGCGCCAACGTGCGTGAAGGATCAGGAGGCGACGGAGTCCACCGCGGCGGCGACGGTTTGCGCCGCCGCTATCGCGTCACCGCGCCGAGCGTTCACCTGACGACGATGGTCGAGCGTTCGAAGGTCGCGCCACCCGGACTGCACGGCGGCGCGCCTGGCGCGACGAGCGAGATCTGGCTCGAACGGGGCGGTGATCGAATCCCCCTCGCCGGCAAAGCGTCCGTGGAGCTGGGCGTCGGCGACATCGTGGAGGTGCTCACGGCCGGCGGAGGAGGTTGGGGCCGGCGATCGTCAACCGACGGCGAGAACCCGGCTTTAGCTATAGCGTCTAGGGATGGCTGACGAGGACGCAAAGGATGTGAAGGCGGCCGGGAAGGCGGTTCACGAGCCGCCGGCAGGGGCGGAGATGACCGCCACGTGGATGGCGAACGGCCTGTCGATTGACTACACGGCCAGCGGAAACTGGATCGTCCTGCGCAAGAAGGAGAAGCCGGCGGCGGAGATCTTCTCGGTCTCGTACGTCGCGCAGCGGGATGGTGAGCGGCCGGTGACCTTCGTCTTCAACGGTGGACCCGGGGCGTCGTCGGCGTATCTGCACATGGGTGCCGTCGGGCCGTCGCGGGTCGCGTTTCCCGCCGACGGGTCGTTGCCTCCGATGCCGTCCCGGCTCGTGGCGAACGAGGAGTCGTGGCTGGCGTTCACGGACCTGGTGTTCGTTGATCCGGTGGGCACCGGCTTCAGCCGCGTGATCGAGGACGAGGCCGAGGGGCGCAAGAAGGAACAGAAGGACGATGATGGCGCCGCCAAGGAGTACTTCGGCTACAAGCGCGATCTCGAGTCGCTCTGCGAGTTCATGGGCCGGTGGCTCTCCGGTCACGGCCGGTGGGGCTCTCCGGTGTTGATCGCCGGCGAGAGCTACGGCGGCTACCGCGTCGGCCGGCTCGTACGGATGGCGCAGGAGAAGACGGGCATCGGACTCAACGGCGCGGTCCTCATCTCGCCCGCGCTCGAGTTCGCAACGCTCATGCCGACCGACTACGACGTGCTCTCGTGGATCGATCTCCTGCCGACGATGGCTATCACCGCCGTTCACCTCGGCCGCTCACGCGCGTTCGCGGCCGGCGCGGCGGCCGACGAGGTCCTCCGAGAGGCGGAGCACTTCGCCACCGGCGAGTACGCGGCCTTCCTCACGCGCGGCGCGTCGATGCCGCCCGTAGAACGCGAGCGAGTCCTCGGGCGGCTCGCTGACCTCATCGGCCTTCCCGTGGAGATCGTCGAGCGCGCCGAGGGCCGGGTCACCATCGGCACGTTCACGCGCGAGCTGTTGCGCGACGAGCGCAAGGTGCTCGGCCTCTACGACGCGACGATCACGTCAACCGATCCGTTCCCCGATCGGGAGGCGTTCGACGGTCCTGATCCCACGCTCAGTGGCATCGAGTCGACGTACACCATGGCGATCAACCGGCAGCTGCGCCAGGAGATCGGCGTCGAGACCGACCGCGAGTACATGTTGCTCAGCGAGGAGGTCAACGACTCGTGGCGCAACGATGACCCAGAGCACTTCTTCGTCCCGCCCGCCGGCGCCACCGACGACTTTCGCTACGGCATGTCGCTGAATCCGCACATGAAGGCGTTCATCACACACGGCCGCTACGACCTCGTCACGCCGTACTACGCAAGCGACCGGCTGCGGAACCTGATGCGGCTCGACCCGGAGATGGCCGGGCGGCTTACGGTCCGGCACTTCGGCGGGGGCCACATGTTCTATGCCTGGGAGAAGAGCCGACGAGAGTTCACCGTCGCGATGGCCGCGTTCGTCGCCGAGGCGGTGCCGACGGCATCTGATCTTTAGGCCGAGGGCACCGCGTCGGAATCGACCCTGGCGTCGACGTCGTGCTCTGCGCGCGGGAGCCTCCGTCTGCGAGGCTCG
>DATAUL010000143.1:0-1950 GCA_036268255.1 Solirubrobacteraceae bacterium | reverse complement strand
GCAGCGAGCCGCGCACCGTCGCTGAGCGAGCGCAGCTTGGCCCAACAGATGTCCGGGTCAACCGCGCCGAACCCGGCCCAGGTCCCGAAGCCGCAGTCGGTCCCGGCGATGACCCGGTCGGACCCGACGATGTCGCTGAACGTGCGGATCCGCTGCGCGACGAGCTCGGGATGCTCGATGTAGTTGGAGGTCGAGTCGATCATGCCGGGGCAGAGCACTTTGTCGTCGGGGATCGCGGCGTCGCGCCAGACGGTCCATTCGTGCTGATGGCGCGGGTTGGCGGCCTCGAACAGGATCGTCTGGGGCTTGACGGCCAGCACGGCATCGATGATCCGCTGCAGCTCGATGTCGAAGTGGTGGGGCCCCTCGTAGTTGCCCCAGCACAGGTGCAGGCGCACGTTCTCGGCGGGGATGTCGCGCAGGGCGACGTTGATCGCCTCGACGTGGCGCACGACGCTGGCCACGAATTCATCGTCGCTGTCGTCGCGGTACATGATGTGGCGGCCCATCGCGAGGTCGGGCGCGTCGATCTGCAGCTGCAGCCCGGCGGCGACGATCGCCTCGTACTCGGTCTTCATCGCCTCGCCGATGGCGGTCAGGTACTCGTCGAGGTTGGGGTAGTGCTCGTTGGGGGCGAACAGGGCAACGATCCCCGGCGAGGGGGCGTTCATGAAGGCGCCGGCGACCGGCTGGCCATCGGTCGCCGCCTGGAGGTGGCGCAGGTCGCGCTCCAGGGGCTCGGAGTGCTCGTAGGTGATCGGGCCCCGGCAGATCGGCCGCTGGTAGGTGTAGCCGGCGGGACCGCTGGCCAGGCGGTTGCGAAACCGCGGATAGGCGTCGAGATCGGCCGGGGTGGCCCGGGGCACATCGCCGATCTCAAAGCCGCTCAGCCGGTGGCGGATGTAGGTCGCATAGCCGATCTTGCCCATCTCGCCGTCGGAGACGAGATCGACGCCCGCCTGCACCTGATGGGCGACGCGGTCGCGCACCGCCTCGCCGATCACCCGGTCGTACTCGTCGGCGTCGACCGGCTTGCCCTTGTCCTCGGCCCAGATGACGTCGACGACGTCCTGCGGGCGCGGCAGCGAGCCGACGTGGGTGGTGAGCACGCGGCTCACACGGTGTCCTGCGTCGTCGTTTCCGGGGGCGGTGGCCAGGTGCCGCCGGGGCTGGGGTACGAGACGCCGAGATCGATCGCTCCCAGCTGGCGCCAGAACTCCTCGCGCAGCATCGTGTTGCGGTGCGCCGCCATGGTCGCCAGGTCGCGGAACAGCCGCTCGAAGCGCTGGCCGTTCTTCACCGCGCTCGACCCGATCGTGCGCAGCAGATGCTGCTCGACCGCCTCCCACGCCTGGACCATGGTCTCGCGGGCGATCGCCGCCAGCCGGGCGTCCTCGGCCCATGTATAGGGCCGCTCGCCGGCGGCGCTTGCGGCGCAGATCTCCATGTGCTCCTGCGCGCAGCGCATCATCGCCGCCTCGGCGGTCTGGACCTTGACGAGCGCCGCCCCGTACCAGCGCTGGAAGTCGCCGTTCTCCACGCGCGGGCCGAACGGCGGCAGCGGGGTCGGCTTGTCCTTGGTCCAGTTGGCGTACTCGTCGAGGGCGTTGTAGGCCCCGCCGATGACCGTGCACGCCAGCGAGAGCGTGAAGATGACGAGTGCGCGGCCGCCATACATCGGGTTGCCGTGCAGCGCGAGTCCGGGGGTGCCGTCCTCGACGCGCACGTCGATCATGTTGACGTCCTCCAGGACGGCGTGGGCGGGAACGACGGCGCCGTCGAAGCGGATCGTGTCCGAGCCCGTGCCCTTGAGGCCGAGCGAGTCGCCCCAGTCGTCGAGGACGGTGAACGAGGAGCGGGGGGCGACGTACAGGCACATCCGCGGCATGCCCTCGTTGTCGGTCTCGGCCAGCATCGCCTGTCCCATGAAGTAGGTCGAGTACGGGATCC
>DATAUL010000142.1:0-4937 GCA_036268255.1 Solirubrobacteraceae bacterium | reverse complement strand
CGGGACGGGCTGTGACGGGTCGGCGTCGCGGTAGTAGTGGACGCCCTGGACGAAGGAGCTGGCGCAGTTGCCGACGCCGATGATGGCGACCCGGACCTTGTCGTGCTGATGGCGCGAGGTCCCGTTGGTGGAAGCGGTGGTGGTGCTCACGGAAGCTGTGTCCCTTCTCGAAGATCAAGCCCGGAAAACCGGGCGCTGGCACACGTACCACCGGGCAGCGCCCACGGTTACACACTGAAGTACACCTATAAGTTTACTGAGAAAGTTGGTTGGCGGGCGGCGCTCAAATTTGTACACCGACCGGTCTACAGGTCGATCGCCTGGTGCAGGAGCAGGGCGGCCATCGCGTACGCCTCCGCGGCCGGCTCGGCGCTGTCGGACACGGCCACTTGGGCGGCGGCGCCGTCGTAGAGCAGGGCCAGTCGCCGGCCGACCTGCTCGGCGGGCCGCGCACCCGCGTCGCGGGCGATCTCGGTCAGCCGTTCGGTGAAGCGCCGCTTGTGCTCGGCGGCGAACCGACGGGCGGGGTGTTCGGGATCGGCCAGCTCGACGGCGGCGTTGACGAACGCGCATCCACGCATCGGGTGCCGCTGCTCGCCCAGGGCGGCGAACAGCTCGAGCAGACGAGCGCGGGGGCTGAGCTCGGCGCGTGCGAGGACGCCCTCGGGTCCGCGGGCCGGTTCCTCCTCGAGCGCCTGCAGGTAGGCGACGACGACCTCGTCCTTACTGGGGAAATGCTGGTAGAGCGTTCGCTTCGAGACCTCGGCGGCCGCGCACAGCTCGGCCACGCCGGTCGTCGTGATACCGCGCTCGCCGAACAGGACCCGGGCCGCATGGAGGATCCGGGCGCGGGCGCCCCGTCCTCCGGGACCCTGGCGCGTGGGGAGGTCGCCGGGCATCGCACCGACGATACCGACCGGTCTACTTGACGACTAACCCGAGGTCGAAGGCGCGACCGCGCGCAGCTGCTGGCGCACGTGCCAGATGCGCTGCCCGACCGTGACCAGGCTCAACGCGGCGAGCACGTACACGGCGGGGGCGAGCAACGAGAAGTGGCCGATGGAGGCCCCCTTGGCGAACACGAGGCCGATCGAGATGATGACGACTCGCACCGGGCGCGTGGCCAGGCCGACCTTGCACTCGACGCCGAGTGCCTCGGCACGAGCACGGGTGTAGGAGACCATCAGCGAGGCGAGGACGGCGATCACGACGGCCGCGACGGCAGCCTGGTTATGGCGCGACGCGAAGTAGGCGGCGACCGCGGTGAGCACGATCCCCTCCTCGAGGCGATCGAGTGTCGAGTCGAGGAACGCGCCGAACTGGGTGCCCTTGCCCGACATCCGGGAGTAGCGGCCGTCCAGCGTGTCCATGATCGAGCCGACGATGAAGGCGATCCCCGCCAGGAAGAACATCCTGCCCACGATCAGGCCGGCGGCGGCCAGGTTGAGCACGAAGCCCGTCAGGGAGATCGCGTTGGGGGTCAGCCGCGACTCGATCAGCCGCTCGCGCACGACCTCCTGGGTGATGCGACCATCGGCCCGTGGCCGGGGGCGACGCTGCTTGGGGGGACGCGGTGCGACCGCGGGGCGGGGGTCGGCCATCCGCCGAAGAAGCGTACGCGCTTAAGCCGTGGCCTGGTCAAATGCCCAGGCGTCCGGCCGCGCCCGCGCCAGCAACTGAGCGGCCAGCAGAGCTGAGAAGCCGGCCGTGACGGCGCCCAGGAAGACGTCGGTGAGGTAGTGGTTGCCGGTCGCGATCACGACGAAGGAGATGAACACCGGGTATACGCACCAGGCGATCTTGGCCGGCCGCCGCTTGACCAGCCGGGCCATGGGGAGACCGATCATCAGCGCGAAGCAGACGTGCATCGACGGGATCGCCGCGTACAGGTTCAGGAACTGCGAGCTCGGCCCCTTCTCGGCGGTGACGCCGGTGAACAGCTGGATCGCGTCCGTGAAGCCCCACTCGGGCATCAGCCGCGGCGGCGCCGTCGGGTACACGGCGTAGCCGACGAGCGCGATCAGCATCGCGATCATGAACATGTTGCGCACGAAGTAGAACGAATCGTTGCGACGTGTGTAGATGAACAGCAGCACGCCGAGCGTGACGACGTAGTGGGCGTTCAGATAGGTCCAGTCGGCGACGTCGATCACCCAGTGCACGTGCAGCGCCCACGCTTGGACGCTGGGCTCGATGAAGACATGCAGGGCGCGCTCGAAGTCGATCACCTTGGTAGCGTTCCAGGTGGCCTTGGCGACGTCGTTGCCGTCGATCAGCCCGCGGACGGCCTGGTAGAGCACATACGCGCCGACGAATAGCAGCACCTGGCGCAGCGCGTCGCCCCAACCACGGGGGAGCCAGCGGGATCCGGCGACGGTGAGGTGGCGACGCATTTGGGGATCGTATACCCCGGATTATCTGGTTTTAGTTAGGTATCGAACGAGACGTGCAGCGCGGCGACGTCGCGCGGATCCGGGCCAGCGAGAAGTCCGTGGTGAGCTTGACCGGACCTGCTTTATCCAGGGTCAGCCGAGTCCAGGGGCCGTCCGGGGCCACGCACCCCGAGCCTCGGGAGAGCTTCCAGTACGGGGTGAATCGCACGTGCAGGCGCACCTCACCGGGCCGCCGGGCGCGGAGCGTCAGCCAGTCGGGCCCGAGATCGACCAGCGTCGCCACGCCGCTCGCGATCGGGGTCGGGTGCGCGACCGCGTAGACGCGCCAGTGCGCCGAGTGCATCACGAGGTGCAGGTACGGCAGACCGCGGTCGATCAGCGCCTTCTCGCCCTGCGCGGAGTAGTCGAGCGGCGCATCGGGCGCGGCCACGAAACGGATCGCGTTGTCATGCAGCCAGCGGTCGTACTTGGCGGCGGTCAGACGGCCGCTGTAGAAGAGCGGATTGTCGGCGATGTCCAGCTGGCGCTCCCAGCCTCGGGCCAGCGGGAAGTGGGCGGCCACCACCCACGCCTCCCAGTGAAAGCGCGTGAACGGGATCTCGGTGCGAAACGGGGGTTCGGGCGCGGCCGATTCACGACGCAGGAAGCGCAGCACCGGCTGGTAGTAGCCGGTGGTTGCCGACTCGTCGTTGGAGGCCGAGACGACGTCGCGCACCGGCGCCGCCCACCCGACGTACAGCAGCGGGAGTGTCGCCAGCGCCAGCAGCACTGGACGCCGCCGGTACCAGAGCAGCGCCGCCATCGGGGCGGCGAGGAACGTTCCCAGGCGAGCGATGTTGGAGCCGATGGGCGAGTCGACGAGGTACACGACGATCGTTGCCAGCGCGTAGATGACAAGCCCCGCCCGCAGCGTGACGGCTGATCGCGGCGTGGTCAGGAGCGCGAGGGCGACGATGACCAGCACGGGGAACATCGTGGGAAAGCCGAACGGCTCCGAGCCACCCTCGGGGAACGCCACCGCCAACAACGCGATCGGCACCAGCGCGCCCGCCGCCATCGACACACCCGGCAGCGCCGCCGTCAGGCGGCCCGCGCGCAGTAGACCCCCGAGGGCGTAGCCGGCCGCGATCAGCGCCGCAAACAACGCCGCCACCGGGCTGCAGAGCGCCGACAGCACCGCCAGTCCGCAGGCCAGCGGGGTCGCGCCACGGTCCAGGGCGACGATCGCACCCAGCGCCGGCAGCGCCCCGAAGGCGAAGGCGAGGCGCCCGGTGTACAGATCGATCGCCGTGGCCGCGCCGAACAGGACGGCGCCCAGCCAGGCGTCGGGGCCGAAGTGGCGCCGGGCCAGCGGCTCGAACAGCGCGGCCGTGCCGGTCGCCGCGAGCGCTCCGGCCAGCTGGGGCGAGAGCAGCGCTGATACCGCCGGAAACAGCACGCTGTAGCCGACGATGTGATGGCCTCCGTACCACAGGTTGTTCCACAGGCCGAAGCCCTCGTCGCGGAACAGCTGCGCTCGGAAGAGGTGATCGGCGAGATCCAGGCTCGCCGGTGAGACGATCACGTAGACCGCCGCGAACAGCGCGGCCACGAGCGTGGGTGCCAGGCGCCGCAGCCGCTGGGTCGCCGCGGCGTGCTCCGCCGGGACCGGGGCGGCGGCGGTGGTCACGTCACGTCACCTCGTCGACGGCGAACGCGGCCAGCCGCGCCAACAGCTGCGGCTGATCGAGCCACGGCCAGTGCCCGGCGCCGGGAACGAGCTCGCGCCGGGCGTCGGGCAGCCGCGCCACGTAGGCATCGGCGAAGCGGGACGCAAGCCACGGATCGGCCTCGCCCCAGACAACGAGCGCGGGCACGTCGATCCGCTTAAGCGCCGGACCGCCGGCGGCGGCGAGATCGGCCACGTCGACCGAACGGTGAAGGCGCAGGATCGCGCGCTGCGTGCCCTGGTCGAACTGCTCCCAGACGGCCTCGACCCGCTCGTCGGGCCAGGCCGCCGCCGACGCGCTGCCCGCCCGCAGCGCGCGCGCCAGCAGCCGGCGGCTGACCGACCCCATCAGCAGCTCGCCGATCCCCCGCCGTCGCCACCACTGGACCGATCGCGGCCAGCTGAAGCCGTCGAGCAGGGGGATCGCGTCGATCAGCGCGAGCCGGCTGACCGCCTCGGGGCGGCGCAGCGCCAGCAGCAGCCCGAACGTGGCGCCCCAGCCATGACCGACGATCGCCACCCGGTCGAGCTCGAGCTCGAACAGAAATCGCTGCAGGAAGTCGACGTAGGCGTTCATCGAGTAATCCAGCTGGCCGCCCTTGCCGCTGCGTCCGAATCCGGGGAGGTCGACGGCGACGCCACCGGTCTGTTGGAGCAGACCCATCCAATCGTCAGAGCTCGTGGGGACGCTGTGTAGGTACAACACGTCCGACCCCGGGGACGAGCGGTAGAACACGGGCGACCCGGCGACCTCGATCGTGTGCTCGTCGACGCCCACCGACGGCCGAGGATAACGTCCGCCTGATGAGCGTCACGTTGTGCCTGGGCGAGGCTCT
>DATAUL010000141.1:0-9540 GCA_036268255.1 Solirubrobacteraceae bacterium | reverse complement strand
CGATGAACGTGCCGGCCACGCAGCGTCGGAGCGCCAAGGTCACGGTTTCGCCAGATCCGCGAGAAAGTCGGCTTCCGCTGGAGTGAACTGACCGCTGGCTTCTGAGCGCCAAAGCTCGAGGAACGCCCACCAGCCGAAGCGGTCGGCGAAAACTACCGAGGCCACGTCGACCACTCCCTGGTGGGCGAGCAGTTCGCGTCAGATCAGGCTCTGCGCCAGGTCTCCGCCGGTCGCTTCATTAAGGAGCGCGACTGGTCTGGCGCCGAGCGTCGTCCAGCGGTTCACTGCGGTGCAGCTCCACATCGAACACCCCATCACCGACCTCAATGTTTGGCTTGCTGCCTTCGACCGCCTCGCCATGGCGCGCGTCAACGCCGGCGTTCAAGCGCAACGCGTGCTGCATCCGGTCGATGACCCCAGCTACGTCGTTGTCGATCTGGACTTCACGACTACCGAGGAGGCTCAGCGCTTCCTCGCGTTCCTGCACGACACTGTGTGGTCCTCCTCCGCCGACTCCCCCGCCCTCGCCGGCACGCCCCAGACCAAACTCCTCCAAGCAGCGCCTCGATAGTCGGAGCGACTCCATTCCGCGGATCACAGAAAAGTAGACTTGGCCGGTGGGTCGCCACGATCCCCTTCAGGTCTTTACCGCCGGGTGCGGCTCGCTGATGCGACGATCGGCTCGTGCGGGCTGACGGTGACGACGACGTCTACTGAGCGGCCGCGGGCTCAGCTCGGCCTGCTCGCGACCGGGGCCCTGGTCGTGGGAGGGATCATCGGTACCGGGATCTTCACGGTCCCCGCCGCGGTGGCGAAGTTCGGCTGGATGGCCTACCCGGCGTTCGCGGTCGTGACGGTCGGTTCGGTCCTGCTCGCCCTGTCGTTCGCCGCCCTGGCGCGCGATGATCCGCGCAACGGCGGCCCAGCCTATGCCTACGCCCAGCAGGCCTTTGGTCCGTTCACGGGGTTTCTGTCAGCGTGGAGCTACTGGATCCAGGGATGGACCGGACAGGCGACGATCTCGGTCGCGGGCGCGGGGTACCTCATCGCGCTGCTGGGGGTGCGCGGGTCGCGCTGGGTGCTGGCGATGTCGCTGTTGCTGCTGTGGCTGCCGGCGGTCGTCAACGTCGCGCGCCCGGGCGCCGTCGGCGCCTTCCAGGTCATCGCCACCGTGCTCAAGCTTGTCCCGCTGATCGCGATCGGCGTGGCCGGCATCGTCCTCGTGCATCCCGGCGACATCGGGCGCCCGCACTCCACCGGCACGGCGCTCGGCTCGCTTGGGCCGGCATGCGCAGTCCTCCTGTTCAGCTTCCTGGGCATGGAGGGCGCCGGGGTCGCCGCCGGACGGGTCCGGGACGCGGCGCGCACGATCCCCCGGGCCACCGTCCTCGGGGTCCTCGTCTGCGGTGGGGTCTACTTGATCGGGCTGCTCGGCGTCCAGGGCAGCGTGCCCCAGGCGACACTGATGACGTCCTCCGCGCCGTTCGCGGCGGCCGCGCAGGCGATCACCGGTGCGCACTGGCCGGCGCACGCGGTCGAGGTGGTGGCGTGCATATCCGCTCTCGGCGCGCTCAACGGCTGGACGTTGATCAACGGAGAGATGGCCGAGGCGGCCGCTCGCGACCGCATGTTCCCGGACGCGGTCGCCCGGCGCGACGCCCGTGGGATCCCCGTCCTGGCGATCGTCCTCAACACGGTGCTGGCCACGCTGCTGCTGATCGCCAACGCCGCGGGGAACGTCGTCGACCTGTTCACGACGCTCGCGCTCCTGAGCACGTTCGTCTACGTGCTGACCTATGTCCTGGCGGTGGCCGCCTTCCTCATGCGCATCATCCGCGGACAGACGACGCAGACCGGCCGACCGCTCGCCGTCGAGACGGTCGCCGCCGGCCTGGCCCTGGCGTTCAGCATCTGGATGATCGGCGCGACGGGCAAGCACACCGTGTTCGACGGCGTGCTTCTGGTCCTGATCGGAATTCCCGTCTACCTGGCCGACCAGTGGCGCCGAGCGCGCAGCGGGACCGCCGAGCCCGACCCGGCCGATCCGCCGTCCGGAGCCCCGAGCGCGGCCACACGCGAGGGCGGCTGACTCACGATCGCCCGGAGGCGACGCCAACGGCCTGAAGTCAGTCCAGCGCAACCGGTAAGACGTGCACCACAAGGGTCCGCCGCGCCCCGGTCCGGTCGACCTCGACGCGTGTCGGAGCCCGGCGCTGCGCGCCCAGTCGCTCAGCGAGTCGCTCCGAAGCGACGTTGCCGGCCTCGATGTCCAGCACCACTGACCGCAGTCCGGTGCCGGCGACAACCGAGGCCATCATCAATCGAACCGCCGCGTAGGCAAGGCCACGTCCCCGTGCCTGCGGGACCAGCCAGTAGCTCAGCTCCCCGGCCGGCTGGTCGACCTCGTCAACGGCGTCACAGCGAACTGCCTCTGAGGCGAACTGGGGCAGGCGCACCGCGACCCGCCCGATGGCACGATCATCGTCCGGTAGACAGACCGCTCGCGAAGGGCCCCGGGCCTCAGCGATCTCCCGTCGAATCCAGTCCTGGAGATCGGCTCCCATCGTCGACCACGGACGGAGATGCTCGTCGGCGATCATCACCGCCACGTCGTCGGCATCCTGCAGGCGCCACGGTCGCAGACGAACCTCGGCCATCCGCGACGATCCTAACCGCGGCCGGCTTCTGGTCGCGGAGCGCCGTGCACGGGCGCCGGGCGATCGCCGTACCGCGATTCCGCGGCCGTCACCGAGCTCGAGCAGTCGAGGGCCGCGGCCACTCGTCGCGCCAGCCGTTGTCAATGACCATGATCTCGGCCGCGTCCCGGGGACCCCGCATCAACCTTTTCAGAGAGACTGACCATTCTCCACAGCGGCTACTCTTGCGGATCTGGGAGAACGTATGACAACCGGTTCAGATAATCAGCTCGACGCGGAGGCGGAATCATCTTGGCCCTTGGAGGCACTGATTCCGCTGTATGTGTATCCGACGTATCTTGGCTCCTACTGGGATGTGATTGAGGCCAATCCGGCCAACGTCGGCTACATCATCGCCAACCCAGATACCGGACCGGGCACATCGGTCAACAGCGATTACACGACGCACATCGCCAACATGCGCGCCAAGGGAATCAAGGTGCTCGGCTATGTCGACACCGATTACGCCGGCATCGCCCTACCGACCGTCGAGGCGACGATGAGCAGATGGGTGAGCTACTACACGATCGACGGGTTCTTCTTTGATCGCTGTCCCAACGCGGCTGGGTCTGAGTCCTACTACGCGCACCTGAACTCCTCCGCCAAGTCGACCATCGGCATGATCACGGTCAATAACTACGGGTCGACGTTTGGTCCTGGCTATATGCCGACCGCTGATATCCACGTCATCACCGAGAACACGGAAGCGAATTTGCTGAGCGACGTGCCCAGCTTGGTCGGGTATGAGTTCGTCTTCAGCTATCCACCATCCCGCTTTTGCCATGTCATCTTCGACGCCACGGCCGCCAATCTCCACGCTGATCTCGCGGCGGTGACCAAGCGGCATTCGAGCTATGTGTTCCTAACGCCCGATGCCAGCTATGGCTCTGAGCCGGCGTTCTGGAGCTTGCAGCAGGCCGCGCTTGGCGGCTTGGACGCTGTGCCTGCTCAGGGTTACCGTTTGGGGCAGGTCGCCGCCGCTGGGAATGCGCCGTGGTAGGTCGCCGCGTTGGGCACGGTGACGGTGAAGCGAGCGCATCGCGAACGGGTGAGGACAAATCCGCCGTCGAACTGGGGCCGCTCGAAGTGATGAGAGTCATCGCCATCGAGGAGCACTGGACGACCGAAGGGATCGATCGGGCGCTGCGAGCACAGCCGACGGGAGTGAGAGATGAAAGCGTGGCGCTCAACGACAGGGGGGACATCCCGGCGCGTCTGCTCGACGTCGGCGAGCGACGGGTTGAGACGATGGACGCGGCGGGCGTCGACGTTCAGATCCTCTCGATCGCCCCGCCCGGTACTCAGGGGCTTCCGGCCCGCGAGGCGATTGCGCTGAGCCGCGACGCGAATGACCGCGCGAGTGAGGCCGTCGGAAACCATCCGACCCGCCTGCGGGCGATGACGACATTGCCGACGTCAGACCCCGACGCTGCCGTCGCTGAGCTTCAGCGGACCGCGGATGCGCGTGGTCACGTTGGAGTCATGTCCTACGGGCGCAGCGGCGAGCGCCCGCTGGACGACCCCGTCTACGACGATCTGCTCGCGACCGCCGCCAGCTTGCGCCGGCCTATGTTCATCCATCCTCAGATTCCTCCGAACGCGGTCCGCGAGGCGTCCTACCGCGGGTTTGATCCGACCCTCGACCTCGCGCTCGCCACCTTCGGCTGGGGATGGCACATCGAGGCAGGCCTCGCGGCGCTTCGCCTCATCGTGCGCGGCGCCTTTGACCGCCACCCGGATCTACAGATTGTCCTGGGCCACTGGGGCGAGATGCTCCTGTTCGCGCTTGACCGGATCGACAGCCTCTCCAACGTCGCGACTCACCTCGAGCGTCGCGTCGCCGAGTACTTCACAACCAACATTCACGTCGCGACCAGCGGCATGCTGACCCCGCGTCTGCTCCGACACGCACTGGACTTCACGAGCGTCGATCGCATCCTGCTGTCGGGGGACTATCCCTTTCACCGTCTCGACGCCGCGACCATCGCCGAGTTTCTGCAGACGCTTCCCGACCGCGACGAACAGCAGAAGCTCGCTCATGCCAACGCCGAGGTGCTCTACGGACTTCAGCTGTCCTCCCGTGGGCCAAGTGAGCAGGCAGCGCAACGACCGGAGTCGTCATGAGCTCGGCCGGCTGGCCTTACCAGCCTTCGACGACGTCAGGGATCGTTGTCGTCTTCGACGAGTTGCTATTGCAGCGAATGAAGCTTCGACTTCATGCCAGAGAGAGTCATCACGAGCTGGCGCTGCCGGTCGTCTTGCTCGGCCGGCTGGTTGCCACCGGTATCAGGTCGTAGGACTCGCACACGGAACACTTCGCACTGCCCACGACGCGCAAGACAAGAAATGTGTGGGTGTGACAGTGTCGGCATTCATAACGCGTAGCGCTCAGCGTCGGAGGTGCGGGACGCGTCGCCGCGGGCGACGTCGGGCGGTTGGCCGTCGAGAGGTTGCTCATGATTCGTATAACGCTTCATGCGCAAGTCGCTGGCGGCTTACCAACCGCAGAGCAGACTTCGTGGAGATTTTCGCCGGTTAGCGATGCGTTATCGACATTGCTTCTACGCAAGGAGTGGTGTCTGGAGCTGCGCGCCGCTCGGAGGGCTCGGCTCTGACATGAGGAGCTCTGGTGGACCGGCCAGATCGGCGTGGTTGAGCACGGCGAACGCGTCGACGACGGCGGGGTCAAACTGACGGCCGCGTTGTCTGATGATCTCATCGGCCGCTGAGGAGATCGGCCATGGGTCCTTGTATGTCCGGGAGTGAGTCAGTGCATCGAAGACGTCGGCCACTGCGGTGATCCGCGCGGCAACCGGAATCTCGGTGGAGCGCAGGCCACGGCTGTATCCGGTTCCATCCCATCGCTCGTGGTGGCAGAGCGCGACGTCGTGAGCGATCGCAAGATGCTCGCTCTCTCCACCGCCAAGGATCCGCGCGCCGATCTCGACGTGGCGTTGCATGACCTCGGTTTCATGGGGGGTCAGTCCGCCCGGCTTGAGCAGGATTTCGTCCGGGATCCCGATCTTGCCAAGATCGTGCAGTGGAGCGGCAGCGGCAATCTGAGCAGCGGTCAACGTGGGCAGACCCATCGTCGTTGCCAGCAGGCCCGCTGTGCGGCCGACGCGAATCGTATGCTGACCGGTAGCGTCATCGCGGCATTCGGCGGCGATGAGCAGATGCTGCAAGGTCTGAAGCCGGGCCTGCTCCAGCTCGGCGGTGCGCACCGCGACCATGTCCTTGAGCGCCTGGCGCAGCTGATGTGTGCGCAAAAGGTGGGATGTGCGCAGCAAGAACTCGGTTGGGTCAACCGGCTTGGTGATGAAGTCGCTCGCGCCGAGCGACAGCGCGCGTCGGCGCGCCTCCTGTGAGACATCTGCCGTGACAATGAGCACCGGCAGAAACGGCTCGCTGGTGAGCATCTGCCGCAGCTGGCCAAGTACCTCGTAGCCGCTCAATCCCGGCATGTGGAGATCAAGGACCAGCAGGTCAGGCTGCGGCGAGGCCGTACACCGATTGGTGACGGCGTCGGCTTCATGACACACACTTACGTTCTGATAGCCCGCGTCGGCAAGCAGCTGACGTAGAAGCTCAGCGTTCTGGCGATTGTCGTCGGCGATTAGCACGCCCATCTTGCCAACGTGCATCTCATCTCCCTCCTCTGGCTCCCACGGCGGGTGTAACAACGGCGGATGGCTTGGGATGCGCCGCGATTTCGTCGAGCGTGCGAATGAATTCGTTGATCTCCAAGGGCTTGGTGAGAAATGCGGTGGCACCCATGGACAGGAGCTGCTGTGCGCGGCCTGAATGAGTGTCGGCGCTCATGATCACGACGGGAATGTCAGCGGTTTCGCGGGTTGCCCTGAGTTGGTGCAGGACCGCCTCCCCGGTCATGTCCTCCAACATGAGGTCGAGCAGCACGAGATCGGGGTCGCGGCGGAACGCGAGCTCCAGACCGCTGGCGCCGTCTTGTGCCCAGAGCAGCCGGAACCGGGGGTCAGCTTGCGTGAGCGCCTGGACCAGAGCGGCGTTGGCGGCGTTGTCTTCGATGAGAAGGACATGCCGCAGCTCGTCGTGGTGCGGGGTCTCCGATCGCTGAGCGACTGAGAGCCCGGACTCGTCCTGGCTCTTGGCCGCGGTTGCGACGGTGGTGCGTGCGAGCTCAACGGTGAACGTGGCGCCGGCGCCCGGACGGCTGGTCACGCTCACGGAGCCGTTCATCGCCTCGATGATGCCCTTGGTGAGCGCCAGCCCCAAGCCGGTGCCCTCGATGTTGCTGGCCTCGGCGCCCAGTCGATCGAACGGCTCGAACAGTCGCGGAAGCAGCTCCTCGGGGATCCCGGGCCCCTCGTCAGAGATCGCGATACGCACGACCGTTGGGCTGCGGTGATCAACGGTCAGACCGACGCGACCACCGTCTCGGTTGTACTTCACCGCGTTCATGAGCAGGTTGGTGAGTGCTTCACGAAGTCGGCACCGACTGGTCGCCAGCACCCAGGCATCTCCGGCGCCGCAATCAACCTCCAGACGCAGGCCGCGTCTGTGCGCGAAGAGCTCCGTCATTGGCACCAGCTCGGCCAGGAGCTCGTTGACCTCGACTGGCACAAGCTCTTGGCTGACGGTTCGCGCTCGCGAGGTATCGAGCACCTCATCGATCATCTCGAGCAGATGCTTCCCGGCGTCTACGATCCTGCCCGCATTGGCACGCTGATGAGGAGTCAACCGATCGCATTCGAGTAGTTGCCCGAACCCGAGAATGGCATTCAGGGGGGTCCGTAGTTCGTGGCTCATCCGCGACAGAAGTTGGCTCTTGGCCGCGCTCGCCGCCTCCGCGCGGTCACGGCGCACGCGGTCGGTAACGTCCTGATAGGTCGCGATCATTCCCTTGGGTGTCCCCTCGTCAGGCTGAGCCCGAGAAAGGCGCATCCGCACGATTCGCTCGGGGCCATTCGCGTTCGCGAGCACGGTGTACTCAATCTCGCACGCTTTGCCGGTGGCCAGGCACGCCATTCGGCTGGCCGTGAGTGCGGCCGAATCCGGATCGGAGAGGCTTCTGAGGATGGCGTCAACGCTCGGCGCCGTGGCGGACGCCAGGTTATGCAGCGTCGCGACTGCACCGGACCACAGAACGTGGCGCCCGCTTGCATCTGACTCCGCACTTCCCATCCCAGCGACGATCTGAGCTTCGGCCAGGTGCCGGCGGCTGCGGCGAAGCTCACGACGATCGCGGGCCGACAGCGCGAGCAGACCAAGGAGTGGAAACACGCAGAGGCTGAAGAGGCGGGCCTTCGACGGTTGGGTCGTGGCGATCGCAATAATGACGCCCAGGCAGGCCAAGCACGCATCACTTGCGTAGAGCCAAACCATGTTGATCTGCTGGCGTGGTGCAACGCGCTCCGCGTACCACGCTCGCGCAAGCCCCGACGCGGCGTCACCCACCATCTGGGCGCCGAAGGCGAGGACCAACACCGGCCACACAGCCCAAGAAAGGTGATCCACACCCGCGATCGTCAGCACAACGGCCGGCCCCAGCGAATACCAACTGTCGGCGACACGAGCAAAGGCGCGCCTCCACGACAACGGCTTGCCGGGCCGCCGAAGCACGAGATCGCTCAGCGAGCAGACCGCGACAGTCAAGGGTACCAACGGCGCGGGTAACAGGAACAGCATCGGCACGAAAACAAGTTCAGTGGGTGCCGTCCACGCCTCGCCGACGGGAAACCGGACTTGCGCACTGATCACATACGCGGCCATTGACACGAGCACCGCAGCCAACGACAGCGAGCGCGTCCAGTGGCCGACGACCGCCAGCACGCCCGCACCCGCGAGGAACAAAGCAGCCGCCGTTGCCTCAACCGCCAGTGTGCGCTGGGCCGGTTCCAGCCCAAACACCGGGCGCGAGAGCGCCGACGCGTCGGGGCTCTCGTCGGCTGGGTCGTCTTCGCCAGCGCTTCCTGCGCCGACCGTGTGCGCAGCCAATCGCAGCACGCCCACTCGGTCGCCGATGGCCGTCGGCTCATACGCCGAGCGGCTCACCCTCGATTCCACGGATCGATGAACACGTCATCCACCCGCGGGCTCCCGCTCACACCGGTGAGCAGGAGCGATACGCTCGCCGTCCCCCCCGCTTGCGTGGCCACCACGGCAGCATCAGTCACCATGACCGGCGTCGGCTGCCAGCCGCCCGCCGCGACTGCGACACCAGCGGGAACTGCCAGCCCGTGCGCGACAACGTCCACCCGGACGATGCCGCTACCAGCAATGAACATCCGGATGGTCGAGTACCCAGCGTCAACGCAGGTAGACGGCGACAATGCCGACCCGCCGGCCGGCAGCGACAGGGCCACGGCTCCCAGCTTCCCGGTCGCCGCAAACGGCTCGCTGCCCGGCACGATGTTGGCCGCCCGCCCGAGCGTCCATCCCGCGCTTTCGAAATCACCCTTCGGAGCCAGCACGTACGAGAACGGATCGCCCCAAGCAACGAACGGTTGACTCAGGACCGATGCATCGCACGGCCCCAGACGGACAAGGTGCGCGCCGGCGACCGACGTGGCGCACAGCTGGATCGCGATGCTGAGTGTGCAGGCCATCGAGGCCACCATGAGCCGGCGCCAACCTCTGAACAGAGCCGAAACCCGCCGCGATTCGATCCGTTGCATGTCCATCCCGACCTCCCGGTCCAACGATCGACGGTAGTGCTGTTCGCGCTATCGCTGGTTCCGGGAGCCGCTTAAGCGCTCGTGCGCAACTGCACAATGTTCGACGGCAAACCGCCCCAAAGGCGCAGCGAGGTTCTCCCGGCCGCTCGCGCTCATAGCGCACCGCCGGCTCCAGGCCAAGACGTCCG
>DATAUL010000140.1:0-12753 GCA_036268255.1 Solirubrobacteraceae bacterium | reverse complement strand
CGATCGTCGACGCCGCCCGCGATCAGACGGGCACGATCACCAAGCTCGACAAGACCCAGCGCAAGGAGCGCGCGCCGCTGCTCTACGACCTCACCTCGCTGCAGCGCGACGCCAACAGCCGCTTCGGCTTCTCGGCGCGGCGGACCCTGGGCGCCGCCCAGCGGCTGTACGAGGAGCACAAGGCGCTCACCTATCCGCGCACGAACTCGCGCTACATCACCGGCGACATGGTCGGCGACATCAAGCCGATCGCCGCGTTGGTGGGCTCGCGGAAGGAGTACGCCGCGGGCGCCAAGTACGTGCAGGGGCTCGACGTGCTGCCGCTCGGCCGGGTCGTCAACGACGCCAAGGTCACAGACCACCACGCGATCATCCCCACCCGCGCCGAGACGAGCCACCCCGTCGACAAGTTCAACGACGACGACCGGCGGATCTATGACCTGGTCGTCCGGCGGTTCCTGGCGGTCTTTCATCCCGAGGCGGTGTTCGAGAACACGCGCATCGAGACGACCGTCGCCTCGCACATCTTCCGTACGCGGGGCAAGGTCATGCTCGTGCCGGGCTGGCGCGGTGTCTACGGCGAAGAGGCCGACGCCGAGCGTCCCGAGGACGAGGACGAGGGTCGCGAGCAGCGGCTGCCCAAGCTCGAGCGCGACGAGGCCTCCGCGGTGGAGCAGGTCCAGTCCGAGGAGAAGGAGACCAAGCCGCCGCGGCGCTACTCCGAAGGCGCGCTGCTCGCCGCCATGGAGACCGCCGGCAAGCTCGTCGACGAGGAGGAGCTGCGCGAGGCGATGAAGGACTCGGGCATCGGCACGCCCGCGACCCGCGCCGCGATCATCGAGCGCCTGCTCCAGGTCGGCTACATCGAGCGCGACGCCCGCGCCCTGGTCGTCACCGAGAAGGGGCTGAACGTCATCCGCCTGCTCGGCGAGCACCCGTTGACGTCGCCGACGCTGACCGGCGACTGGGAGAGCCGCCTGGCCAAAATCGAGTCCGGCGCCGATTCGCGCAAGGCGTTCATGGGCGACATCGTCAAGTTCGCCGAGAGCACGGTGGGCGAGCTGGACGCGAAATTGAAGGACGTGCGGATCCCGCGCGCCAACCTCGGGCCCTGCCCGGTGTGCGGCCGCGACATCGTCGAGAACCGCAAGGGCTACTCGTGCTGGTCGCGCGACGATCCGGGCTGCGGCTTTGTCATCTGGAAGTCCAAGGCGGGCAAGCAGCTGCCGGTGACGATTGCCCGCGAGCTGATCAAGACGGGCCGCACCGAGCGTCCGGTCACGGGCTTCAAGGGGCGCTCGGGCAAGAGCTTCCGCGCCCGGCTGGCGCTGCAGCAAAACGAAGAGGGCAAGTGGCGCGTCGAGTTCGACGAGCCCTGGGCCCGCGAAGGCGCCAAGCCGCCCGAGGCAGAGGACCCCGCTGCTGCCGCGGCTGCGGAAGAATCGGCGCCCGCCGAGCAGCCTGCCGCCGCCGCTTAGTTTCGCGCTCTGGCCGGCCGGAGCGCGGCGACGCGATCATCAGGTTGCCCGATTCGTGCCGCCCACGCGAGTGTGGTCAATCGGCACCGGAATCCGACGTGTACCGGCCACACTAGGAGGACCGGCGTCGATCGCGCAACATGATGATCGGTCCGGGGGGCCGTTGCGGTGCACGAGTCAGTCGGCCATCGCCGACACATACTCCGAGATCGGTGGCAACCGCTCCATCACTGCCACCAACGCCAGGCCCCAGACCCAAGCACACCCAGCGGCACCACCTGGGCTTCGCGTAGCAGATTGCTACGCTTAGGGGATGACCATCATTCCGCAGCGTGAACTTCGGAACGACATCAGCTCGGTGCTACGGCGCGTCGAGCATGGCGAGCGCTTCACGATCACCGTCAACGGCAGGCCCGTAGCTGAGCTCGGGCCACTGCGGGGCAACGGGGTACAGGCGGCCGACCTTGACGCGGTCTTGGCACGCACGCCCGTTGACGACCGCTGGGCGGCCGAGCTGCAGGGTGCGCGCGACGAGGAGCACGCGCGCGCACGTGACGACGACGCTTGACCGTCCTGGTTGACACGAGTCTGCTCGTGGGCGCGACCGCGACGGGGATCGAGGAGTCGTTCGCCCTCAGTGTCATCACAGTCGGCGAGCTAAGACTGGGGATCCTGTCGGCGGGCACACAGCCGATTCGGACGGCCCGCCTGGCCCGCCTCACGGCCATCCTCGAGAACACGACCGTGCTGCCGGTAGACGATGCCGTCGCCGCGCAGTACGCGGAATTGCGCGCCGCGACGGGCCGGCTGCCGACAAACGATCTGTGGATCGCGGCGACCGCATCCGCGCACCGACTGATGCTGGTGACCGGAGACGAGCGGCAGTCGAAGCTTCCGGGATTGCGAACGCGCTACGTGCCCTCCTGACTGATCGAGCGGTGGCGATCAAGCGGCATGGACGCCGCGCCGTGAAATCCGGACGATCGATGGCGGGACTCGCCCGCAGGGCGCCGTAGCCGCTGGTCTCGTGACACTCGTGCCATCGGGTCGAACCTGTCAAGGAGAGGCTTGCCATCCGTCCCCTTCGTCGCGCCGTTTCGATCGCTTCTCACTCAACGCAAGCGACCCGAGCCACTACGTGGGTGCATTCTCGACTGGCGCCCAGGGGCCAGATCTGAACCGCCGCTACGGGGTCAAATGTCCGTGACCAGACCTACCGTTTAACCCGTGCCGAACCTCGAGGAGATCACTTATGAGGCTGGCCGTTCTGCACTCGCCGATCAGGAGTCGCTCGTGGCCGGAATTCGGCAGCGAACCGGCACGCTTCTGGCGGCGCACGCCCTCGTCGCTTCCTTCCTCGGCGCCACCACGGTTCACGCTCAAGGCCTCCGCGGGCTGGCGTGGCTCGCGGTGGTCGCTCTCTTGCTGGGCCTCGTCGACGCCGCGGTCCTGCTCTCGCCATGGCGGCTGAAGTTCGCCATCGATGCGAGGGAGCTCTACAGCGGCCTGTATGACCAGGCGCCGAAGCCAAGACCGACACTCTTGGGTGGCTTGCCGCCGCCGGCTACGGGTATCAAGACTTGCGCGCGGAGAATGCCGCCAAGGTGAGCCGGATGTCGTGGCTTTCAGGTGCGCTGGGCGTGCTGATGGTCGTGCAAACGCTCGCTTGGCTGACCGCACTCGCGGTAAACTGACGGTCATGGCTCCGACGCCCCTTCCACCGGATCAAATCAAGGCCCCGTCTACCTCGATCGGTATCGAAGAGGGTCGTGGCGGTGCACGTCCGCATCCGGCGCCTCGTCCCGGTGATCGCGGACAGTAGGGGACTTCGCGCGTAGCTGATCTCGGGCCGCAACGGCCGCGCGCGTGGTCGTTGGTGCCACGACCACGTCCCGCGCCCTCGGCAGCAGCGGACGGCGGGGGTGTCTACCGCTCCGGCCGCCGGCCACAAGTACGCCGGGGGCCGCAGGGAACATAGGGCCACTCGCCGGCCAGGGGTGGTGCAGGGGTCGGTGTTGACGTTCGGCGCCTGGCAGCGGAGATCGCGGGGGGGGGATTCGTCGGGGTTGCAGCTCCGAGCGCCTTCCTCCTCGTGGGGAGCAGGAACCCGCTCAGAGTCCGCTCGTCGGCCGCGCCCCGCTGAGGACTCCGCTGCGGTCGGTCAGGTTGACGCGGCGACTCGTTCTCCGGACTCACCGCCACGACGAGAACGGTATGCGACCGGACGCCCGCTCCTCGGTGACCTCAGCTGCAGGTCATCCCGCCCGGCTCCGGGGTGACGATGTACTCGGTGCTGATCCCCGAGTCGAAGATGAACTGCGCGCCGCCGCTGACCCGCCAGGTCGGCCGCTTGCCCTTCTTCGCTTTCTTGCCCGGGCGGATCTGCCAGATCCCGTCGAGGTGCCCCTCCAGGCCGGGTGCCGCGAACACGGTGGAGCGGAAGGTGCCGTGGCCGGTGACGCTGAGGAACGTCTGCTGGTTGGCGGAGTTGATGTCGTACTGGCCGGGCTGGCTCGCGCCGGCGATCACGACGCGCAACGTGTAGCCGCCGCCGGTCCCGGTGAACTTGAAGCCGCCTCCGGTGAAGCCACAGGTGGCCTGCGTGACCCGCGCGATGACCGGCACGCCGCTGTTGGTCGATTGTCGGATGTCAAGGGCGCCGCCGCTGCCACCCGAGCCACCGCCGTTCTCGTCCTTGTCCTCGCAGAACTCGTCGAGCGAGTGGTAGGTGACGGTCGTCGCGCCGAGACCCTCGCCGGCCGACTGCGCGAGGTCGATGTCGCCGTTGTTGTTGGTGTGCGCCGGGATGTCGCCCTCTTGGTCCGGCGGGCATACGCAGTCGCTGTCGGTGCATATCCACGTTGTGCCGGTGATCGGCCCCAGGTCCTGACCGCCCGCGGAGCTGGAGGCGCGCAGCTGGCCGCCCTGCGGTTCGAGCTGCACGAGCGGGGAGTCCCCGTCGGCGGTGACGTGGGCGAGCTGCATGGAGAACGGATAGGCGATCACGTTCGCGTCGTCGTCGACCTCCTGGACGGGACTCTTGACCCCCAGGGCGAACGGCTGCTTCTGGTTCCACGGCGCTCCGCCTTGCCCGTTGCGCCGCAGGCCCGAGGCCCACTGCTGTAGGAAGTCGGTGGCGTTGCCGCCGGCCTCGTCGAACGCCGCGCCGTCGTTGGGGGCCAGCAGGATGCTGTCGACCTTGCCCCACAGGCTGCCGTTGCCGTCGACCTCGTCGACGCGATGCCAGAAGCCCATCGCGTCGTAGGCGCGCATCTCCAGCGGCACGCCCGGCTCCTGCAGATACTCGGAGTAGGAGCCGGTGTCCAGGTGGGCGAGCCCGGGCTCGATCTCGGTCTCGGCCCAGTCGGCCATGCCCTCCATGATCCACTCGCCCCGGTCCTGCCAGGCCGTCAAGATCGAGAACTCGATGCAGTGAAACGTCTCATGCGCCATCACGAGCTTCTCCCAGGCCGCACCCTTGGCGGTCGTCGCGGGCGCGACCTTGATGAGACAGGTGGTCGGCGTGCCCGAGCCCCAGTCGCCCGAGCTGTTGCGGGGGCTGGCCGTGGCCAGCGCGTCCCCGCCGCTCTTGGTGAACAGCGGCTTGTCCGACGTGAACGCCTGGATCGTCAGGGCATGTGCGCCGGGGACCTTGGCCAGGTACAGCGACTGGTAGTGCTCGGCGAGCGCCGTGTACTTGTCGCTGAAGGTGAGGCTCGCGGCGGTCGCCACGGCCGGTGAGGCGGAGTCGTGCGGGGCGCCGATCTTCTGATCGATCGCGCGTTGCTGGGCGGCGCTCAGCCGGCTCCACACTCGCCCGACCATCCCCTCCACCATCGTCGCGTCGAACGGGGCGCCGGTGGCGTTCTTCGGGACCTTGACCCCCGGCAGCGGCCCGTAGACGAGCGCGAACGCGCGCAGCGCCACCTGCGGTGAGAACGATCCGTTGGTCTGGACCTGATCGATCGTCCGGTCCCACGTGGTGAGCGAGAGGACGCGCGTGAGCCGCGCGGCGAGCGTCTGGGCGTAGCCGACGGCGGCCGGCCGGGCGTTGTTGCCGGTCTTGCGGGGGACGGTCAGCCGGATGACGCCGATCCCGCGCCTGACGCGCAGCACGACGATCGCCGTCACCGAGCCCGTCGGCACCTTGGGCTTCTTGACCTTCTTGCCCTTCGACGCCTTGCCCTTCGAGCTCGTGACGCGGATAAACGCCTGATTGCCGACGTGCGCCAGGCGCCGGAAGCCGCGTGAGCGGTGCCCGAGCGCGGTGCGCGCGGCGGCGACCGAGCCCAGCGTGACGCTCGCCGTGCTCAGCGTGCGTCCATGGCCGCTGAACGCAGCGCCCGTGCGGGTGGCGTGCGTGAGCGCCTTGGTCGGCAGCACGCCGGCGAGCGCGCTGGAGGCCGGTCCGGCGCCCTGACGGGTGCGATGAAACCCGGGGACCTCGGAGGCGGCGAGGGCCAGGCCGTCGTCGATGCGCGGTCCGGACGCCGCACACTTCCAGCGCCCGCCGTTCAGCACGGTGATCTTGCCGTGGCAGGCCGGCGGGTTGGGCGGGAAGCTGATCGGCGTGGTGCCACCCGGGCCGGTGCCGGTCCCCGCGCCCCCGGTCACGCCGAGCAGGCGGGCGGTGCCGAACTGCAGGTTGCCCGTGGTGCCCGAGACGAGGATCTTGCCGTCGGGCCCGACCGCGACGGCGCGGCCGGTGTCGCCGTGGCCGTCCCCGAAGTCGACGGTCGCCTTGCCGCCGGTCCCGAACGCCGGATCCAGTGCGCCGGCCACGGTCAGGTGCGCGATCGCGTACGTGCCGGCGCCGGTGATCGCGCTGGCGCCGACGACGACGGCGCCGCCGTCCGGCGCGAGCGCCACCCCGAATCCGCGATCGGTGCCCGAGAAGTCCACGAGCGTCTTGCCCGAAGTGCCGAAGCTCGTGTCCAGTGCGCCGGCAGCGGTCAGCCGCGCCACCGCGAAGTCGCCACCGCCGGTGCCCGCCGTCGTCTGGCCGGCGAGCACGATCCCGCCGTCCGACTGCAGGGCAACGGCATTGGCCGAGTCATCGCCCCCGAAGTCGACGACCGCCTTGCCGCCGGTGCCGAAGCTCGTGTCGAGCGCACCCGCTGCGGTCAACCGGGTGACCGCGAAGTCGCCGCCCCCGGAGGCCGAGGTGTCCCCGGAGATGATGATCTGCCCGGCGGGCGTCAGCGCGGCGGCCTCGCCGCTGTCGTTGCCGCCGAAGTCCACTGTCGTCCTGCCGGCGTTGCCGAAGGTCGCGTCGAGGCTGCCGTCGGCGTTGAGGCGCGCGGCGGCGAAGTCATCGCCCGCGCCGCCGGGATCGGTGAAGCCGGTGAGGACGATCTGGCCGGTCGAGGTGACAAACGCGCCGGTGGCGCCGTCCTTGGTGCCGCCGAAGTCGACGGTCGCCTCGCCGCCGGTGCCGAACGACGGGTCCAGCGCACCGCCGGCGGTCAGCCGGGCGATCGCGAACTGCGAGCCGCCGGCCCCGCCGCTCGTCTGACCGGCGACGATGATCGTGCCGTCCGGCGCCAGCGCGACCGCGAACGCCGTGTCGTCACCGCCGGCGAAGTCGATCGTCACCTTGCCGCCGGACCCGAACGCCGGATCCGGGGCGCCGCTGGGGGTCAGCCGGCTGACGGCCATGTCGTGACCGCCGGCGCCCGAGGTACTCCCGACGGTGATCAGCGAGCCATCGCTCTGCAGGGCCGAGGCGAAGGCGAGATCGTCGGCCGCGAAGCTGACCGTCGTCTTGCCGCCCGTGCCGTACGCCGGATCGAGATCGCCGGGGGTGGCCGCGGCGGCGCGCGCCATAGTGATCAACGCCATCATCACCGCCGCCGTGACGATGACCAGCATTGTGCGGGCACGCGCTCCCCGCTTCTGACTGTCGCTCCCGATCCGCATACGCCCGGCCCCCGCTGGCTGTCCGTGTCCCGTTTCGTGCCCGGCTCTCCGGTTGATTTCGGAAGCACCGGAATGTTGGGGCGCGCACGCTATCCCTCCCCCCGCCGGAAGTCAAACAACTGAGACCGGCGGACTCCGCCGGCGGCCCAGACGCCCGATTACGTCGGGGGGCGACGGCAACATAGAGGTGTGCCTCTGACGCTCGTCACCGGACCCGCCAACTCGGCCAAGGCCGGCGAGGTGCTGGGCGCCTACGGCGCGGTCGCGCGGCGCGGGGCCGTGTTGGTCGTGCCGACCGCCCAGGATGCGCGCCATTACACGCTGGAGCTGGCCGGCCAGGGGGTGGTCCAGGGGTCGGTGCTGACGTTCGGCGGTCTGGCGGCGGAGATCGCGCGGCGGGCCGATTATCCGGGCCGGCGGGTGTCGGCGTTGCAGCGTGAGCGGGTGCTGGAGCGTGTGCTCGCCCAGCTCAGCTTTGACGCGCTGCGCGCCTCGGCGGGAGCGGCGGGCTTTGCCGCGGCGACGGGTGAGCTGATCGCCGAGCTCCAGCGCGAGCTGATCACGCCGCAGCGCCTGGTCGCCGCGCTGCGGACCTGGTCGGCGCAGGACGTGCGCCGGGCGCCGTTCGCCCACGACGTGGGACGCATGTACTCCGCCTACGTCCGCGAGCTCGACCGGCTGGGGCGGGTGGATCGAGAGCTGTACGCGTGGCGGGCGCTCGACGCGTTGCGGGCGGCACCCGCACGGTGGGGGCGTGACCCGGTGTTCTTCTACGGCTTTGACGACCTGACCGCGCTCGAGCGTGACGCGATCGAGACGCTCGCGCGGGTCGCCGGGGTGCCCGTCACCGTCTCGCTCACCTACGAGCCGGGCCACGAGGCGCTGATCGCCCGCGCGCAGGCGGTGGAGGAGCTGCGGCCGCTGGCCGAGCAGGTGACCGAGCTGCCCGCTCAGGACGAGCACTACGCGCCCGGCTCGCGACGGGTGCTGCACCACCTCGAGCGCTCGCTGTTCGAGCCGGAGCCGGAGCGAATCGACACCGACCCCGCCCACCCCGTGGTCACGCTGCTGGAGGCCGGGGGGGAGCGCGCCGAGGCCGAGCTGGTGGCGGCGCACGTGCTTCAGCTGCAGCGGGCCGGCGTGCCCGCCGCGGAGATCGTCGTGATCTACCGCTCACGGGAGCAGGCGGCGCCGCTGGTGGCCCGGGTGTTCGCCCAGTACGGGGTCGCACTCGCGGGCGGGGCGCAGACGAGCTTCGGACACACCGCCCTGGGGCGTGCCGTGCTGGGGGCGGCCCGGTGCGCGCTGGCGCCCGACGCCGCCCGGCCGGCGGACCTGCTGGACCTGCTGCGCGCCCCGGGCCTGCTGCACACCCCGGAGATCGCCGACGGGTTGGAGGCCGAGGTCCGCCGCCACGGGCTGCGCACCGCCGCGCAGGCTCGCGCGCACCTCGAATGGGAGCCCGACGAGCTTTCAGAGATCGCCGCGGCGGGCGCCGACGGCGGCGATCCGGGCCCGGCGCTGTGTCGCCTGGGGCGGCGGCTGCTGGCGGCCCCCTACCGCCATCGCGCCCCCCAGCTCGATCCTGAGCAGGCGCTCGACGCCCAGGCGCTGGCGGCGCTTCACCGTGCCCTGGAGGAGCTCGGCGAGCTGCGGCTGCGCCCGCCGGCGCCCGAGCTCATCGAGCTGCTGGCGGCCCTGCCGGTCCACGGCCCGGGCGTGGACGCCGCTCAGGGAGTGCTGCTCGCCGAACCGGCGGAGATCCGCGCACGGCGCTTTCGGGCCGTGTTCGTCTGCGGCTTGCAGGAGGGCGAGTTCCCGCGACCGGGGCGCGGCGAGCCGTTCTTCTCCGACGAGCGCCGGTACGAGCTGGCGGCGGCCTCGGGGCTGGCGCTGCGCCCGCGCGAGGATGCCCTGGCGGGCGAGCGCTACCTGTTCTACGCGGCCGTCTCACGCGCCACCGAGCGGCTGTTTCTCGCCTATCGCAGCTCCGACGAGGAGGGCAATCTGGCGCTCGCTTCGCCGTTCATCTCCGACGTCGCCGACCTGCTGGATCGCGCGTGGCGCGCGCGCCGGCGCCGCCGGCTACTGGCCGATGTCGTGTGGGATCCCGCGGACGCTCCCACCGTGCGCGAGCGCGACCGCGCGCTCGCCGCCGCCCGGGCGCCGCTGAGCGGAGACGAGCCCGACGCGCGGCGCACGCTCGGGCCGGCGGCCCTGGAGCGGATGCGCCACAGCCGCATCCTCTCGCCGGGGGCGCTCGAGGCCTACGCCAACTGTCCGGTCAAATGGCTGATCGAGCGCCAGCTCGAACCCCAGCCGATGGCGCCTGACCCCGACCCGATCACCCGAGGCAGCCTCATGCACGACGTGCTCGAGCGGCTGCTGTCAGAGCTCGGCGGGTCGGTGACTCCGGCCACCCTCGGCGCCGCCCGCGTGATCCTCGATCGGCTGATCGCCGAGCTGGCGCAGGGCGACGCGGCACGGCTGGCCGTCGGAGAGCCCGACGTCGTTCGCGGTGGGGCGCTGCGGGCGATCGAAGCCGACCTGCGTCGCTATCTCGAGCATGAGGCGGCGACCGGACATGCCTGGCGTCCGTTCGGTCTGGAGCTGCGCTTCGGCTTCGAGGACGAAGGCTCGCTGCCGCCGCTCGTGCTCGGCGAGGGCGACGACGAGGTGCGGGTGCGCGGCGTGATCGACCGCGTCGACATCGACGATCACGGTCACGCGTTCGTCCGCGACTACAAGAGCGGCAACGCCCGCCCGGGATGGCCGGCGGCGCGGTGGCGCGAGGAGCGCCAGCTGCAGGTCGCGCTGTACATGTTGGTCGTCCGCCGGCTGATGGGGCTCGACGCCGTGGCCGGCGTCTACCAGCCGCTGCGCGGCGACGACCTGCGCGCCCGGGGGGTGTTCGTGGCCGACACGCCGCTGGGACCGGGTGTGCACGATCGCGACGCGCGCTCGCCGGAGGAGGTCGACACCGAGCTGGCCGACGCGGCCGAGCGAGCGGTGGGCCTGGCCCTGCGGTTGCGCACCGGCGAGCTGACCCCGTGTCCCGCCACCTGCTCGCGCGGTGGCTGTGCCTATCCGAGCATCTGCCGCAGCCAATGAGCGTGGCGCCGATGCTGGAATCCGAGTGGGGGGCCGGTCTGTCAGGCGGGCGTCAGTGGACGGCCGAGCAATCGCGGGCGATCGAGCGCCGCCGGGGCGACCTGCTGCTCGACGCCGGCGCCGGCAGCGGCAAGACGTCGGTGCTCGTGGAGCGCTTCGTCCGCGCGGTGCTCGTCGACGGCGTCGACGTCGCGGCGATCCTGACGATCACCTTCACCGAGAAGGCGGCCGCCGAGCTGCGCGACCGGATCCGGCTGCGCCTGCGCGAGCTCGGCGCCGACGAGGCGGCGCGCCAGACCGAGGGGGCGTTCATCTCGACGATCCACGGCTTCTGTGCGCGGGTGCTGCGCGCTCACGCGCTGTCGGCCGGCCTGGACCCGCAGTTCACCGTCCTCGACCGGTACCGGTCTGATCCTCTGGCCGCCCAGGCCTTCGACGACGCGCTGGAGGATCTGGCCCGCGCGGACACGGTTCCGCCCACCCCGGTCGACCTGATCGCCGCCCACGGCCAGCCGACCCTGCGGTCCACGATCCTGTCGGTGTACGGGCAGCTGCGCTCGGCGGGCGCGATGCACCCGCGCCTGCCGCCGTGTCCGCCGCTGGGCGACGATGGAGTGGCGGCGTTGCGGGCCGCGGCGGTTGCCGTCGCCGCCGAGCTGGGCGCGATCACCGAGCCGGGAGCGCGCGTCGTGCAGGCCCTGGACCGCGTGCGGCGCTGCCTGGAGCTGATCGAAGCCGATCCGGCCACCGTCTGGCCGGCGTCGCTGTGGACGCTCAAGCTTCCGCGCAACGGGGCCGCGCTCTGCACCGACGCATGCGCGGCGTACACCGAGGCGCTCGACGGCTTTCGCGCGGCGTCTGCAGCACGTGAGGCCGGGCCGGTTCGCGACCTGCTGGACCGTCTGCTCGCCGGCTTCGGCGAGCACTACGAGCGAGGCAAGCGCGAGGCCTCGGGCCTGGACTTCGAGGACCTGGAGCTTCTCACCCACCGGCTGCTGAGCACCGACCACGAGCTGCAGCAGCGCTACGCGACGCGCTTCGCCTCGATCATGGTCGACGAGCTGCAGGACACCAACGCCGTGCAGCTGGCGCTGATCGAGTCGATCGCCCGCGACAACCTGTTCACGGTCGGCGACGCCCAGCAGTCGATCTACGGCTTTCGTCACGCCGACGTCGAGCTGTTCCGCGCCCGGGGCGCGCGGCTGGCCGCGGCGGGGGCGCGCGAGACGCTGCGGACGAACTTCCGCTCGCGCCCGGAGATCCTGGCGGCGCTCAACCGGGCGTTCGCGGCCGAGCTGGGCGACAGCTTCATGGCGCTGCGCCCCGGCCGCCCGGTCCCACCGGACACGCCGCCCGACGAGGCGCTCGTCGAGATGGTGGTCGTCGACAAGGGCGCCGACTGGGAGCTTGAGGGGGTGGCCGCTCCGTGGCGGCTGGCCGAGGCGCGGGCGCTCGCCCGCCGCGTGTCTGAGCTCGTCGCCGACGGCGCGGCGCCGGGGGAGATCGTGGTGCTGATGCGCGCCACCACCGACATGCGCGCCTACGAGCGGGCGCTCGAGTCCCGGGGCCTGGCCACCTACGTGATCGGCGGGCGGGGCTACTGGTCGCACCCCCAGGTCGTCGATCTCGTCGCCTACCTGCGGGCGCTGGCCAACCCGCGCGACGAGGAGGCGCTCTACGGCGTGCTCGCCTCCCCGTTGGTCGGCGCCTCGCTCGACGCGCTCGTCGTGCTGGGGGCGGGCGCCCGCGCCTCCGAGCGTGACCTGTGGTGGGTGATACGCGACCCCGGCACGGTCCTCGACGCGCTGAGCGCCGACGACCGAGCCGCCCTGGCGCGGTTCGCCGAGTGGTTCTCCGCGCAGCGCTCGCGGTCGGCGCGGGCGGGCATCGAGGAGCTGATCGACTCAGCGCTCGCGGCGACCGGCTACGACCTGGCGATGCTGGCGATGCCCGGCGGCACCCGCCGGCTGGCCAACGTGCGCAAGCTGATGCGCCTGGGACGCGAGCACGAGGACGCCCACGGCCCGGACCTGCGCGGCTTTCTCGCGCTGCTGGCAGACCGGCAGGCCGGACGCTCGCCGGAGACGCGCGAGGGCGAGGCGCCGGTCGAGGGCGAGGGCCTGGACGCGATCCGTTTGATGACGATCCACCGCGCCAAGGGGCTCGAGTTCGACATCGTCTGCGTCGCCGACCTGGGCCGCTCGCCGGGCTTCACCTCCGAGATCCTGCGCGTCTCCGGCGACCG
>DATAUL010000139.1:0-2196 GCA_036268255.1 Solirubrobacteraceae bacterium | reverse complement strand
GTGGTATTCCTGCAGCGTCGGCATCGCGCCCCGCCACTTGAACGCGCCCAGCTCGTGCACGTCCTCACGCTTGAGCCGCACCTCCCGACCCGGAGCCAATCCGGGGGAAGCCAGCTCAAGCGGAGTGGGAATGATGCTGTCCACCGCACCCACAAGCCGATCTCTCAGGGAACAAACCCTCAGCTGCGTGTCGTGTGTGTAGCTCTCGCACCCAGCCGCCCGCCCTCCAACAGTCAGTCGGAGACGATCGTGTAGACGATGGCGACCGTTGCGTCGACCTCCTCGGCCCCGGGATGGATCCTCGTCGGGGCCGTTGGACTGGAGGTGGCCCCCGGGGCCGCACTCACCGGCGACACGATCGTCGATTGTGGGTTCAGGTCGACGGAATGCACACCTGTCACGCGGTAGCCGAGCGACGCCGCCGCCGCGTTGCCACGCCGGCGGGCGTCCGCAAGCGCGGCGTTCGTCGCGGCCACCACTCCGGCGGATGGATCGGAGAACGAGAAGTCCGGTCCATTAATGCTGTCGGCGCCCGCACGCGTGGCGGCGTCGATCACGCGCCCGACGATCGATGTCGTTGAGGTGATCGAGAGCGACTCCGTCGCCGTATAGCGCCTCACCCGATGCTGGTGCTTAGCCGGCCCCTCCCGTACCGTCCGGCGGGACACATCGATGGAATTCGTCTGGATCCCGGCCTTAGGCACGCCCGCCGCGCGGATGGCAGCAACGACCGCGCTGACCCTCAGGTTCGCGGCCGACAGCGCGACAGCCGACCTCGCAGCCGAGCGAGCCACCGACACTGACAACGACGCCACATCGGGCGTCACCATCACCGACCCTGAGCCGTCGACGCTCAGCGTCGACGGCGAGGTCGTATCGGCAACGGCTGCCGACGCAAAGATCAGCGACAGGACGGTCACGACGGCCACGATCCGCACAGGCACAGAACTCCCCTCGGTCGGACTTGCAGAGCTGCAAGCTATACGCCCAACGACAGATTGCATCACACCGCAAGAAACGAGACGCGTCCCCGCCGGTACCGCGGCTATGGGGGAACGCTCGCCGCGACGCCCACCTGCCAGCCCCCTCCCCCCCGCGATCCCTGGATACCGCCGATATCGCCCCGACACGAGCCAGCGTGGCGTCGACGGAGGCTGGAGGGGCACCGATCTGGCCCGGGCGAAGCGGGCTCGTCGCCGCCTCGGGCACCCGGGGTAAGCGCGTCGTCGTCTGGAACGTCAACTCGTCGCCCCCGAGCACCATCGAGGACACTCGGCTGGCCCGGGCACGCGCGACGGCGATCAGTTCTGCCGTGGTCTGCGGTCTAAATGCTTGACCCCGATCAACCGTCCTTGAAGGAGCCATCATGACCGCTACCTTCGACGTCTTTTCCACCCTCGATGCCTTCGGCAGCCCGAGGCCCGGCAGCTGGGGCAAGCAGGGTCCAGCAACCGAACTCTTGACCGCGGCGAAGCTCCGTCGCGGATTGCCCAGTAGGAGCTGACCCATCCCCGCACCTCCCAGTCCGGGGCGCCGGTGTCCGATCGCGATGCGAACGCCTCCTGGTCGGTCTCGTCTTGGAAGGAAATGTTCCTGCCGGTCGCGTGGCTGATCGACGCGGCGGCCTCGGACATCGTGAACGCTTCGGGCCCGTGAGCCCATAGGTACGCGCGTCGTGGCCGTCTGCGCTTATCCGCCCACGATTGGAGCGACCGGCGTGCATGCTGGGTTAACTGGATGCGCCGGATCGAGCGCGTTGAGCACGTCGCCGTCGGCGATGTGGTCGTAGGCCATCGACATGTGCTCTCCCTGGTCGAGTGAGCACTGGGACTGTAGGAGGATGTTGGTTACGTTCGGTCCGGTCAAAAAGGCGGAGGTGTACGGCGTCACGACTTCGTCATTGCGAGATTCGATGACCGTGTAATCGACCCCGGGGACCGTGTCACCGCCGGCGTTGAGCTTAGTCAGGAAAGCCGAGCCGGTCATCTGCTCCGAGCAGGCCGGGCACGTTGGCTGGTTGCTCGCCCCGGGGACGCGGCTCGTCAGCACGTTCAGGCCGTCAAGGGTCGTGCCGTGGTTGGATGGAGCGAGCCCGACGAGTGCGTTGACCTTGGATGCGCCGCCGAGGAACCTCAAGTAGTAGCGCGGCATCATGCCGCCCTGTGAGTGACCGACGAGATCGACTTTGTGCGCGCC
>DATAUL010000138.1:0-6398 GCA_036268255.1 Solirubrobacteraceae bacterium | reverse complement strand
ATGAGCGCCATCATCCCCTCGATCGCCGCCGACACCACGGTCGGCACCGTCGCTTTGACCGTCTCTCACCTGGACCGCTCGCGCGCCTTCTACGAGACCGTGCTCGGTCTCACCGCGCATGAGCTCGATGACGGCGGCCTGGCCCTCGGCGTCGCCGACGAGCCGGCGCTCGTATGGCTGCTCAGCGATTCCGTGGCGCCCCGGCTGGACCCCCGCGCCACCGGCCTGTTCCACCTCGCGGTGCTGACGCCGTCGCGGCGCGAGCTCGCCTATGCGCTCGCCCGGCTGGCCCGGTCGCGCTGGCCCGTCAGCGGGGCCTCTGACCATCTCGTCTCCGAGGCGCTGTACCTCAACGACCCCGACGGCAACGGGATCGAGATCTACCGCGACCGCGAACGCAGCGAGTGGCGCACCGACGACGATGGGCAGCTGGCGATGGCCACTTTGCGCCTGGACCTGAAGTCCCTCGCCGGCGAGCTTCACGATGCCCCCCCGGTCTCCGACCGGATGCCCGCGGGCACGCGCATGGGCCACGTGCATCTCCAGGTCTCGGACATCCCCGCGGCGGAGGACTTCTACCACGGAGTGCTCGGCTTCGACGTGACCGTGCGCGGCTATCCGGGCGCGCTGTTCGTCTCGGCCGGCGGCTATCACCACCACATCGGCCTGAACACGTGGAACAGCGCCGGGGCCGCGCCCCCTCCCCCGGGGGCGGTGGGTCTGCGCGCGTTCGACGTGCGCCTGCCCGATCGCGACGAGCTCGACCGCGTGCTCGCCCGCGTCAGCGCCGCCGGCCTCACCGCCGAGACGTTGCACGGAGCGACGGCCGTCCGGGACCCCTCCGGCAACGCCGTGCTGCTGCGCTCCGCCGGACCGGACCGCGTACTACGCTAGGGGCCCCGGCGACGTGGCGGAGTGGCTACGCAGCGGCCTGCAAAGCCGTCTACACCGGTTCGATTCCGGTCGTCGCCTCTCCGTGCCACCCTCCGGGCCGACCCTGATGACGGTCCCGGTGCCGAGGAGCGGCGCGGGCCCAGGGCTATACTGCGCCGACCGTGCGGCTGTAGCTCAGTTGGCTAGAGCGTCTGCTTGCCATGCAGAAGGTCGAGGGTTCGAGTCCCTTCAGCCGCTTCGTACAAAAGCCCCGCTTCTCTGGCGGGGTTTTCCTTTTTGGGCACGTTCGCGGCTGCCGTGATTTTGGGCCGCCGCTATCACCCGAGCGCGAGGTCAGGATCGTGGACCGATCGCGATGTACAGTCCGAAACGTGCCCAGCCGCCGGATCGTCATCGACCATGTCAGCGTCGGGGTCAGCGATCTTGAGCGCAGTCGCGAGTTCTACCGGCGCGCGCTGAAGCCGCTCGGATTCGCCGAGATCGGGCAGTGGCGAGACGGCGCTCAGGAGGTTGCGTTCGGCCTGCAGGAAGCCGACGACTTCGCGATCTCGCTCGCTTACCCTTCCGGGGGGTCTGTCCATATCGCATTTGCCGCCGACCAGCGGGAGCAGGTCGACGCGTTCTATGAGGCGGCGATCGCCGCCGGAGGCCAGGACAACGGACCTCCTGGGCCGCGTCCCGAATACTCAGAGGGCTACTACGGCGCGTTCGTGCTCGACCCCGACGGGCACAACATCGAGGCCGTCCACCATGGCCGCGCGTAGAACGCGGAGACCCGGTGTAGTCCTGTAGCGTGGCGCACGCGGCGTCGGGCGACGAGTTGGCCTGGCGCGCCTGCGGGCGCGTCGGCCTCTCCGGGGGATCCCCGGGGATGTGACGGTAGGTAGTCCAGTGCATCGCGAGCCCTCGGGTGCAACCTCCGGGAGGCACGTCCGGGCACGCACGACGAGAGCAGTCGGAGCTCGATGCCGCGATCCTTACCGGCATGGACGAGGCTGCGCCGGATCGGCTGGGGCTTGCCGAGATTCTGGGCGACGCGTTTCTTGACGGAACGTGGCGCGCGGAGGATCTTGCCGAGCGTGGCGCCGGCTGTCTGGACCGCTGGCCCGCCTGGATGGTCAAGCTGTCCTTTGCGGTGGTGGCTCGTGAGCGCGTCGCGCCCGTGGATGACCGTGCCGGCCTGATCGAGTTCATCGAGGCGTTTCTGCATGATCGCGCCGCCGAGCCGTCGGGCCTCGGTGCGCCGCAGATCATCCGATATCTCCGGCCGCGACAGCCGGCAGTGGCGCATGACTGGTCGATCGCACAGATCGGATCGGTTGCGGCGCTGGCTGAGCGCCTGGAGCTGAGCAGCGGGCAGCTGGCGTGGCTGGCGGACGTTCGCGGCTTCGAACGAACCGTGGAGGATGGGAAGCTGCGCAACTACCGTTACCGCTGGACACCGCGGCGCAGTGGCCTGCCGCGTCTGATCGAAGCCCCCAAAGCGCGACTGAAGGAGATCCAGCGCTGGGTTCTGCGAGAGATCCTCAACCACGTCCCCGCGCACGACGCGGCGCACGGCTTCACCGGCGGACGCTCGGTCCTGACGCACGCGGCCATGCACACTGGGCACGCCATCGTCCTGCGGATCGATCTACGCGACTTCTTCGCCTCGGTGTCGGCAGGTCGCGTCTACGGAATCTTCCGCACGCTCGGATACGACCGCCGCCTCGCGCACACGCTCACCGGCCTGTGCAGCAACACCATCCCGGCGATGATCTGGAACGCGACAGACCGCCCGTCACAGCCGCACATGGTCCAGACGCACTTCTGGCTGGGGCGACAGCTCGCCACGCCCCACCTGCCCCAGGGCGCTCCGACATCGCCTGCCTTGGCCAACCTCGCCGCATTCGCGCTCGACCGCCGGCTGAGCGGTCTGGGCAGCGCCTTCACGCTGAGCTACTCCCGCTACGCCGACGACCTCGTCTTCTCCGGGCCGCGGCTGACAGACCGTGCCAACCGGACTCTGCTCGAGATGGCCGGGCACATCGTCAGAGCGGAGGGCTTTCGCGTCAACCAGGACAAGACGAGCCTGCGCACCACCGCGCAACGCCAGTTCGTCACCGGCGTCGTCGTCAACGCCCACCCGAACGTCCCCCGCCCCGAATACGACGGCCTCAAAGCCATCCTGCACCGGATGGCCCTCGATGGCCCTGGCTCCTACGAGCCCGGCCGACCAGTCGATCTGCGCGCCCACCTGCGAGGGCAGGTCGCCTGGGTCACCGCCGTCAATCGGCGCCGCGGTGAGAAGCTCCGGCGTCTCTTCGACGCCATCAATTGGGACGCGTCCGACCGAACCGATCCATAGTCCCACCAGCGGTCGCACATCCGCTCGGGGCGTCGATCGCCGGTTGGCTGATGGCGATCATGCGGGCGGCCTCGCCTCGCCGGCGATCATCTCGGAGCGCTTGGCGCCCCACACGATCAGGCCGATCGGCACCACCCAGTTAAAGATGATGTTCGTCGGGCGTTTGTCGATTGCGCCTGCGACCACGTGGAACGGAACCATCGCGGCGAACACGAGTGCCCACATCGTCGTCAGTCGTCGATTGGTCGCCTTGAACGTCGGCGAGTGCCAGAACTTGCGCGGGACCGACTCGCGCGCGTACTGCTCGGTGAATGGCGTGAAGAACAGAGAACCCAGCGCGATCAACGCCAGCAACGCCGCGGCGATCGCCCGCGAGTAGCGAGCGAGCCAAACGCCAGTGGCGTGATCGGCGGCAAACGCGACCACCGTGAATCCCGCAAACGCGATGACCGCGCCGAGCTCGAGCAGCTTGAGCCCGCCGGTCGCGATCGACCGGACCATGATCCCGGCGGCCGCGACAAGGGCGACGGCGGCAGCGATCTTGAGCGTGCTGTGCTGCGCGAGCAGCGTGAACACCACCCACGGCACCAGCGCGACGTAAAGCCCCTTCCCATGGCCGTGGCCCTCCTCAACATCCGGCACGCTGCTCGCGCGGGTCGCACTCATATTTCCTCCGCTGTAGCACGGGTGAACGAACGTGCCTCTCGGTCCCCCAGTCTCCCAGTCGATCTCAGTCTGACCCAACCGCCGTTGGAGCGCAAGTCGCGTTCCAGGACCGCGGGCCAGCCGCAGGACCACGGCAGTCAAGCTGCCGACACGGCGGCGCCGACCTGCGCGTAGACCCGCGGTGTGGTTCATCAGCTGGCGGATCGTCGGCGCGCTCGCGGGCGCGCGCAGAAGGCTGCAGGGCGCCCATCGCCGCCGCCTTCGTCATGGACGTCGAGGCACCGCGAAATGGAGATTCACGCGATGTGATCAAGCGCTGTGCATGGGTTAGGCTGGCCGCTCGCACGTTTTGGCGTCACCGTCCAGACCCAATGGAGGCCATGCAGCGATGAGCACGATCACTACGACCGATGGCACCGAGATCTTCTTCAAGGACTGGGGTTCGGGCCAGCCGATCGTTTTCAGTCATGGTTGGCCGCTTTCGGGCGACGATTGGGACAACCAAATGCTGTTCTTCCTACAGAACGGCTATCGCGTCATCGCCCCTGACCGGCGCGGGCACGGACGCTCTGCGCAGACGGGCGAAGGTCACGACATGGACCACTACGCCGACGACCTCGCTGCAGTGGTCGCCCATCTCGATCTCCACGACGCCGTCCATGTAGGGCATTCCACGGGTGGCGGTGAAGTCGTGCGCTACATCGCCCGACACGGTGAGAGCCGCGTGTCTAAAGCGGTACTGATCAGTTCGGTGCCACCGCTGATGGTGCAGACCGACGCCAACCCGGGCGGCCTGCCAAAGAGCGTCTTCGACGACCTCCAGGCCCAACTCGCCGCGAACCGGTCCGAGTTCTATCGGGCGCTGTCGTCGGGCCCCTTCTACGGGTTCAACCGGCCCGGAGTGAAGACGTCAGAAGCGATTGTCGAAAACTGGTGGCGCCAGGGAATGATGGGCGGAGCGAAGCCACACTATGACGGCATCGTTGCATTCTCCCAGACCGATTTCACCGAGGATCTCAAAAAGATCACGGTGCCGGTCCTGGTACAGCACGGCGACGACGACCAGATCGTTCCCTACGCCGACTCGGGGCCATTGTCAGCGAAACTCGTGCAGAACGGGACGCTCAAGACCTACAAAGGCTTCCCGCACGGGATGCCGACCACCGAGGCCGCAACGATCAACGCTGACCTGCTGGCCTTCGTGAGCTCCTGACCGACTCGGTGAGCCTTTCCAGCGTTCGCGAGTCGCAGCAAGAGCACGGGGCAGCGTTTGCATCCAGTCCCGCTCTGGCAGCACGGCTGCTTGGTTTGGACGCGCTCGGCCGGCGCGAGCGAGATGTTAGGCCACCCTAATCTCTTGTAGGCTTTATCCATGCCTCCTGCGCCAACGTTCACGGCGTTGCTCAATGAGCAGATCGCCAACGAGTTTGCCGCCCATCAGCAGTACGTGGCCTGTGCCGTCTATTACGACTCTCAGGCGCTGCCGCGACTCGCCGGCTTCTTCTATCGCCAGGCGCTCGAGGAGCGCGACCACGCGATGATGATGGTCCAGTTCATGCTCGACACCGATGCTCAGGTCCAAATCTCGGGAGTCGCCGCGCCGAGTGCCCAGTTCGACGATGTTGTCGACCCGATCGCGCTTGCGCTTGAGCAGGAGCGGCGGGTATCTGAGCAGATCAACACGCTCGCTGCGACTGCGCGTCAGGAGGGTGACTACACCTCCGAGCAGTTCGTGCAGTGGTTCATCCGCGAGCAGATCGAAGAGGTCGCGACCATGAGCAACCTGCTGCGCGTCGCCGAACGCTCACGCACGGATGAGGCCGACATCGAGGATTTCATCGCGCGCGAGCATCAAGAGAGCGAGACCGCGGATCCCACGGCGCCTCGCGCCGCCGGATCGGGCTGAGCCCGCCGGCGGTGGACTCCCATCGCGGGGGCAGAACGGGTTAGGGTTACGACTCGTTAGCTGGCGGCCGTGCCTTGAGGCCGGCGACGCTGGTCTGGGATTGGGCAAACCTCGCGAGGGGTCGACAAGGAGGCCGAGCAAATGGCTGGTGACGGAACCGCGGCGCTGGGCGCGCCGGAGATTGCCGGGACGATGGTCAACCCACGAGGGTTCACCAAGAAGATGTCGGTGGGCGCGATTGGAGGTGTCGTCGGAGCGGTCGCGGCGACCGCCGTCGCGAGCCGGTCGTCAAAGGCCGCAGATGTCCCCGCGTTTGGGCGCGTCGCCTACCTCGCGGCGAGCGAGACCGAAGTGGCGCTGATCAAGACCAAGTCGGGGGCTCTGAAGATGAAGGTCACCGGCGAAGTGCTGGCCCGCGCCCCCCGCGCGGAGATCGAAACGGTTGAATTGAAAGACGGCAAGCTGATCGCTCACCTGCGGCTGCAGTTTGCCAACGGCACGGTCTGGGAGTTCGACGTCCCAAAGATTGGCAAGAAGAACGCCAAGCAACTGGTCCTCGCGCTGGACGGAAACGTCACCTGATCG
>DATAUL010000137.1:0-33302 GCA_036268255.1 Solirubrobacteraceae bacterium | reverse complement strand
AGCCAGTCGTTGTTGCCCGCCGCCTGGCGTGAGGTGGCCGCGCCGCCGGACTCCTCGGCGAGCAGCCACGCCGAGATCACGCCCGGGTCCATGCCGGTGTCGGCGGCCAGGCGGGAGGCGAACTGCTGCTGGTTGGACGTGAGCATCGTCGTCGCCCTGGCCGGCAGGGCGCTTCCGGCCAGTGACACGCCGCCGCTCGCATCGAGGGTCGCCACGCCGCTCGTCGGGTTGCCCGGGCTGAGGGCGGTAGCCAGCTGGCTGGAGAAGCTGCCGGTCGACGCCGCCGTCCCGGACGCCGGCGCCCCGTAGCTCGTGGTCGACGTGGCGGCGGTGGACGCCGTCGTCGGCGGTGGTGTGAATGCCGTCTGCAGGCTCGCCAGCTCGGCCTGGATCTGGCTCATGCGCCCGACGGCGTCGCTGATGCTCACGAGACCCCCGCCAGCACGGCCGGCGCGGCCGCCGACATGATCGACGCCGCCACCCGATCCCACGTCAGCGACCGCGCGTACTCCACCTCCGCGGGCGCCAGTGGTCCTTCGTGAGCGGCCCGCGCGACCGCGTCGACGAACTCCGGTACCGAGCGCGTGGTCGAGACGAGCCCACCGAGCGCAGGGGCGTAGGGCGCGTGCAGCGCCACCGTCGGTAATCCCGCCGCCGCGTAGTTGTAGGCCTTGTGGGGCTCCATCGACCGGGTGAAGGCCTCGTCGGTGTGGGGGATGATCCCGACGTCGCAACGGAGCAGGTAAGCCGGCGTCTGCCCGGGTGGACGCTCGCCGAGGAAGTGCACGTGCTCGTGACCAGCCGCCAGCGCCACCAGCTCCGGTGGCGGCGCGATCCCGATCAGCACGACGTGCACGCCGGACTCGGCCAGTGCCCGCACGGCGTCGAGATCGAAGCGCATCGACAGCGCGCCGACGTACACGGCGCGCGGGTGCGGGATCGACGCCAGATCGGTGGGCTCAGGCAGCGCGTCCACGCCCTCCCGCAGCCATCCGTCGTCGACACCGTGGCCCACATAGACCGCCCCGGCGACGTCGTCGATGGAGCCCTGGGAGAGTCCGCAGACGACGTCGCTGGCCCCGATCAGCTGCGTGCGGACTCGCTCCAGCAGACCGCGCCGAGGTGCTGTCGCCTCCCACGCGGAGAGCCTGTCGTGGGCGACCAGCACCGTCCGCGAGCACACCGGCGCGAACTCGTACTGAAACCACCAGTTGGCGGGGCTGACCCCGAAGTTGAGCAGCACCGGGTCGCGGAGCTCGGCCAGGCCGACGACGCCGCGTGCCACTTCGTGGCAACCGGACGGCGCGGCGCCCCGCCCGCTGAAGACGAGCAGCCCGCGGTCGTCGCGTGCGGCCAGCTCGGGCTCGGCGAGTCCCGGTCCCGCCAGGAACGGCTCCACGTAGGCAACGCGGCCGACTTCGGGCGAGCGCACCAGCGCGTGGGCGATCGCCTCCGACGGCCGTCCCAGCTGACCGTAGTCGTGCTGCAACCAGGCGACGATGACGTCAGGCGCGCACATGCTGAACTAGTCGGCCCGGGGCCGACGAACTTGAGACTGCGGCACTAGCCGATCGCGCGGGCGACGAGCGTCCCGTTGCCCTGCTTGGTGTAGGTCACCCGCACCCGCTCGCCAACGTGCAGGCCCTCGAGCAGGCCCGGGTCCGCGGCCGTCAGCGTGAGCGTCGGGCCGTAGGTCGTCGGCGTCTGAACCACCGAGACCAGCAGGTGGTAGGCCTTGAAGGCATGCGAGGCTGCGTCGGGTGCGCCGTCGTCGAGCCATCCAGCGCCGTCGTGCGAGTTGAGCGGGCTGCCCCCGCCGCCGTCCGAGGTGCCGAAGAAGCGCCCGTCGATCTCCATGAAGATGTGCACGCCGGGCTTGTCGTAAAGCGTCACCGTCCCGGTCCCGCGGGCGATCAGGTGCTCGGAGCGCAGCTGTGCGATCACCCCGTCGTCGGCCGGGACGCCGCTGCCCGTGGGCCACACGCCGGCGCCGGCGAGGACCGCTCCGACTGCGCCCGAGCAATCGAATCCGAGTCGTCGCCCGTTGTATCCGGGGCCTTTGATCCCGGTGCTTGGCGTGCCGGCCTGCTCGTGGCCGCCGCCGTAGACATAGGGATACGCGCCGGCGGTGACCGCGTCGGCCGCGTGCCTGAGCGCGCTCAGCGCGCTCATCCGCCGCCCACCGGTCTGGATCGTGAACGAGGACCAGTCCGTCGAGACGATCGTCCCGGTGGCGCGAGCCTGGCTGGGGGTGATGGTGATGGCGGTTTGCGTGGCTGACGCGCCGACAGGCAGCGCCATCGCAAGACCCGCGGCGGCGGTCAGGAGGGCAAGGAGACGTTTCATGGCCACCTTCATCGGCTCCACCGGAATCCAGCGTGAGCGGCGCTGGACGGTTATGCGACTGCAGCGAGGACGGGCGCCGAGATCGCGCGCGCTTCGGCCCACCGATCGACGGCGACCAGCGCGGCGCCCACCACCTGGTCCATGTTCAGGTACTGGTAGCGCGCCAGGCGCCCGACGAACACGACGTCCCGCCGCGCCGCCGCCAGCTGCTCGTAGCGGTGGTACAGCTCCCGGTTCTGCGGGCGGGGGATGGGGTAATAAGGCTCGCCGTCGGCGACCGGGAACTCGTAAGCGAGCGTCGACACGTCGGCGCTCTGGCCGGTCAGGTGGCGGAACTCCGTCACCCGCGTGTAGCCGATTCGCTCGTTGGGGTAATTGACCTGCGCGACCGGCTGGGCCAGCCGTCCGCCGGGGGTGGCCCGCGTCTCGTACTCGAAGCGCAGGCTGCGGTAGGGCAGCGTTCCCAGCCGGTACTCGAAGAAGGCGTCGATCGGGCCGGTCCACACCACCTGGGACGCGATCACCGTGCGGCGGATCTCCTCGTAGGTGGTCCCGACGCGCACCTCGATGTTGGGATGGTGAAGAATCCGCTCGAACATTGCCGTGTAGCCGTCGGCGGGCATCTGCTGGAAGGTGTCGGTGAAGTACCTGTCGTCGTCGTTGGTGCGGACCGGGATTCGCGCGCACACCGACGCGTGCAGCTCGGCGGGGTCAAGCGCCCACTGTTTGCGCGTGTAGCCGCGGAACAGCCGCTCGTAGAGGTCGCGGCCGACCTTGGCCACGACGGCGTCCTCCGAGTTGCGCAGCTCGGCGCGCGGCTCGGCCAGCGACCGCAGGTGATCGCCCACCGAGGCCTCGTCGGCGAGCGTCACTCCGTGCAGCTCCTGCACCGTCGTGCGGTTGATCGGAATCGGGACAAAACGGCCGTCGACCTCGGCGACCACCCGGTGCTCGTACGGCCGCCACGCGGTGAAGCGCGAGAGGAAGTCGACCACGCGCTCGGAGTTGGTGTGAAAGATATGCGGCCCGTAGCTGTGACAGAGCACGCCGCGCTCGTCGAGCGAGTCGTGGGCGTTGCCGGCGATGTGCGGTCGCTTATCGATGACGAGCACCCGCAGGTCGTGCTCCTCGGCCATCCGCCGCGCACACACCGAGCCGGCGAATCCGGCGCCGACGACCAGGACGTCGAAGGGTTCCATGGGCCGGTGATCGGCCGCGCCCCCGGAGACTTGACCGTGGCCGTCGGCCGGGGGACACGCGCCCCGTCCTAGTCTTTCGGTGTGAACGACGCCCGCCTTCGCTCCGGATTGCTCGCCGCCGGTGTGGTGCTGATCGCGATCAACCTGCGCCCGGCGGCCGCCGCGATCGGACCGGTGCTCAACCGCATTCAGTCCGACGCCGGGCTGTCATCGGGCTGGGCGGGAGCGCTGACGACGCTGCCGGTGCTCTGCTTCGGCCTGCTCGCGCCGCTGGCCCCCGTGCTCGCCCGGCGCCTGGGGGTGCGGACCGCGCTCGCGGGGGCGATGTTCGTCCTGCTCGCCGGCATGCTGCTTCGGCTCATCCCGGGCGTGGGCCTGCTGTTCCTCGGCACGGCGCTGGCGGGCGCCGCGATCGCCACCGGCAACGTGCTGCTGCCGGTGCTCGTGCGCCGCGACTTCTCGCATCGCACCGGCACGGCGATGTCCCTGTACACGGTGTCGCTGATCGGCTTTGCGGCGCTGTCGGCCGGCGTCACGGTGCCGGTCGCCGACGCGCTCGGGGGCGGCTGGCGGCCGGGACTGGCGGTGTGGGCGATCCCGGCGGCGATCGCGGCGCTCGCCTGGCTGCCGGCGATCGTGCGCCGCGACCCGCCGGCCGCGGCGGCCTCCGACGCGGGCGAGGTCAACCACTCGGCGCGCGCGCTGCTGCGGCGGCCCCTGGCATGGGCGGTCACCCTGTTCTTCGCCCTGCAGTCCGGCGGCTTCTACGCCGTGCTCGCGTGGCTGCCGAGCATCTTTCGCAGCCACGGCGCCAGCGAGGGGCATGCCGGCTTGCTGCTCAGCCTGGCGATGCTCGTCGGCCTTGTCACCGCGCTCGTCATCCCCGGGCTGGCCGGGCGCAGGCGTGACCAGCGCCCGCTCGTCGTCGCCAGCTGCGTCCTCACGGTCGCCGGTCTGCTCGGCATCTTGCTCGCGCCGATGTCGGCCCCGTACCTGTGGGTCGTCCTGCTCGGCCTCGGGCAGAATGCGGCGTTTCCACTGGCCCTGATGCTGATCGTGACCCGCGGCGGCAACGTCGCCACCACCGAGGGCCTGTCGACGATGGCCCAGTCGATCGGCTACGTGCTCTCCTCGCTGGCGCCACTCGCTGTCGGTGCATTGCACGGCATCTCGCACTCGTGGACCCCGGCGCTCATCCTGCTGGTCGCGCTCGTCGCTCCACAGCTCGTGATCGGCCTGGCCGCCGCGCGCGACCGCCAGCTCGCTCCGTCGAGCCCGCCGCCGCCGGATGCTTCCCGTGCCCCGGTGCTCGCCGGAGACGCTCGTTAGACGGCGCGCATCCGGTTGTTGCGCCTTTCGTGGGTGAGCTCGGCGAGCCTGAGTTCCTCGAGCAGCGGCGGCAGGTACACGCCGAAGCGGCCGCGGTAACCCTTGCGCATGCCGTACCAGCCGCCGACCGGATTGTCGGCAGCGCGGCCCGACGCCTCGATCGTGCCGGCCGAGGCCTCCTTCTCGTCGGCGGCGCCGAGCCCCACCCAGTCACCCCGTTCCTGGAGCCAGGCGTGCAGATCCTCGATCGCGCGCAGGTGATACTTGAGCGTCGTCGATCCGACCTGGCAGACAAGCGCCGGCGGATCGCAGTCCGCCTCGCGATACATCGTGTACTCCGAGCTGCCCGGTGCGGTGCGCAGCTGCCACGGATCGTCCTTCGATCCGCAGCGTCCCGCGCGGGCGCTCGGCGACCGGCCCGGCCTGTTTGAGCGCCCGCAGATCACCGCGACAGAATCTGTGGGCGCAGCCGGACGTCGGGGTGCTTGGCCTCGAAGCGCCGCCTGTCGAGCTCGATCTGCTCTTCAACCCAAGCGCCCAGCCGCGGGTCGGGGTTCCCGAGCGTCTCCGAGAGGCCGTGGCGGATCGTCGACTCGCGTACCAGCACCGGGGGACGGCCGGCGCGCTGCAGCGTCCTCAGCAGGTCGGTGTCCTGAAACCAGATGACGAGCGACGGGTCGAACAGTTCGCCGGGAGCGTGGCCGAACTCCTCGATCGCGGCGCGTGCCATGGCGAAGCACCACGCAGCGAAGTCGGTGCGCATCGCGCCGTCGACGGTCAGCGGGAAGGCGACGGCCGCGCCCGCGTCAAGCGCGGCCCGCAATGGCTCCCACCAGCCCGGCTCGGGCTCGACGTCGTCGTTCATCACGACGACATAGGGGGTGCGCGCGGCCCGGACGCCGGCGTTGACCGGGCCCGAGAAGCCCTGCGGGGGCGAGCCGTTGTCGACGATGACGATCTGATGGGCGGCGTCGGTGGCCGCGGCGATCGCCGCCAGACTGCGGCGCACGCGCTCCGAGCAGGCGTCGAGGGTGGGGATGACGACCGTCAGCTCGCAGTCCTGGCCGGGCGCGTGGCCGACGGCGCGGGGCGCGGCGCGCACCGAGCTGTCGGCCACCATCACGGCGCGCTTGCCGGCGTGGGCCAGCGACAGCGCGAGCGTCCCGATGAGGTGTTCGTCCCCGACCTGCGGCCAGTCGGCCGCGGGTACGTCAGCCGCCCGCACGGCGGCCGCCCGGGCGGCCAGCAGGGGGGTGGCGGGGTCGCCGTCGGCGACGCTGGCCGCCAGACCCACGACCGGGTCGGCGAGCGCGGCGCTCAGGCTTGACAGCCAGCCGGGGGCGGGCACCGCGCCGTCACGGAGCGCGACCACGATCTCGCCGCGGGCGCGGTCAGCGCCGAGGCGCATGGCCGCGGCGAAGCCGACGCGATGGGGGCTCGTCACCACCTCGACGTCGCCGTCCAGCCGGGCGAGCAGCGGCGCCAGGCCGACCGACGCGTTGTCGACGATGATCACCTCGAAGCTGAGGTCATCGCCCTGCTCGGCGATCCCCTCCAGGCAGCGCAGCGCGGACTCCGGGCCGCAACTCAGGGGCACGATGATGGAGGCGAGGGACACGCTCTGGGTGATCGGCAGCCCCGGCGTCCCTTTGAGTGATGAGCGAAGCGGACGGGCATGCCCGAAGGCAGCCCGTCCGCTTCTAACCGTTCCCTCGATGGATCGGATGTGGATGTAACCCCGCGGCTATGCGACCTGAGTGGATGCGGGGTATTTCTCGCGGCGACAGCCGTGCTGACGCGGGCGAGTCTTGGCTCGCCGGCCCGGGCGGCGCTCACGGCGCCGCCCGGTTACCGGCGAAAGGGTGTGTCTAGCCCAGCAGCTTCAGAACCATCTGGGGCTGGGAGTTGGCCTGAGCCAGCATCGCCGTGCCCGCCTGCTCCAGGATCTGCTCCTGGGTCAGGTTCGTCATCTCCTGTGCCATGTTCACGTCCTTGATCTGGCTGTTGGACGCAGACAGGTTCTGCTCGGTGGAGTTGATCGAGTCAGAGGTGTACTGCAGGCGGTTCTGGACGGCGCCCAGCGTGGCGGCGAACGTCGACACGTTGCTGACCGCCGTGGTCAGCGTGCTCAGCGCGCTGGTCTGCGACAGGTCGAACACGGTGCCGGCCGAGGCGGCCTGGCTCCACGTGAAGCCGGTCACACCGAGGCCGGTGCTGCCCTCGATGTCGTTGAACGTGGCCGACAGCGTGTCGCCGTTGTTGGCGCCGACCTGGAACGTCACGGTGCCACTGCCGCCGGCGGTGCCGTCGAGCAGGTTCTGCCCGTTGAAGGAGGACGCCGTGCGCTGACGGTCGATCTCCTGGGTCAGCTGGTTGACCTCGTTCTGGATGGAGGTCTTGTCGGTGCTGGAGTTGGAGCCGTTGTTGTACTGGACGGCCAGCTCGCGGATGCGCTGAAGCATGTTCTGCACGTCGTTGAGCGAGCTTGACGCGGTCTGCACCATCGAGACTGCGTCATTGGTGTTGCGGCTGGCCTGGTCCAGGCCGTTGGTCTGCGAGGTCAGGCCCTCGGAGATGGCGTAGCCGGCGGCGTCGTCGGCAGCCGAGTTGATGCGCAGGCCCGAGGACAGGCGCTCCATCGACTTGGAGACGGCGTCTGAGGACTGCAGCAGGTTCTGCTGCGTGTTCATCGCCGAGATGTTGGTGAGAATCGAAAGGGACACTTTGACACCTCCATGGTGTGGTCGTTTGGTTTGTCCCCCGGCTGCTCCTTGCGGCCGGTCACTCGTGGTTATCGACCCGGCCTCTCATCACTTGAGGACTTTTTACAGGCAGCTCCTCAGGCGGTGATGTCGATCCGCGGACGGGTCTCCCCGGGTTCGTCGGACGCGTCGTCTTCCCCGGTTACGATGCCGTCGATGTCCGTCTCCGCCGCGCGGTCGCGCGCTGCCCGGCGGCGGCGCTCGCGGTCGGCCCCATGGCGCGCGCCGTCGCGGTTGACACCCTCGGCCCGCGGCGACGGCGTCACCGGCGGTAGTGTCGGAGCCCGGGGGACGATCGGGTGAATCGGGTCCATCGCGGTCCCTCAGTCAGATCTCAGGGGCTCGGCTCGGATGCCGGCGCGGGCTCGTCGCCCGACTGCAACGAGACTCGGGCGGGCCTGTGGGCCTCGGCCGCGGCGAGCGCCCGGTCGGCGAGCGTGCGCAGCTCGGCGAGCACCAGATGCCGCCACACCGCCACCGCACACGCCCACGCCAGCATGTAGCCGGCCACCCCGGCGCCGAGGGCGCGCTCGCCGACCTGGTCCGGCGGGATCCCGGCCTTGAAACCGAGCACGGCAGCGAGCGCAAACCCGCCGACGCCGCCCAGGCCCTTGGCGCGTCGCACGTGGGCGACGGCCCGAGGGTGACCGGCGACGCTCGGCCCGTCGGACGCCTTGCCCTTCTTGCCCTTCTTGGCCTTGGCCTGTTTGTCGGCCTTGGCCTTGCCGCGCTTGATCGCGGCGTCGCGGTCGTTGTCGCTCATCGTGTCAACCCTCTTCAGACGAGGTCGCCGCGCGTCTTCGCGCGCGCCGTGCGCAGGATCTGGAACACGAAGCGGATCAGGCGCTGGCGATCGCCCTCGTCGATCTGCTCGAACATCAGCGCCCGCTTGCCGTCCTCACGGATGCGGACGACCCGGGCGACTCCCCCGATCGTGGCCGTGTTCTCGCCGAGGCGCATCCGGAAGCGCACCCTGTCGCCGGGGCTGAGGCCGTCGGCGCCCGTCAGCAACATCCCTCCACCGCTCAGGTCGACGGTGCGGGCGGGCAGCCCGGCGTCCTCGGCCGGAGGGCCGAGCATCACCGGCTGGGGCGAGTGCACGCGGACGAACTCCCGGCGCTGAATCACCTCGGCGTCGCCCTGCACGTGGAAGCGCACGAGCGATCGCTGCTCGAACGTCGCCTCGCCGCGCATCCGGATCACACCGCGCACCGAGGTGTACTCCAGAAGTGAGGGCTCGAGTTGCTCGTCGAGCAGGCTGTCGTCGATGTCGGCGAGCACCACCAGCACGACGTCCTCGCCCTGCTCGAAGGTGCGCACCGGCACTTCCTCCCCGTGAGGCGTGGTCAGCTTGCCCTGCGCGCCGACCGGGTGGGGCACCACGTTGCCGCCGCGGGCCGGCGGTGCAGACTCCGTCATGGCAGGACTACCTCGGCGAGCTGTTCGGGATCCATCGGCGCAAGCGACATCGGCACGTCGACTCCGGCGTACGAGTGGCTGAGCGGCAGGCCGGTCTGCATCGACAGCTCGGTGACCACGCCGAGCTGGTCGGCCTCATCCACGTGGGTGGCCACCAGGCCCTCGAGGCCGAGGGGCGCGAAGCCCTCGGTCAGCCGGGCGGCCGCCCGGGCGGTGAAGGTGGCCGGAACGGTCAGGTACACGCCGTCAGGCTCGAACTGCGCCAGCGCATCGCCGAGCACCTCGACCGACGAGGGTTCGCCCGGGCTGGCCGCGGGCGTGTCGAGGATCACGAGTCCGCGCTCGCGGGCGGAGCCGACAGCTCGCACGGTGGCGTGCGTGCGCATCGACGGGATCACCGAGACGTTCTCGCCGCGTACCAGCTCGGCCAGCTCGGTGGCTCGGGCCGGCTTCCCCAGATGGGCGACGCTGACCGGCCGCGAGCTCGTGCCGGCACAGGCGATGGCCAGCGCGGCGACACAACGGGTCTTGCCTGAGCCACCGGGGCCGACGAGGGCGATCACGCCGCCGCCCGCCGGGAGCGGAGAGGGCGTGGGCAGCCGGGCGATCAGCTCGTGGCGGACGGCGTGGGTGAGCAGCTCGTCGTCGTCGGTGATCTCCAGGGCGGCGGCGATCAGCTCGTGGGCCCGAATCCGGGTCAGTCCGGCATCGAGCAGGCGCCGCTGCAGCTCCTCGGTCGGGGCCGGGCGGGTGCGGCCACTCGGGCGCGGCAACGGGGCCGGTGTCAGAACCGGTGGCTCCGCCGCGACGGGCGGATGTGGCACCACAACCGGCGCGGGCGCCTGGAGCTGGGCGGCAGCGGCGCGAGCGGCCTGGGCGGCACGGATCACGCGTTCGGCGAGCCCGCCGCGGCGGCGCTTGAGCACCTGTGGCGGCGGGGCCGCTGGCGGCACCGGCGACGTCCCTGGCGGCACCGGCGGCGTCACTGGCGGCACGTCGATCGCCACCGGAACCGGGATCCGCAGCGGGACAGCGACGAACGGACTCGCCGGCTCGGGCCCGGGCGCGACGGTGGGCTCCGTTCGAGCCGCCGGCTCGGACCTGGCCATCTCGTCGAAGGCGATGAACGCGGGTTCCTCGGGCTGCGCCAGCGCGGCCTGCTCGAGCCGGGCGGCGAACGTGGCCTCATCGGTCTCGTCGGGGCGCTCGTCGGTCTCGTCTGGGCGCTCGTCGGTCTCGCGGAGCTCCTCCTTCAGCTCGTCGTCGAAGTCGTCGGCGTACACGCTGACCCGCGGCGAGGCCTGGGCGTCGATCTCGACGCAGCGCTGGGCGAAGAAGCCGCCGACGCCGCCGGTCAGCCCCTCGCGCTCGCGCAGGATGATCGCCCCGGGGCCGAGTTCGGCCTTGATCTGGGGGATCAGCTCCTGGAGCGTGCGTCCGCGGTAGGTGTGCACCTCGCCGATGCCGATGGACTCAGCGGCACCGGTGGCGGCAGATGTCGGAGGGTATGGATTCATGCGCTGATCACTCCTATGGTTTCGACGCTGATCCCGGGCGCGATTTCGTTGTACGAACAGACGGCGAGGTGTGGCACGGACGCCTCGACGAGCCGGCGCAGATGCCGGCGCACGCGGGCGGAGCAGAGCAGGACGGGCCGGGCGGCGCCGCGGGCGACGGCATGGTCGGACTGGCTGCGGACCGCGCCGAGCAGTGCCTGGGCGCGCGAGGGCTCGAGCGCGAGGTACTCGCCGTCGGTCGTCTGCGTGATGGAGGTGGCGACCTCCTGTTCGATCGCCGGATCGAGCGTGATCGCCCGCAGCGTGTGGTCGGCGCCGAGGTGGGGGGCGGTGATCGCGCGGCCGAGAGCCTGGCGCGCGTACTCGGCCAGCAGCGACGGGTCCCGGGTGATACGGGCCTTGTCGCCGACGGCCTCGACGATCGCCCCGAGATCGCGGATCGATACGGCCTCCCCCAGCAGGGTCTGCAGCACGCGCTGGATTTCGCCGAGAGAGAGGATGTCCGGCACGACCTCATTGACGACCGCCTCGTTGGATTCCTTGAGCTGGTCGAGCAGCTGGCGCACGTCCTGGCGGGTGAGCAGCTGGGCGGCGTGCGAGCGGATCGTCTCGGTCAGGTGGGTGACGATCACGCTTTCTCCATCGACCACCGTGTAGCCCAGCGCCTCGGCTTCGCCGTGCTGGGCGTCGGCGATCCACACCGCCGGCAGCCCGAACGCCGGCTCGGTCGTGGGGACGCCTGACAGGTTCCCCACCGCGTCGCCGGGGTCCATCGCCAGCTTGTGCCCGGCCATGATCCGCCCCCGGGCCACCTCGGTGCCGCGCACCTTGCAGACGTACTCGTGTGAGTCGAGGTCGACCTCGTCGTGAATCCTCACCGGCGGGATCACCATGCCCAGCTCGCCGGCGATCTGGCGGCGGATCATCGAGATGCGGCGCACGAGCGTGCCGCCCGCGCCCCGGTCGACGAGCGGCACGAGACCGAAGCCGATACCCAGCTCGAGCGGGTCGATCGGCAGTTCCTTCATCACCTCGTCGCGCGGGGCGGTTGTCGACGCATCCTTCGGGGCGGGGAGGGCCGCGGCGCCGGTCGTCGCCAGCGCCGGCTGGAAGGCCTCGATGCCACCGTTGCGCAGCGCCCAGCCGATCGCGAAGAAGACCCCCCCGATGAAGATGAACGGCAGCTTCGGCAGCCCCGGGATCATTGCGAACAGGATGATCACGGCGCCGGCCACCAGCGGCGCCTTCTTCTGGCCGAGAATCTGGCTGGCGATCTCGGAGCCGAGGTCGTTCTCCGAGCCCGAGCGGGTGACGATGATGCCGGTGGCGACCGAGATCAGCAGCGCGGGGATCTGCGCCGCCAGTCCGTCGCCGACCGTGAGCAGCGAGTAGTGGTGGGTGGCGTCCGAGAACGACAGGCCGTGCTGCATCATCCCGACGACGACACCCCCGATCAGGTTGATCGCCGTGATGATGACCGCCGCCATCGCATCGCCCTTGACGAACTTGGACGCGCCGTCCATGGCCCCGTAGAAGTCGGCCTCGCGGGCAATCTCGGCGCGCCGCGTGCGCGCGTCCTCGTCGGTGATCAACCCGGCGTTGAGGTCGGCGTCGATCGCCATCTGCTTGCCGGGCATCGCGTCCAGGGTGAAACGGGCGGCCACCTCGGCGACCCGGCCCGAGCCGTTGGTCACGACGACGAACTGGATGACGACGAGGATCATGAAGATGACCAGGCCGATCACCACGTTGCCCGACACGACGAACTGGCCGAAGGACTTGACGACGCTGCCCGCGTCGCCGGTGGTCAGGACCAGTCGGGTCACCGAGACGTTGATCGCCAGGCGAAACATCGTGGTCAGCAGCAACAGCGTCGGGAACGCGGAGAACTCGAGCGCCTTCTTGATGTACATCGTCGCCACCACGATGGCCAGGCCGGCCGAGATGTTGATCGTGATCAGCAGGTCGAGGATCGCCGTCGGCAGCGGGATCACGAGCATCACCACGATCAGCACCACGCCAACCGCGGCCAGCAGATCGCTGTGGGACAACAGCTTGCGAAGCCCCCGTTCACTCATGCCGCCACTCGCTTCCGGCCAGCCATCTTGTAGACGAACGCCAGCACCTGTGCGACAGCCGCGTAGAGCTCGGCCGGGATCATCTGGTCGATCTCGACCGAGGCGTGCAACGACCGTGCCAGCGGCGGATCGGGGACGATCGGCACGTTGTTCTCGCCGGCGATCCGGCGGATCTGCGCGGCCACGAGGTTCTTGCCCTTGGCCACGACGACCGGCGCGGGCTTGGTGCCGTCGTAGCTCAGCGCGACCGCGTAATGGGTCGGGTTGGTGACGATCACGTCGGCGGTCGGTACCGCGGCCATCATCCGCGCGCGGGCGGCCAGGATCTGACGTCGACGGAGCGCCGACCTCACTTCCGGGGGTAGCTGGGTCTGCTTGTGCTCCTCCTTGACCTCCTGCTTGGTCATCTTCATCTGCTTGGCGTGACGGCGGCGCTGCCAGATCAGGTCGAGAATCGCAATCACCACGTAGGCGATGACGACGCGCTGAATGATCGACGTGGCGCTCGAGCCCAGGAGCCCGCCGAGCGCGGATGGGGTCGTGCCCACGCCGGCGTTGAGGTGGCGGATCATCGGGACGAGCGTCATCGCGGCCACCGCTCCGACGACCGAGACCTTGGCCAGCGCCTTGAGCGTCTCGACGGCGATCCGCGGTCCGAACACGTTCTTGAAGCCGCTGATCGGGCTGATGCGGTGGAAGTCAGGCCGCAGGGCGGTGAGCGACGGGCGAAAGCCGACCTGGCTGACATTGGCCAGCAGCGCCGCCGCCACGCAGGCGCCGGCGATCGGGCCGACGGTGGTCGTGAGCGTGCGCTGCACCATCATGAACAGGCCGTGCAGGCCGGAGGCTGAGGTCACCGAGCCGGTGTTGGCGATCTGCGCCCAGGCGAAGCGCATCGAGCCGGCGACGCCGGAGACGATCTTCGGACCGAAGAAGGAGATCCCCATCAGGCCGGCGATCAACACGAACGCGCCGTTGAACTCGGCACTCTTGGCGACCTGGCCCTTCTTGCGGGCCTCTTTCTGCTTCTTGGGTGTTGCCTTCTCTGTCTTGTCGTCGCTGGCCATGGCGCTTACAGGGTCTGCAGGGCGGTCGAGACGGCGGTCGAGATCTGGCCGGCCATGAAGCCTCCGACGAACGGCAGCGCGGCGGCCACGACGAGCAGCGCGACGCCGACCTTCATCGGGAAGCCGACCGCGAACACGTTGAGCTGGGGAACGACGCGGCTGACCATCCCGAAGGAGATGTCGGTGATGAGCAGCGCCACGAGCACCGGCGCTGCGACCTCGAGCGCGGAGACGAAGATCGACCCGAAGGCCGTCTCGACGCCGACCGTCATCGAGGCGATATGCGGTCCGTGCGTGAGCGGGACGAGCGCGAACGTGCGCGCCAGTCCGCGCAGCGTCCAGGCGTCGCCGCCGATTGCGATGAACAGCGCGAGGCCGACCAGGCCGTACAGACCCGTCATCACGCCGCCCTGGTTGCCGTTGATGGGATCGATCAGCGAGCCGTAGGAGAAGCCGGAGGTCGCGTCGGTCAGCGCCCCGGCGGCCTCGATCGCGGCGAAGACCGCACCGACCGCGTAGGCGAAGGCCAGCCCGACGAGCAGCTGGACGAGCACCAGGCCGGCCACCGACAGCGCATCAGTGGGGATCTGCTGGCCGTGGATGGCCACGCCGGTGAGACCGATCGACAGGCCGACGGCCACCACCGCGCGCACGCGTACCGGGACCATCGCCGACGAGAACAGCGGTGCGAGCACGAACAGCGGTGTCACCCGGGCGAGCACCAGAAAGAAGCCGGTGATGTGGTCGCCGCCGATCGAGTGCAGCAGCGTTTGCAGGGACGCTGCGTTCATCCGATCAGCTGGGGGATCGACATGTACAGGTTCTGCGCGTAGCTGACCAACTGGCCGAGCATCCATGGTCCGAGGATCACGATCAGCGCCGCCAGCCCGACGATCTTCGGGATGAAGGAGAGGCTCTGCTCCTGGATCTGGGTGACCGCCTGGAAGATCGAGACGACGAGGCCGATCACGAGGCCGACGAGCAGCAGCGGGCCTGCAATCTCGATGGCGAGTGTCATCGCGCTCGTGGCGAGGCTGACGACGGTGTCCTGGTTCATGTCAGGTGGCTGGGGGTGGGTGGCTGGGAACCGATTAGTGAAAGCTCGCCACGAGCGAGTGGGTGATGAGATCCCAGCCGTCGACCAGCACGAACAGCAGGATCTTGAAGGGCAGTGAGATGAACGTCGGCGGGAGCATCACCATGCCGACACTCATGAGCGTCGAGGAGACGATCAGATCGATGATCAAGAACGGTAAGAAGATCAAAAAGCCGATCGAGAACGCCGTCTTGAGCTCGGACATGATGAACGCCGGGATCAGCACGTAGGTCGGGACCTGGGCCCGGGTCTGCGGCGTCTTGGCGTGGGCGAGCGAGACGAACAGTGAGATGTCCTGCGCGCGCGTCTGTCGGAACATGAACTCGCGCAGGGGCTCCTCGCCCCGAGAGATCGCTGTGGTCGTGGAGATCTGGTGATGGACCATCGGGTCCCAGGCGTCCTGCTTGATCGCGCTGATCGTGGGCTGCATGACGAACAGCGTGAGGAACAATGCGATCCCCACCAGCACCTGATTGGGCGGGGTGCTCTGGGTGCCCATCGCCGAGCGGATGAAACCCAGCACGATCAGGATCCGCGTGAAGCCGGTGACCGTGAACAGGATCGCCGGGATCAGCGAGAGCCCGCCGACCAGCAGCAGGATCTGCAGGGCGTTGGAGGAATCGACCTTCACGGGCGCGCCGTCAGCTTCCGAAGCCGGTCGAGGACCTCGCCGAACGGGCGCTCCTCGCCGGACGCGGACCCGCCCGCGGGAGACGGGTTTGAATCCGGAATCTCGATGCCGTTGGCGATGGCCTCGGCCTCGGTATAGGTCTTGATCGGGGTGACGCCGTGCTCGCCGATGCCGACGAGGACGATGTCCCGTCCGGAGCGCACGAGCGCCAGCGAGCGCCCGCCGCCCAGCGGCAGCGTCGAGAGGTGCTTGAGGCCGTCGCCGGAGGCGCGCTGGTCGCGTCCCTTGACGGCGCGCAGGATCCGCGACACCGCGTAGATGACGGCGACGACGACGACCAGCGCGATGATCGTGCGCAGGATCCCCGAGCTGCCACTGGAGGCGGCGTGGGTCGCCGGCGCCTGGCCGAGGTGCAGCGGCGTGCTCTCGCCGCCGGCAGCCAGAGCACGCTGTGCCGGTAGGAGTGTCAGGGCGACGACCAGCGCGACGCCACGTGTCAACGTGTGTGAGAACCGCATCGAGGGAGCGACGTCGAGGGAACGTCACTTCCGTATTCGGCCGACCTTCTTGAGGCTTGAGACAAATTTCGGCCGAACGACCGACACCGGCCCCGACCCGCCGCCGGCCTCCTCAGGCGAGTGCTTTTCCGACCGCTTCGAGCAGCCGCTCGGGATCAAACGGCTTGACGACGAAGTCCCTTGCGCCCAGCTTGATCGACTCGATCACCTTGCTCTCCTGCCCGAGCGCTGAGCACATCAGCACGCGAGCGCGGGGGTCGAGCGTCATGATCTCGGCCAGCGCCTGCAGGCCGTCCTTCTCAGGCATGGTGATGTCGAGCATCGTCAGCTCAGGGCGCAGCTCTGCAAAGCGCGTGATCGCATCGCTGCCGTTTCCGGCCTCGCCGATCACGTCGTGGCCACCGGCGGCCAGCGCGTCGCTCACCACCTTGCGCATGAACGCGGCGTCATCGACTACGAGTACACGGGCCATCAGCTGACTGCTCCTTCTTCTTGAGTGTCTGGTTCGGCTCTGACCGGGGCCGGCGAGGACCGCGCCGGCCGCGCGGGGTGTCCGCTGACCTCGTCGAGCGCGAACGCCCATTCGGCGTCGTCGGTGACGATCAGGCGCCCGCGGGCGAAGCGCATCCCGTTGACGAACAGGTCGACGGGCGCGTTGGCGGCCTGATCGAGCTCCACGACGGCGCCCAGGGGCAGTCCGAGTGCATCGCCGAGCGGCAGCTCCGCCCGGCCCAGCTCGGCCCAGACGCGCAGCTTGATGTCGCCCAGGGCGTCGACCAGGGCCATGCTCGAGCCGACCGTGTGGCCCGCACCGTCGGTGTGCCCCTCGAGGCCGGGCGCCTCGGTGCCCAGCTGGTCCAGCGCTCGCGCCATTCGCACCACGAACGCGCTTGGCACCAGCTGGATCAGCCGGCAGGACTCGCCCCAGATCATGAACGTCGTCGAGGTGGCGTGCGGCGCCGTGCCGAGAGCCTCGCGGGCGACGGCCGGGTCGTCGATCACCCGGGTCTCGGGCGGGGAGATCTGGATCTCCTGGCCGAGCACGACGCCGATCGCGGCGGCCGCGGCGGCCATCATCTGGTTGGAGGCCTCGGCGATCGCCGACACCTCGAGATCGGTCGGTGTGATCGGGCTGCCGGCGGTGCCCTCATCGACTGAAGGCGCCCCCATCGCCGCAGCCAGCGTTCGGGCCGCGGCGGGGGGAACGACGAAGATGTTCGCCCCGGTCACCCCGTCGACATAGGAGACGCTGGCCGCCACCGAGCCCCGCGCCAAGCTGTTGAGCGGCGACTCGCCCTCGCCGTAGACCGTCACCTCGCCGCGCTCGACGCCGCCGGGGGCGAATGTCTCCAGGACGCGGGCGACGGCCTCGGCGGTCGCGGCGCCCAAGCGCAGCAACGCGTCGCGGTGGGTGGATCCGGTCGTGCTCATCGATGACTCCCCTCGGGTCCACGGATCTGGATCGCCCGCCGCGGGCCGGCTGCTCCCGCCTCACCGCGGGCCAGCTTGACGTTTTCGGCGAACAGCGTCACGCCGTCTTCGGCGCGCGCGCCGAAGCGCAGCACGCTGCCGGGCGCCAGGGCGAGGATGTCCTGCACCGAGAGCTCGGTGCTGGCGACCTCGGCCCGCAGCCTGACCGGCACGTTTGACATCGCTCGCTGGATCGGCGACGTGGGCTGGCCGAGCATCGGCCGACTCGGCTCGCGCCCGGAGATCGCACCGACCACGGGCGCCACGGCGATCCACGGGATCAGCAGAGCCAGCGCGAACGAATGCTTGTTGATGCGGGCCTCGAGCAACAGCGTCAGGGTCGGCTCGGAGACAGAGGCGATCTGGGCGGCGTCTGGGGGGTCGATCTCCCCGACGGACAGCGTCACGCCGCCCAGCTCCTGCCAGACGAGCGACAGGGGATGGACGATCGACTCGAATAGGCGGTTGGTCAGGCTCCAGTCGATCTCGGTGAGGCGGCGATCGCGCGGGGGACGCTCGGTCGAGCCACCCAGCAGCGCCTCGAGGCAGATCAGCACGAACGACTGCTCGGCCGCCAGCAGCATCCGCGTCGAGATCGGCTCGATCTCGATCAGCGCCGAGAGCGTGCCCGGTGGCAGCTGGTTCTGGGCCGCCGACCACGTGAGCTGGACGGTGTTGAGAATCTCGAACTCGATCGGGATCCGCAGCTCGGCCGACAGGCGTGTGTTGGCGGTCTGGCAGAACGTCTCGGCGGCGCGCGTGATCCGCCGCTGCTGTTCGGTGCCGAACTTCGTGGGGCGCGAGAAGTCGACCGTGCGCAGCCGGTGCGAGCGGCGCGAGGCAGAGCCGGCGCCCGGCTCGGGGAGGTCGCCGTGCTTGGCCGCCTCGACGAGCGAGGCGATCTTGTCGGGGCTGAGAAGCTCGCTCATCACTAGATTCCTTCGGCCAGGCCGAACGCGTTTGTCATGTTCAAGGGGTACGGCGACGGGTCGGGGCGCCCGCTCGGCGCCGCGGGCGCCGCGAGGAGCACGACCGGCTTACCGCCGGCGCTGCGGATCGTCACCCGCCCCCGTCCCGTGTGCACCCGGAGGGTCCGGCCCTGTCGCCCTCCGGTATGGGCCGCGGCGATCGTCACGCCGGCGTCCACCAGGGCGCCGCGGACAGCTTCCTCGTTGCGCGACCCCACGTCCATCGTGCCCTCCAGGGCGAACATCCTCGCGCCGCCGGCGATCGCCACCTTCAGGCGCGACACGCGAGCCCCCAGGCTGCGCACGCGAGCCAGCAGCTCCGGGACGGCCAGGTCGGCGAACTTGCCGGCGTGCCGGCCGTCGCCCCGCGACTCGGGCAGGACGATGTGGGCCAGCCCGGCAATGCCGGCCTCCCAGTCGACCATCGCCAGGCCAATGCACGAGCCAAGGCCCAATGCCACCAGCTCACAGTCGGACTGCGCGGAGACGGCGATCTCACCCATCCGGACATTCATCACGGCGTGTCTCCCGCAAGTCCGAGCGGAGCCAGTAGGTCGCTGATCCCGCCGGCGGTCGGCAACAGGAGGAAGGAGATCGCGCACGGCTCTCCCGAGACGTCGAGCTCTGAGTCGAGCACGAGCGCCAGGTCCTCGGCGCCCGCCGTCTCGGCCAGCAGCGTGGCGACGATCGCCCCGAGCATGTCGCGGCTGAGCTGGGGCGGTCCGGGCGTCAGCCGCAGGCCGGTCATCGTGGCCAGGCCGTTGAGGTAGGAAGTGCCGATGATGTTGCCGATCTCGCCGAGCGCGGAGTCGCCGATCTCGGTGCCGGGCTCGACGCCGAGCAGCGTGCAGAGGTTGCCGGCATGCCGTAGCCCGATCAACAGCAGCACCGTCGCGCTGAGGTCGCCGTCCACTCCGATGACCACGCAGGCGACGGTCTCCTCAGGCGAGCCGCAGGCGTCGACCGCATCGGCGAGCGGGAGCGCGAGCGCCCGGGGGAGGCTGATACCAACGTCGCGCGCCAGGATCCGCGAGAGCGCGGTGGCGGCCGACCCGGAGGCGATGTTCGCCAACTCGCGAAGGGCGTCGAGCTGCAGCTCGGTGAACGACGAAGTCACTGGCTCTCTCCTCGTACGGGTGTCATGCGGCCAGCTCCAGGGCCACGCTCGCGGCGCGCGGGTCCAGGCGATCACAGTCGATGATCAGCGCGATCCGGCCATCGGCCAGGGCCGCCCCCCCGGACACGGGCTCCCCGACGGAGACGATGCCCGGCAGCGGGCGGGTGACGAGCTCACGTTGGCCGATCAGGTTGTCGACGGCGAGGGCGATCCGCCGTTCCTGGGAGCGCACGATGACGACGAACTCGTGATCGCCTCCCGCCCGCCGGCCGAAGACACTGCCTCCCTCCACGAGCGGTAGAACGCCGTCCTGGAGCACGAGCATGCGCCGCCCGGCGACCGACTGGACGGCCTGCTGGGAGAGGCGCAGCGTGCGCTCGATCCGGTCAAGCGGGATCGCGTAGGGCCCCCCGGCGATGTCGACCTGGAGGGTGGCGACGATCGCCAGGGTCAGGGGCAGGCGGATCTGGGCCAGGGTGCCGCGCCCCGGCTCGGAGTCGATCAGGACCTCGCCGCCGAGCTCGCGGAGCTTGTTGCGGACAACATCCATGCCGACACCGCGCCCGGAGATGTCGTTGGTCGCCTCGGTGGTGGAGAAGCCGGGGGTGAACAGCAGCTCGACGGCGGCCTTCACGTCGATGTCGCCGGCCGCCTGGGGGTCGATCAGACCAGCCTCGACGGCCTTGCGTGCCACGCGGGCGTAGTCGATCCCGCGCCCATCGTCGCGCACCTCGATGACGACGCTTCCACCGGCGTGGCGGGCGGCGAGCTGCAACGTGCCGGTGGGCGGCTTGCCGGCGGCGATGCGTTCCTCCGGAGGCTCCAGGCCGTGGTCCAGGGAGTTGCGGACGAGGTGTACGAGGGGGTCTCCGAGGGCGTCGACGACGGTTCGGTCAAGCTCGGTGTCCGAGCCGACCAGGTCGAGCCTGACCTCCTTGCCGAGCTGGCTGCCGAGGTCGCGGATCAGGCGCGGGAAGCGCAGGAAGACGACCTCGACGGGGATCATCCGGACCTGCATGACCATCGCCTGCAGGGCCTGGGAGCTACGTGTGAGCTCCTGCATCGCCTGGTGCAGGCCGGGCACATCGAGGCTGCCGGTGAGCGCCTGCACGGCGGTCCGGTGGATCACCAGCTCGCCCATCGAGTGCATCAACGCGTCGAGTCGCTCGGCGTCGACGCGCACCGTGCGGGCGTAAGAGTGCAGCGGCTTGGCGGCCGGCGCGGGCGGCGGTGTGGTGGCAGCGGGCTCGGGCGCCGGCGGCGGTGTGGTGGCGGGCGCGGGCGCCGGTGTCGCGGCGGCCTCGCGCACCTCGACCCCGGACACATCGGAGATCGCGGCCAGCGTCGCCGCCACCGCCTGCTCCTCGTGCTCGCAGATCAGCCATGCCTCGATCCGCTGTCCGGAGAACAGCTCGACGTCGTGGACCGATGGCGTCGAGCCGATCAGCTCCCCATGCTCGATCAGCGCCGCGAACACCATGTGGGCGCGCACCGCCGGCATCATCACCTCGTCGGAGAGGGCCACCGCGACGTGCAGCACGCGCTCGCCGGCGGCCTGCGCGGCAGCCAGATTCGGCGGGGTGAAGCCGCCGGCGCGGGCGCGCTCCTGCTCCGGGGTGCGGGGGCGGACCAGACAGTGCAGCCGGTCGATCAGCGGGATCGGGTCGAGCGCCTCGGCCCCGGAGGACTGGATCGACTCCACGGCCCCCGAGAGCGCATCCAAGCACGCCAGCAGGGTGTCGATCACCTCGTTGGGCAGCGCCCCGCTGCGCTGGCGCAGCAGCTCGAAGACGTCCTCCATCTTGTGCGTGAGCTCGGCGATCCGGGCAAAGCCCATCGTCGCGCTCATGCCCTTGATCGAATGCGCGATGCGGAAGATCTCGTTGACCGTCTCATGGTCGGACGGGTCGGCCTCCAGGCGGACGACCGCGAGGTTGAGCTCCTGGAGGTGCTCCCGCGCCTCCGCCAGGAACATCGGCATGTACTCGGAGGTGTCCATCACGATTTGCGGTAGATGAACGGGAACGTCAGCTCGAGCCGCAGTTCGGCCGGCTCGGTGACCCGCTCGGTCGCGCCCACGACGAGGTATCCGCCGGACCGCAGTGAGGCGGCGAGCCGAGCATGGACCTCGTCGCGAACCGGAGCGGAGAAGTAGATGACCGTGTTGCGGCACAGGATCAGGTCAAAGGCCGCTCGGTGTACGGCTGTGCGCAACAGGTCGGCGCGGACGAAGCGCGTCATGGCGCGCAGCTGCGGGCGAGCCTGCCAACCCGTGGGCACCCGCTCGAAACCGCACTGCAGCTCGGCTGGTGGCATGTCCCGGGTATCGGCGTCGGAGAAGATCGCCTCCCGGGCGCGCGCGACCATGCGGGCGTCTATGTCGGTCCCGAAGATCGTCACCGGCGTGCCGCGGAGCACGCGATGACAGACGGCGGCCAGCGTGAACGCCTCGGCGCCGTACGAGCACCCCGCGCTCCACGCGCGCAGCCGGCCGCCGGCCCCGAGCTGCGGCAGGACGCTGTGGTCCAGCACGTGCCACTGCTCGGGATGGCGCCGCAGCTGCGAGACGTTGATCGTGACGCGGTCGAGCAGCGCGGCGAGCTCGGAGCGGTCGCGGCGCAGGCCGCTCAGGCAATCCGACAACTGGGTGATGCCCCGCTGGGCGAGAAACGAGCGCAGCCGTCGCTCCATCTGGGGACGCTTGTACTGGCTGAGGTCCAGGCCGCAGATCTCCCGCAGCCCTTCGCAGAAGTCCACGTAGTCGTCGGCGACGATGCTCACCAGCTCACCTCCGCCGCGATCGCCTGAGCCAGCTCGCGCAGCGGCAGGATCAAGTCGGCCAGATCGGCCTCGGCGATTGCCCGCGGCATCCCGTAGACGGTGCAGCTCTCCTCGGCCTCGGCGAGGATCCGCCCGCCGCGGCGGCGGACCTCCTCGGCGCCTCGCAACCCGTCGTTGCCCATTCCGGTGAGTACGACGAGCACCAGCCGCTCGCCGAAGCGCCGCGCCGCGTCGGCGATCAGCAGATCGGCGCGCGGTCGCAGGCCGCCGAGCGGGGCATCGTCGGACAGGGCCAGGACGCCGTCGTCGCAGAGGCGCAGGTGACGGCCCCCGGGAGCGACGAGGGCGAGGTTCGGGTCCAACCGTTCGCCACCGCCGGCCTCGCGCACATTCAGGCGGCTGGCGCGATCCAGGCGGGCGGCCAGTGACGCGGTGAAGCCGGCCGGCATGTGCTGCACGATCAGCGTGCCCACGCCCAGCGGGGAGGGCAGCTGGGGCAACAGCTCGGCCAGCGCACGGGGCCCTCCTGTCGAGCTGGCGATCAGCAGCACCCGGGCAAGGCCGCGCCGGCGCGCCCGGCACGAGCGGTCCGAGACGCCGATCCCAGGCGGCAGCACTGGAGACTGCGCCACCGCACGGGAGCCGAGCTGGCGCCGGCGCAGCTCGATTGCGGCCCGGACCTTGCTCAGCAGGCTCTGCTCGAAGGCGTCCACGCCACCCTCGCCGCACTTGGGCTTGGTGACCAGTTCGAAGGCGCCCTCCGCCAGCGCGTCGACGGCGCGGGCCCCGTGGGCGGGCGAGAACGCCGAGACGACGACCACCGGCAGCGGCCGGCGCCCGGGCTTGCGCAATGCCCGCAACACATCGATCCCGCCGAGGCCGGGCATGGTCAGATCGAGGGTCATCGCGTCGGGCCGCTCGCGCTCGCACAGCGACAGTGCCTCGTCACCGTCGCCGGCGCTGCCGACGACCTCCACTCCGCCGCGGTGCAGGATCGAGCCGACGATGCCGCGCATGAGCGCGCTGTCGTCGGCGACGACCACACGTGGCGGCTGCGTGGCGGCGGACATCTGTGGTCACGCGGGGGCGGGTTGGGGGGTGGCGAAGATCGTGGTCAGGGTGAGCAGCACGATCAGTCGCTCATCGACGCGGACGATCGAATCGATCAGGGCCGTGTCGGCGCCCGGAACCTCCTCGATCTGCTGCTCGGACACCGTCAGCACCTCCTCGACGGAGTCGACGATCACCCCGGCGGTCTCGTTGCCGGCTTCGACGATCACGATCTTGGCGTCGTCACCCAGTTCGGACTTGATGCCCAGACGGGCGGCGATGTCGTAGACGGGAACGATCCGGCCGCGGAGGCTGATCACGCCGCGGACCCAGGCGGTGCGCGAAGCGACCGAGCGTGGCTCGGTGTAGCGGATGATCTCGTGGACCTCGTGGATCGGCAGCGCGTAGTGCTCGTCTCGGAGGTTGAAGACGACGATCTGCCGCTGCCGGGCTGCTTCTGACATCGCTCACGCGCTCCTTGCTTGCGGGTCCGCAGTCTCGGTCCCGTCGGCCGGGGAATCGTCGGCCGGGGAACCGTCGGCCGGTTCGGCCAGCACCTGGGTGAGGCGCAGCCCGAACTGCTCGTCGATGACCACCACCTCACCGCGCGCGATCGGAGTGCCGTTGACGAGCAGGTCGACCGGCTCGCCGGCCATCCGGTCAAGCGTGATCACCGAGCCCTCGCGCAGCTCCAGGGTCTCGCCCACGGTCATCCGGGTGCGGCCGATCTCGACGCTCAGGTCGACGGGCACGGCGCTCAGACGGCGCAGGTCGCCACCCGGGAACGCGCTCGTCGTCCACCCGTCGCGGGCGCCCGCGGCGACCAGTTGCTCGAATTCCAGGTCCGGACTCATGGTGCCTCCTACTGGACGGCTACGTCGGTGAACAGGATGTCGTCGACCTTCACATCGGTCTTGCGGCGGATCGTCGCCAGGATCTCGTGCTTGAGCTCGGCGCGACCCGAGGCGGAGATCAGAGCCTGGGAGCTCTTGTCGGTGACGACGTTGGTGATGATGTCGCGGATCACCGCCTCCTCCGGCAGCGTGCCCACCGCCGACGACGAGTCGGTCGCCGCCGTCGCGGAGGCGCCGTCGCTCTGTCCGGGCGCCAGCACGAGGCCCGCCGTCATCGTGGCGTAGCGGCCGTCGGTGAGGTTGAAGGTGAAGCCCTTGGGCAGGACGTAGATCGTGCCTTCGATCTTCTGCTTGGCCGCCGCCGGCTTTGGCAGCAGGAAGGTCTTGGCCGCAAAGCCGCCGCCCGCCAGGACGACGACGAGGATGATGATCAGCTTCTTCTTCGTCATCGCGCGGGGGTCTGTGGCGGAACGGGGTACAGGCGCTGCAGGACGATGTCGACGCGGCGGTTGCGGGCGCGTCCGGTGGCCGTTGTGTTGGGCGCCAGCGGATGCAGGGCGGCGTAGCCGGCCGCGCCGAGGCGCTGGGCGGCGACGTCGTGAGCGATCAGATACCGCACGACGCTCGTGGCCCGTGCGGTCGACAGCTCCCAGTTGGACGGATACTGGGCGCTGGCGATCGGCACGTTGTCGGTGTTGCCCTCCACCGTTATTGGATGCTTCTGGTCAACGTTGAGCAGATGGGCCACCTCGAGCAGCAACGGGTCGCCGGCGGCCTGCAGGCGCGCCTGGCCGGACGCGAACAGCAACTTGTCGGTGAGCACCCGCACGACCAGTCCCTGGCGTTCGATCACCGTCTGGACCTTCGCGGCGAAGCCGTGGGAACGGGCGTAGGCGTCGAGCTGGCGCTTGAGGTGCTCGAACGAGCTCTCCTCCTGGGCCGAGGCACTGGCGCTGAGCATCGCGGTTGAGATCTGCTTGGCCGACGTGTCGCTCGGCTTGGGCACGTTCGGGGTCAACGGCACGATCGCCGGCACCGCGGAGGTCGCCGGGGTGTGCGCGCTCGTCGACTCAGAGCCCGATTGCAGGATCGCCCGCCCGCCGGACAGGACCGAGCCCGAGAACGCGGCCTTCAAGGACTGCTGCAGCGTCCTGTACTTGGAGATGTTCACCGAGGAGATCGAGAACAGCACCATGAACAGCGCCATCAGCAGCGTGATCATGTCGGCGTAGGTGAGCAGCCACCGCTCCTCGTTCTCGTGCACGACGTGGCGGCCACGGCGCCCTGAGCGACGGCCCGCCATCAGGCGGCCTCCTGTTGGGCGAACTCCCGGACGTTGGCCCCCTCATCCGCGGCGTTGCGCTCGGCCGGCGGCACAAACGAGCCGAGCTTCTCGGCGACCACGCGCGGGTTGTCGCCCGCCTGGACGGACAGGATCCCTTCGAGGGTCATCGTACGCATCTCCACCTCCTGGGCGGAGAGCGCCTTCAGGCGGTTGGCGATCGGGAGGTAGATGACGTTGGCCGAGCCGACCCCCATCAGGGTCGCGATGAACGCCGAGGAGATCGATGGGCCCAGGGTGGCCGGTGCCGACAGGTTCTGGAGCACGTGTACGAGCCCCATCACGGTGCCGATGATGCCCATCGTCGGGGCGAAGCCGCCGGCCTTCTCGAACGGAGCTGCGCCTTCGGCGTGGCGGGCGATCATCCCGTCGATCTCGGCCTCGAGCACCTCGCGCACCAGCTCGGGGTCGGAGCCGTCGACGACGAGCTGCAGGCCCTTGCGGGTGAACTCATCGCCGATCTCGGCCGTCTTGGCGTCGAGCGCCAGCAGCCCTTCACGGCGGGCCTGCTCGGCGAAGGAGACAAGCTCCTGCACGCGGGCGTTGACATCGACCAGAGGCGGCCCGAAGACCAGCTTGTACAGCGACGGAATGCGCTTCATCGCCGGCATCCCGCAGCTGGCCAGGGTGACACCGCCGGTGCCGCCGATGATGATCAGCAGCGCGGGCACGTCCATGAAGGCAGCTGGGCTGGTGCCTCCCATGAGCGCGCTGAGGAGAATGCCGCCGGCGGCGACGGCGATCCCGATTGCGGTTGCGGGTTTCATCTCCTTGGGAGCTATCGGCGGAGAGCCGGAAAACTTCAGGCGCTCTGGTGCTCCGCGGATGCGGGGTGGCCGACGACCGGTGCCGGCTGGGCGACCCTCAACGTGGACCTGTGCACGGTGGCGTGGGCGGCCCGCAATTGCTGCCGGCGTGCCAGCGCGCCGGCGAGCACGTCGATGCGATATGCACGAACGTCGGCGGCCACCCGCTCGGCGGGTTCGGCGACGACGATCTTGATCCCAGTGGTCAGCGTGATCACGGTATCGGGGTTCGCCTCGACGGTCACGATCAGATCGGGGTTCAGCTGGAATGGCTCGACCGCGTGGCCGAGACGGTGCAGGGTGATCATTTGAGTGGTCCTCTCTCAGTGGCGAAGTGACTCGGGGGGCGGCATCCCTCGATTGCCGCCCCCCTCAGCCGGTGAGCCCCGCGGGCTAGCCCTGGGGCATGTTCACGACCGCCGAGAGCATCTGGTCGGCGGTCGTGATCACTTTGGAGTTGGCCTCGTAGCCACGCTCGGCGGTGATCATGTTGGTGAACTCGGTGGCGAGGTCCACGTTGGACATCTCCAGGTTGCCGGCGATCGTCTGTCCGTAATTCCCCGTGCCGGGGCTGCCGGTGGAGGCCGCTCCTGAGCTCGAGGTCGCGCTCCACAGCGAGCCGCCGTCGCGCGCCAAGCCCGCCTCGTTGGGGAACGAGGCCAGCTGGACATAGCCGGCCGTGGTGCGGGCTGCCGTCGTGGCGTCGACGTAGCTGACACTTCCGTCCGGACCGATGGCCACGTCGGTAGAGCCGGGCGGGACGTTGATGAACTTCTGCGTCGTGCCGCCGGAGGTTGCGGTCCCGACCACGTACTGGCCGCTCTGGGTCATCAGGTAGCCGGCCGAGTTCAGGGTGAAGTTCCCGGCTCGCGTGTACTGGATCGTGCCGGCCGCCGGCGTGGCGGTCGGATCGCCGGTATCCACCTGGAAGAACCCCTCGCCCTGGACGGCGACGTCCAACGGGTTACCCGTCGACTGCATCGAACCCTCACCCATCATGTTGTCGATCGACCCCACCTGGACACCGAGGCCGACCTGCTTGGCGTTGGAGCCGCCGTTGTACCCATTGGGGCCGGTGCCGGCACTGATCATCTGTGACAGCTCGTCCACGAACGTGCTGCGCTGTGCCTTGTAGCCGATCGTGTCGACGTTGGCCAGGTTGTTGGCCGTCACGTCGAGCATCGTCTGGTGCGCCTCGAGACCGCTGATCGCGGCGTACATGCCTCGCATCATCGCGGCATCCCTTCCTTTCGTGGCCTCCTCGATGAGGTCCGGCCGTGGTTGTTGAAAGCCGCGACGCTCACGCGATCACGGCACTGTCGATGTTGGTGAACACGTGCTCGCGCATGTGCTCGGAGCCCACCGCCGTGATGACGGTGTTGTTCGGGACCGACACCACGAACGCGGTGTTGCCCACAAAGACGACGGCGTCACGCGAGCCCTTGGTGGCCGCTCGCGAGACACCCCTGGCCAACCGCTGCAACGTCGGCTGGTCAAGTTCGATCCCGCGCCGGTTCACGCGTTCCAGCGCGTGGCGGGAGAAGCGCGGCGCCTGCGCGGCGCTCGTGCGCTGGGCGAGGACGTCGGCGAACGACGGGCCGGAGACCGGTGGCGCTTCCGCGCGCGTGCGGGATCGCACCGCCTCCGCGGCGACCTCGGTGGTAGCCGACGGCCCTGGAGGTGTGATCGCCGGGTTGGGAAAGACCGAGCTCACGAGACTTCGGTGATCGCCCCGAGAGTGATCCCCGTCTGGCCGCCGATCGTCAGCGCCGGGCCTGACGAGGTGAAGTCGATCTTTGTCACGGCACCCGACTGCGTCGCGCCGCTGGAGTCGGTGTAGCTGACGGTGTGTCCGAGCAGGCCGAGCGCGGCGGCCGTCGACTGCTCGCTGGCGGTCGTCGCGCTGGAGCTCGCGATGTTCGTCTCCTGCTCGAGCGTGGAGAAGTTGGCCAGCTCGGACAGGTACTGGGTCGGATCGGAGGGGTTCAGCGGATCCTGGTTCTGCAGCTGCATCATCATCAGCTGCAGGAAGTCATTCTCGCCGAGCCCGTTGTCGGTACGGCTGACGGTCGTCCCCGTGGTGCCGGTGGGGGTCGTATTGGTCGAGTCGGCGGCGGTGACGTTGGTCATGATCGAGTGGCTTCCTTGAGCGCGGCGGGGCTAGGCGAGTACGTTCACCAGCGCGGAGCCGCTGAGGTCGTTGACGGAAATCTGAAGGGAGGTGGCGTCGGTCACGGCATCGAGCGTCCCGTCGCCGGTGCCGGTGCCGGTGCCGGCCCGCGAAGCGGAGCCGCCCGCGCCCGGCTGCGGTTGCGCCGACGCGTCGCGGCGGTCCGAGGACTCGATGTCGAGCCGCAGGAGCGTCATCCCGCTCTGTTGCAGGGAGCGGCGCAGGTCGTCGCCATTCTGCGCCAGTGTCTGCGCGGCCTCCGGGTGCTCGGCGATGACGCGGGCCACCAGTCCGTCCGCGGTGCGCTGCAGATGGATCTGGAGTCCGCCCAGCGATGCCGGCGATAGCTGGATGCGTGCCGACGAGCTGCCCTGGCGGGCTGCCATCGCGATCGTCGTGCGCACCGTCTCGGCCGCCTGTTCCAGGCGCACCCCGTACGCGGCCGGGGCCGCGGCCGCCAGGGGGCGCGAGGTCACGGCGGTTTGGGTCCGATCCATCCCCCGGCTACCGTCCACGGCGCCCGTCGACACGGAAGCGGTCGCCTTGGCGACGACGTGCGCGGCGCCGGCTGCGACCGGGGCCGCCTTGGCCGTCGTGGCCGACGCCTTCACGGCCTGGGCGCTCGGCGGCGTCGGCGCCGGCCCAGCCGTGGCCCTCCGAGCGGTGGTCTCCGGCTGGGAGTCCTTGGCGTCATGACCGGCACGCGTGTCGAGCTTGCCCACGATCGCGTCGGGCGCCGGGGACGCCGTAACGAGCTGCTGCAGGCCACCGGAGCGGGTGTCGCGCTCTGGCTGTGACGACGGGTCGGCGGTGACGACCTTCGCCGATGTGACGGGAACCGTCGCTGCGCTGGCGGCAGCCGGGGTGGCGAGGGCTGCGGCAGCCACATCGGCAGCGGCCTGGTCGATGGGCACGGCAGCGGGCGCGGGGGCAGCGGCGCCGTCAGCGGTGCCGGCGTCTTTGTCGCCATGGCGTCCCGATGTCTTCGGCGACGCTTGCTTCGGGCCTTCCGCAAGTGCGGTCCGGGCCACCTGGTCTGAGAGGACGGTCACAAACGCGTCCGTCGGTGGGCTCGTCCCGGGTGGGGCGCCGCTGTCGCCGGGCGGCCCAGTGGCCAGCGCCTTGGGATCGAGCGCGGTGGCATCGAGCGCTTCGGGTGCGGCGGACTGTGGGGTCGGCGGACTGCTCGACGTGGGGGTGGTGGCCGCCATCAGCGGTGCCGGCGCCATCGCGGGGCTCATGCGGCCCTCCGGCGAAATCCGTTGATGGCGATCTCGTCGAGCGCGGCGCTCTCGACGCGAGCGGCCTCGCGCTCGTGATCCTGGCGGCGGTGCTCCTTGAGGCGCTCCAGCGCCTGGCGGTCGCGAGCGGCCTCGGTCAGCGCCCGGCGGCGCTGCTCCACGTGCTGCTCGGAGCGCCCGAGGAGCTCGCGGCTCATGCGGTGGGCCTGCTCGGACCGTTCGAGGTAGGCCTGGCGCGCGATCAGGTCGTGCGCGGATGTCGGCAGCGTTCCGGCGTCCAGCTGGGCGGTCCGCGCCCGGGCCACGCGTTCGGCGGCCTCCTCGGCCTGGCGCTCGGAGCGCAGCTGATCCTGCACCGCCCCGGCGAGCGCCTCCTTCGCCTGGTCCTCGGCGCGCTCGCGCAACGCGCGCACGCGCTCCAGTGAGAATCGGAACGAGGGACCGTTCATGGTCGTGTGATCGACCGCGGGGACGCAAACTTAATCGACATCGCGCTCATCAATTCAGCGCCAGCGCGGGAATCGCGGTCGGGACGGTGACGGACGTGGCCACTCCGCTGATCGGCACCAGGGGCGGTGTCCCGGCGAGTTGGGTCTCGGCATACATCTCGGGGGTGGGGGCGTCGATGTCGAGCTCGGCGGCGAGCGCCAGCAGTTCGGCGTCGGCATCCTGGACCGAGGTGAAGTCCTCCACCCGCTGGCGCAGGAATGCGTCGATCCGGGGACGCAATGCGATCGCCGCGTCGAGCAGCGGGTCGGTCCCGCGCTGGTAGGCGCCGATCGAGATCAGGTCCTCCTTCTCGTGATAGGCCGCCAGCGCGGAGCGCAGCCGCTGTCCGGCCGCGCGGACGTCCGGCGAGACGATCTCTCCGATCAGCCGGCTGACGCTCTGGAGCACGTCGATCGCGGGGTAGTGGCCGGCGTGGGCCAGCGAGCGCGTCAGCACGACGTGCCCGTCGAGGATCGAGCGGGCGGCATCGGCGATCGGCTCGTTCATGTCGTCGCCGTCGACGAGCACCGTGTACAGGCCGGTGATCGAGCCGTGCGCGCTCGTGCCGGCGCGCTCGAGCAGGCGCGGCAGCAGCGCGAACACGCTCGGGGTGTAGCCGCGGGTGGCCGGCGGCTCGCCGATCGCCAGACCGACCTCGCGCTGGGCCATGGCAAAGCGCGTTACGGAGTCCATCATCAGCATCACGTTGTGACCCCGGTCGCGGAAGTGCTCGGCGATCGCGGTGGCCGTGAACGCCGCCTGGATGCGGACGAGCGCCGGCTGATCGGATGTGGCCACGACGACGACCGAGTGCTCCAGCGCCGGACCGAGGTCGCGCTCGACGAACTCGCGGACCTCGCGCCCCCGCTCTCCGACGAGGGCGATCACGTTGACGTCGGCGGTCGTCGAGCGGGCGATCATCCCCAGCAGCGAGGACTTGCCGACGCCTGACCCGGCGAAGATGCCCAGCCGCTGGCCGCGGCCGCAGGGAACGAGCGTGTCGAGCGTGCGCACGCCCAGCCCGACGCGCTCGGAGATCCGCGGGCGGCTGAGGGCGTCCGGTGGCTCGGCGGTGGCGCGCCGCTGCGAGGTCTGCTCCAGCTGGCCGAGGTCGTCAAGTGGCGTGCCGAGTCCGTCGAGCACGCGGCCGAGGAGCTGGTCGCCGACGGGCACGCCGAACGGGCTGCCGGTGGGGTGCACGGCGGTGCCGGGGCCGATCCCGCGCAGCTCGCCGAGCGGCATCAGCAACGTGCGACCGCCGCGGAAGCCGACGACCTCGGTGGCCACCACCGGCCGGTCGCGTCCGTCGCCGACGAGGCAGATCTCTCCGATCTCGACCGACAGGCCGGTGGCCTCGATGATCAGGCCGATGAGATCACGGACGCGGCCCCGGCGGCGCGCCAGGTCCTCGTCCTGGAGCCGGCGCGAGACCCGGCCGAGCGTGCCGGCGATGTGGCGCTCGGGGCTCATGTGTCCGCGTCCCGCCCGCCCGACAACTCCGAGGCCGCGATCTCCCGCGCCCGCGACAGCTGCGCCTCGATCGTGGCGTCGATCTCGCCGGCCTGGGTGCGGGCGATCACGCCGCCGCGCCCGACCCGCCGGTCAGCCTGGACGTTGCAGTGCTCGATCCCGCCCAGCTCTGACTGCAGGCGCAGCACCGACTCCTCCATCAGCTCGAGGTCGGCGGGGTTGACGACGAGCGTGACGTGGCGGCGGTCGGCGATCCGGCGCATCGCCTGGCCGGCCACCTCGACCAGGCGTTCGGGGGCGACGTGGATTGCCCCGGCGACGATCTGCTCGGCGAGCTGCAGCGCGAGCGCGACGGCGTCGGCCTCCAGTTCGGCGACGAAGCCGTCACGAAGCTCGTCGAGCGCGTTGGCGGCGCCGGCGAGTGCCTGCAGCGAAGGCTCGGCATCCCCTCGAACGGCGGCCATCCCGGCCGCCCGGCCCTCGGCCTCGCCGGTGGCGCGGGCCTCCTCGCGGATCTGGTCGGCCTGCGCGATCGCCGCCGAGAGGACATCGGCGGCCCCGCGGTGCGTCGTCGCCCCGGCGGGAGCCTCGAGCTGGCGAAACGTGTAGGAGCCGACCGTCGCCGCGTCAGAGGACAACGTCTTCCTCCCCGCGGGAGAGGACTACGGCACCGGCTTCCTCGAGCCGTCGCACGATCGCCACCACGCGGCCCTGGGCCTCCTCCACGTCGCGCTTGCGCTGCGGCGGCTGGAACTCCATCTCCTCGACGAGCATCTGCGCGCCGCGCTCGGACATGTTGCTCAGGATGCGCTGCTTGACGTCGTCCTTGACGCCGCGCAGGGCGAGCGCCAGGTCCTTCTGGTCGGCCTCGCGGAGGATCAGCTGGATCGAGCGGTCGTCGAGCTTGACGATGTCCTCGAAGACGAACAGCAGGCGGCGCACCTCGGCGCTCAGGTCCTCGTCGGCCTCGTTGAGCCTGTCGAGCACGTTGCGCTCGGTCGAGCGATCGGCGTGGTTGAGGATGTCGGCCAGCGATTGGACCCCGCCGGCGCCGTTGTAGTCCTGCTGGACGACGTTGGCCAGCTTCTGTTTCATCACGATCTCGACCTGGCGCACGACCTCAGGGCTCGTCTCCGACATGCGCGCGATCCGCAGCGCGATCTCGGGCTGCTCGGTGTCGGGCAGTGCCGAGAGCACCTGCGCGGCCAGGGTCGTGTGCAGGTTGGCGACCACGAGCGCGATCGTCTGCGGAGACTCGTTGCGCAGGAAGGTGACGACCTGCTCGGGCGGAGTCCGGCGCATGAACTCGAACGGGCGCTTCTCGATCACGCTCGAGAGCCGGCCGATGATCTCCTCGGCGCGCTCCTTGCCCAGCGCCCGCTCCAGCACCTCGCGCGCGTACTCCACGCCGCCGGCGTTCAGCGAGTCGTAGGCCTCCACGGTGGCGGCCAGCTCGCCGAGTACGCCGTCGGCGATGCCCGGCTCCAGCCACTGCAGCTTGGCCATCTCGAGCGACAGCGCCTCGATCTCCTCCTCGCGCAGCCGCGTGAAGACCTGGGCGGCGCGCTCGGTGCCGAGCGAG
>DATAUL010000136.1:0-3235 GCA_036268255.1 Solirubrobacteraceae bacterium | reverse complement strand
GTCGGCGACAAGGTCTCCGTGTCGCTGGACATCTCGGCCGTGATGCAGGCATGAGCGTCCGCTGGTCCCAATCGACGCAGGTCGGCGCACCGCTCGACCGCTCGTAATACCGGGAGACGATCGTGCAGATTGCCGTACTGGGGATGGGACGGATGGGCCACGCCCTGGCCGAGCGCCTGCTCGAGTCGGGTCACGACCTCACGGTGTGGAACCGGACGCCCCACAAGGCCGACGATCTCGTCGCCAGGGGAGTCTCGGAGGCGGGAACGCCGACTCGGGCGGCGGCGGGTGCTGAAGCGACCTTCACCTCGTTGGCCGACGACTCGGCCGTGCTCGCTGTGGTCACCGGACCGGACGGCGTGGCCGCCGGTCTCGGCGGCGGAGTTCTCAGCGACGCGAGCACCGTCTCCCCGCAGACCACCGCGCAGCTCCGTCAGGCGGTGGCGGGGCGGATGCTGGCGTCGCCGATTCTCGGCTCTCCAGCCGCTGTCGTATCGGGGGACGCGTCGTACCTGATCGGAGGCCCGAGCGAGCACTACGACCGGCTGCGACCGGCCTACGAGGCCCTGGCTGAGGAGGAGCGCCGTCGCTACCTCGGAGATGACGCCACGGTGCCCACGACGCTCAAGCTGCTGGCCAACTACCTGCTCATGTCCGGTATCGCCACCCTGGCCGAGGTCGTGGTGGCCGCCCAGACCGTCGGGCTCCCCGACGACCTCGTCCGAGACTTCTTCGACCGGCTGCCCCTCGTCGCGCCGGGGCTGCGCAACCGCCTCGACCCGATCGTCTCCGGCGAACACGAGGGATGGTTCTCGATGAGGCTCGGGGCCAAGGACGTGCGGCTGGCCGACGCACTCGCCCGCTCCCACGGCATCCAGCTTCCTCTGGCCGGAGCGGTGAAACGGCTCTACGAGCGGGCGACGGCGGAAGGGTGGGCCGAGGCTGACATCGCCGCCGTCCGGGAGGCCATCCGCGCCGCGCGCTGACCGCCCGGCGCGGGTGTCCGGTTGCGTTTACGCGCCGGCGCCGTTTACGAGCCGGCGCCGGCGTGCTGAGGCGCGCCGGACTCCGTCGCGCCGGACTCCGTCGTGGTGGAAGGGCCCGCTGCGCTTGACTCGGTGGGCGGCTCGCTCCCGTTCGCCTTGATCTCGATGCGGCGGGGGCGCTGCGTGATCGGCCTGGGGATGCGCAGCTTCAACACGCCCTCCGACAGTGACGCATCGATCGCATCCGGATCGAGGCCTGGGGGCACTCGCAGGCTCCGCTCAAAGCGTCCGAACCCGCGCTCGATCCGCCGTGCCGGGCCGCCTCCATCCTCGCGGCTGTACGGGAAGGGTCGTTCGCCACGGATCGTGAGTGTGTCGTTCTCGAGCTCGATCTCCAGGTTGTCGGCATGCAGTCCCGGCACGTCGATGTACACGGTCACGCCCGCTTCATCGATCAGCAGATCGGCTGGGGGTATGAACGCCCCGGACGTCCCCTGCGTGTGCAGGACCTGACTCAGGTCCCGCAGCCAAGGCGCAAACGGCTCTACCAGCGTCGTCGCCATCGTTTCCTCCATCGTCGGTGGTTCGAGGCCCTGCCGCTCGACGTGCCGCGCCGCTCGACGGCCTCCTTTCTCGCAGGCAGCTAGGCCGCCGAGAACCTGGATCAAGCGGGCAACGGTGAGCCGAGCCGACTAGACGTAGGTCTCGTCGACGTAGCACCAGCGCCAGTCCTCGCCGGGCTGAAATGACTGGACGATCGGATGGCCCTCCGCATGGGCGTGCAGTCGGGCATGCTTGCCCGGAGAGGAGTCGCAGCAACCCACGTGTCCGCAGGTCAGGCACAGGCGCAGATGGACCCACGCCGAGCCCGTCCGCAGACACTCCTCGCAGCCCTGTGGCGTGCGGGGAACGACGGGTCGGATCAGCGACAAGTGCGGGCAGCGTGCCGGCCAGGACAGGACCGCGCGTCGCCCAGTCACGTCCACCCGCACACCGACATTATCCCCCGCTCTCACGGGCGACGTGCCGCGGCTCGCGGCCTGATCGGCGGGTTGCGGGCTCGACATGTCCCGCGTTGGCGGTAGGCCGGTCCCGGAGGGGCACAAGCCGACTTGCCGGCGGTCTGATCCGGCCTACCGGGGCCATTGGATGGCAACCCCGACGCCCGAGGAGGAACCCGGTGACCACTCTCGTGATCGAGCAGTTCGCGGCGCCCGACAGCGACCGCGCGATCCGGAGACTCGAGCTCACCCGTCGCCGAGCGGCCGAGGAGCTGGCCGGGCGAACGGTGTGGTGCGTCTCGAGCATGCGCGCCGGCCGGCGCGCCGCCGATGCGCTGCGCCGTCGTCTGAGGGCGCTCCCGGACGACGGGCTGGCGTCGCGAGGCATTCGGATGCGGGAGGGACAGACGCTGATGCGGGTGACGGAGAACGGGGATGAGCTGCTCGGATCCGAGGTGCGGGCCGGAGACGTTGTCGTGCTGCATGACCCGATCGCCGCCGCCCTGGCTGACGCGGTCCGAGCGCGCGGCGCTCACGCGATCTGGCGGCTGCCGGTGGAGCGACTGGCCGACGCCGCCGACCAGGCGTGGACGCTGGCCCATCGCACCCGTCCACGCGTCGACGCCTACGTCACGGCCTGGCGGCGCGGTGGCCCGGGCGGAGCCGACCGCGCGAGCGTGGCCGCGTTCATGTCGGGGCCCGACGTGGTGTACGCGAAGGAGCTCGCGACCGAAGGAGCGCAGCGCGGTTACAGCCAGCTTGGCTGGACGAGCCTGCTGGCCGAGGTCGTGTGCGAGGATCACGACGAGCACGTCGGGGGACGGTTGCATCCCCGTCCGGTGGTCGCTCGGCGGTGACCAGCTCAGTGGTCGCCGGCGGTGACCAGCTCAACGGTCGATGACCGCGTCGACCTTCTCGGCCAGGCGCAGCTCGGACTCGGTGAGGCCGGCGTGGTTGGGGTTGGAGATCATCAAGCGCACGTGGTTGAACTCGAGCACGCACATGTCGGGCCGGCGGAAGTGATCCTCGGCCTCCGCAGCGAGCTTCTGCACGAAGGCGATCGCCTGATCGAAGTCGCGGAAAGACAGCTCGCGGACGAGTGACGTCCCCACCCGGCGCCAGCCCGCGGGCGCGCGCCGACGCCGGAGGACGGATGCCGCGGGCACTCAGGCAGCCTTGACTTCGATCCGCCGAGGACGCTCCCGCTCGGGCTTGGGCACCCGGACGGTAAGGACCCCGTCGTGCAGC
>DATAUL010000135.1:0-8011 GCA_036268255.1 Solirubrobacteraceae bacterium | reverse complement strand
CTCCGATGACCCGACCGAAGGGCGGGAAGTCGGCGAACGCCCAGGGGAGGACCCCACCGGACCACCGGCCTGACCGCGATCTGCCTGAATGCGGGGGCGTCGTCGCCTCCGCGCCGAGTCTCGAGTGCCGTGTGCGGGCGTCCCTCAGGCCGCCACCCGGGCGAGTGCCTGCTCGGCGCTGCGGTTCGGCGGGAAGACGGGATAGATGACGCTTTCGATCGCGCCGTCGCGCACGAACAGCGTGAGGCGCTTGAGCAGTGTGAGCCCGGCGACCTCGAAGGTCGGCAGACGAAGCGCGGTGGCGAGTTCGAGCCGCTCGTCGGATAGCAACCGGTACGGCAAATTCAGCCGCTCGACGGCTTCCTGCTGGTACGCCGTGTCCTGCGTGGAGAGACCGAACACCCGCGCGTCAGCCTCCGCAAATCGAGCGTATTCGTCACGGAACGAGCACGCCTGCGGAGTGCAGCCGCGGGCGCCCGGGATCGCGTCCCACTCGTCGTCGCCGCCGGGCGAGGACTCGCCGGGGCGGCCCGTACGCGGGTAAGCGAACACGACGGTGCGACCCTCTAGCTCATCGAGGCGCACACTGGTGCCGTCGGTGGCTCGCAGCGCGACCGGCGGGAGCGCCGTGCCGGCGAGGTGATCGGCGGCCCCGTCGTCCTCCGGGACCGGCAGGTCGTCGGGGAGTTGCAGCGGATCCTTGATCATCAGCATCAGGTTACGCGGCGTGCGATCTGCACCGCGAGATCCTCACAACCCGAGCCGGGCGGCACTCCGGTCCAGCGACCGCGGCGCCACGATACGCTGGCGCCTCTTGTCGGACTACGCTTTCGAAGTTGGGAGGAGCACCCATGGATGCCGTCAATCATCAGGTTCGCCTGGCGGCCCGGCCAGTCGGCTTGCCGAAGGCGTCTGACTGGGCCTACACGGAGGAGCGGGTTGCCCAGCCGGGTGACGGCGAGGTGCTGGTGAAGGTGCTCTACCTGTCGCTTGATCCGGCGATGCGCGGCTGGATGAACGATGCGCGCTCGTACATGCCGCCGGTGGGTATCGGTGAGGTGATGCGAGCCGGCGGCGCCGGGCAGGTGGTGGCCTCTGGCCACGCCCGGTTTGCCGCCGGGGATTTTGTGACCGGCGTCACCGGCGTGCAGGAATACGCGGTGGCGCATGGTGACGGCCTGATCAAGGTCGACACGTCGCTGGCGCCGCTGCCGGTCTACCTGGGTGCGCTCGGAATGCCGGGTCTGACTGCCTACTTCGGGTTGCTGGACATCGGCAGCGCTCAAGCGGGCGACACGGTCGTTGTCTCCGGCGCCGCCGGGGCAGTCGGCAGCGTCGTCGGCCAGATCGCTCAGCTCAAAGGGTGTCGTGCCGTCGGAATCGCCGGTGGTGAGGAGAAGTGCCGTCACGTGGTCGAGGATCTCGGCTTCGACGCTGCCGTCGACTACAAGGCCGGCAACGTGGGCAAGTCATTGCGCCAGCGCTGTCCGGACGGAATCGATGTCTACTTCGACAACGTTGGCGGTGAGATCCTCGACGCCGCCCTGGCCCAGTTGCGTCGCCACGCCCGGGTGGTGCTCTGCGGCGCGATCTCGCAGTACAACGCCACCGACGGGATGCGCGGGCCGTCTAACTACATGTCGCTCCTTGTCAACCGTGCCACCATGACCGGGTTCCTGGTGTTCGATTTCGCCGACCGCTATGCCGCGGCAATGCAGGAGATGGCAGGTTGGTTGGCCGCCGGCAAGCTGACCTCGTTCGAGGACGTCGCCACCGGAGGCGTGGCTGAGTTCCCAGACACACTGCTGCGACTGTTTCGCGGGGAGAACACCGGCAAGCAAGTGCTGGAGATCGGCGCTGGCTGAGTGTGCGGAGCCGGCGCGTTGGGTGCGCCGGCTCCAGTGGCTGTGACAGATTGCCCGGGTTACGAAGCTGCGACTCCGACCATGTGACCGTGGGTATCAGCGAAGACTCCAAACGTCACGCCCGGAACCTCTTGCGCCGGTTGGACGATGCGCCCGCCGAGCTCTTCGGCCTTCTGCAGCGTGGAGGCGACGTCTTCGACCCCCACGAAGAAGAGAACACTGTCATCGCCGCCCTGGACCGGACCGATCGCCGTGGCGGGCGCTCCGTCGACACCGATGTCGACAAAGGTGTAGCCGGGGAATGCACCATCGGAGTAGGTCCAGCCGAACAGCTTGCCGAAGAATTCGCGCGTGGCGTCCGGGTCGGTCGAGCGAATCTCGGCGTGGATGACGGGATGCGGCATGGGATTCCTCCTGGTTGGTTACTTGGCCATCTGGCCCTGTGATCACTCAGACGAACAGCGACCGGCGAAGGGGACAGCGTCCCCAGACGCCCTGCCGTCCGGTCAGCCCTTGTCGGCGACGGTGCGCTGCTGGCGGCGGTAGCGGGCCGGCGCAACGCCGAGCTCGCGCGTGAACGCCTTGCTGAAGGCGTATTCCGAGCTGTAGCCGACGCGGCCGGCGATCGTGTTCATCGATGCGTCGGTCGTCTGCAGCAGACGGCCGGCGATCGTCATGCGCCACCACGTGAGATACGTGAGCGGAGGCTGGCCCGTGAGTGCGGTGAATCGGCGAGCGAACGCAGCGCGCGACAGCGAGGCCTCGCGGGCGAGGGTGGCTACGGTCCAGCGCTCGGCCGGTCGCTCCTGGATCGCGTGCAGCGCCGCGCTCAGTGCCGGGTCGCGGAGTGCTTGGGCCCAGCCGATCGGCTGCCTGGTGGTCTCGAGCCAGGTGCGCATCGTGTATGGGGCGTGCGATCCAGGGCGCGGGCGGCGCGATCTATCCGCTGGCGTTCGGGATCGTTCGCGACCAGTTCCCGCGCCCACGGATCGCCGGCGCGATCGGGCTCGTCTCATCGCTGCTGGGGATCGGCGCCGGCCTGGGCCTCGTGATTCCCGGCTTCATCTTGGAGCACCTCTCCTACCACTGGTTGTTCTGGTTCCCGTTGGCCGTCGTCGCAGCCACCACTCCGCTGGTCGCGCGCTGGGTTCCCTCGTCGCCGCGCAGCCGGGCGACGATCAACTGGGGCTCGGCGGCGCTGATGGCGGCCGGCCTGGCCGGCCTGCTCGTCGCGGTGAGCGAGACCGTCAGCTGGGGCTGGGGCTCGCCGAGGACGCTCGGCCTCCTCGCAGGTTCCGCGGCGGTCGTCGGCGCATGGGTCCTCAACGAGCTTCGCTCCAGCGAGCCGCTCGTTGACATGCGGATGATGGCCGCCCGTGCTGTCTGGACCACGAACCTCGCCGCGTTCCTGCTCGGCGTCGGCATGTACGCCTCGATCGCGGTGATCCCGGCGCTGGTGGAGCTCCCCAGGAGCAGCGGCGTCGGCTTCGGTGCCACGCCAGTCATCGCCGGGCTGTTCATGCTCCCGACGGCCGCCGTCCAGCTCCTCGTCGGACCGGTCACCGGTCGCATCGAGCGGCGGCTCGGATCGCGCGGACAGCTGGTCACCGCGATGACCTGTGTGCTCGTCGCGTACGCGGGGCTGGTCGAGGCGCACGCTACGACGCTCCAGCTGCTCGTGCCGACGATCATCCTGGGTCTCGGCCTCGGCCTCGGCCTGAGCTCGCTGGCCAACCTGATCGTCGCGGTCGTCCGTCAGGAGCAGACGGGCGTCGCGACCGGGATGAACACGGTCATGCGGACCCTCGGCGGCGCATTCGGCGCTCAGCTGACGGCGACCTGCATCACCGCCTCGGACCGTCATGGCCTGCCCACCGACCACGGGTTCACCCTCGCGTTTGCCGTCTGCGCCGTGGCGCTGACCATCGGACTGTTCAGCGCGATCATCGTCCCACGAGCCCGACCGGGCGCAGCTCTCAAGCGAGCACCGCGCACCCTGAGACGCTGCATTCCTTCGCCGGGGCGTACCTGCCAAATCGTCCGAGGGACGATTGAGCAGTGATCTCGTCCAACGGAAGCCCGCGGTCAGGCAACGCCAAGCGACGGCTGATCGCCACGATCGCGGGGGTGGTGGTGGCGCTCGACGCCGCCACGAAGGCGGTGGCAGCCCATGCCCTGGCCGGCCGCGGCGTGGTCGATGTCCTGGGTGGAGCCTTCCACCTTGAGCTGTACCGCAACTTCGCCGGACCCGGCAATATCCTCAGCGGCCACCCGATCCTCGTCTCGGTGCTGAGCCTGATCGCCGTCGTGGTGATCTTCATAGCCGCGCGGTCGGTGCGCACGACGAGCTTCGCCGTGGCGGCCGGCCTGTTGCTCGGCGGGGGGATCGGCAACCTTCTCGACCGTTTGCTGGGCGCCCCGGGCCCGTTTCGCGGCGGTGTCGTCGACTGGATCAAGCCGACGCTCTCGTCGGGGAGCCTCAATCTCGCAGATCTCTCGATCAATGCGGCGGTGATCGCCCTGCTGGTCGGGCTCACGCTCGATTCCTACCGGCAGCGGCGCGATCAGCGCGACGGGGACACCCCGCCCCTCACCTCGTGCGACCGGTCTTGAGCCGCGGGTCGCGTGAACGCTTCTAGTGTCGCGAATCGGGGCACTAGCGTGCAACGCATGGAGGTCACCCACCGCCGCCGTGTCGAGGCTCTGCTGTCCGGCGCGGCCGCCGAGCATGCCAGTCTCATGTCCCAGCTGTCGCCCGAGCTGCAGGCGTCCGTTCCCGTCGATGCCCAAGGGGTCACGCAGGCCATCGACCATCTCGCGACGGAGGCCGGGTTGTCGCTGAGCGAGCGCCGTGGACTGATCCGCCCGCACTCCGTCAATCCGGCTGTGCTGCACGCCCGCGTCTTCGGGCCCACGCCGTTGGCGCGAGAGACGGTGATCGCCTCGTTCGTTGATGGCGCGCGTGTCCGGGCGGACGCGCTGGCGGCGCTGGCCGACGTGATCGGAGGCGCGTCGCTCGGCCAGGAGGTTCGGCAGCTACTGGTGGCGCATCCCCCTCCGATCGACTCGGACGGAGACGACGTGGTGCCGGCCCTGCGCGCCACCTACGCGGCCCAGGAACGCGTGGCCGTCATGATCGCTGAGAGCCTCGACGGTGCCTAGCCGGAGCGCGGTGTTAGCACCTGGTGATCCCGGGGGGCCGGGATGTAACGCCGTGGCATCGACGGGTTGCTCTGAACTATGAGCACTGAATTCATCGCGTTGGCCCGCCGTCGCGTGCACGGGCACCTGTGGCCGATTCTGCAGACGGGCGTCGCCGCGGTCGGGGCGTGGTACCTCGCAGTGCTGTTCGGAGTCGAGCATCGACCGGCGTTCGCCTCGATCGCGGCGGTGATCTCGCTGGGGGCGGCATTCGGGGAGCGCCGGCAGCGGGCGGTGCAGTTGATCGCCGGGGTGATGCTGGGGATTCTGCTGGCCGACCTGCTGATCCGGACGATCGGCACCGGGTTGCCGCAGATCGGACTGCTCGTCGTGCTCGCGATGCTGGCCGCGGTCATCCTCGGAGGCGGAGAGTTGCTGGTCACCGAGGCGGCCGTGTCGGCGATCCTGGTCTCGACGTTGTCATCGACGCCGGAGGTCCGTCTGCTCGAGGTCCTGATCGGGGGTGGCGTGGCGCTCGCGGTCCACACGCTCGTCTTCCCGCCTGATCCCGTCTTCTCGGTCGCGCGCGCCACCAACACCGTCTTCAGCGAGCTGGGCGCCATCCTGCGAGACGCGGCCGGCGCGCTGGGGGGCGCTGATGCGCGGCCGGCCGAGGCCGCGGCGCGGGGCGCCGAGGATCTGGAGGCCGAAGTGGCCGGCCTGACGCAGGCGGTGCTCGCGGGCAGCGACACCGCACGCTGGGCGCCGCTGCGGCGCCGATCGCGCACCGAGCTCGGCCGTTACGCCCGGACCGCGCCCCACGCCGAGCTCGCGGCGCGCAGTGCCCGGGTCCTGGCGCGCAGCGTCCAGCGCTACGTCCGCGGCGGCAACCCACCGCACCTCGAGCTGGCGGATGCGATCCGTGATCTCGGGCTCGCCGCCTGGGAGCTGCCGGCGCAGTTCGACGAGCCCTGGCGCAGCGGTGACGTGCTCCGCCTCGCGTTGCAGGCCGCGGGACGAGCGACCGCCGCCACGACCCGGCATTCGAACATCGCCACCAGCGAGATCGCCGGCCAGGTGCGGTCGATCGCAATTGACCTGGTCAGAGCTTCCGAGGCCGGGGAGAGTGATCGCGGCGCCCTCATCGAGGCGCCCACCGAGGAGCTGCTGGCCGCGCTGCCGATTCCGGAGCCGGTCGTCTAACGCGGCGACCAGGGGGTGATGAGGACCGTCAGACCGCTCCCCGCCCCGCTCGACTGCCGCGCCCTCCCATGAACAGGTCTCGCAGGCGAGTCCCCACCAGACAAAGACCCGACATGGGCTCGCCGGCCGCAACACCACCGGTCACGACGAACCTGGCTGCCTCCCGGGAAGGGTTGGGTGAAATCGGCGTCTTCAACGGTGAGTCAGTCCGCAAACCCGGGAGCACACATGCCACTGAAGCGCCGTTCCATCCCAGTCCTCATCACCGCGATCGGGGGGTTCACGATTGCCGGCCTCACGGGCCTCGCGCTCGCCAAGCCCAGCCCGACGCTCCGCACCGCGAAGAACTCGACGCTCGGCAAGACGATCGTCGTCGATTCGCGTGGGCTCACGGTCTACGAGCTGAGCCCGGAGACGACGCACCACCTGCTCTGCACCAAGGCGAAGGGGTGCTTTGGGTTCTGGCCTCCGGTAACCGTGCCCTCGGCCAAGACCAAGCTCGCGGCCGCTACCGGCGTCAACGGAAAGCTCGGGGTCCTTCACCGCAACGGGCTGTTCCAGGTCACGCTGGCCGGACGGCCCCTGTACCGCTTCTCGGGCGACGCCTCCAAGCGGGGCAAGGCCACGGGGCAGGGACTCCACGGCTTCGGCGGCACGTGGCATACCGTGACGGCTGCGGCCCGGCAACCCACGATGGGAACGACGACCACGTCGACCACGTCGACGACATCGAGCACCCCATATCCGACCTATTAGCCCGCGAACGCCGGCGCCGGGCCCGTCCGCGCTCGTCGACCCGAAGTAGCTCTCGGCGCCGACCGACGCTCCGTCTCCGCGTCTGAGCCGACCGGCTCGACCGGCTAGGTTTCGGTGAGCGAAACGACGGTGATCGGAGGCGACATGACTGGCGACGAGCGGCGACGCGTGCTGGCAGACGGCAACGTCATACCCACGCTCGGTCTCGGGGTCTGGCAGGTCCCCGACGGTCCCCAGTGCGAGAACGCCGTGCGATGGGCTCTGGAGTTCGGTTACCGCCACATCGACACAGCCCAGGCGTACGGCAACGAGGCGAGCGTCGGACGCGCGCTGCGCGACAGCGGTATCCCGCGGGGAGAGGTCTTCATCACGACGAAGTTCCATCCCGGGCGCAGGGATCCGGCGGCCGAGGCGGAGGGTAGCCTTCGCCGTCTCGGCGTCGATCAGGTCGACCTCTACATCGTGCACTGGCCCCAGAAGGGGCCCACGTGGGCGTGGCCGGGGATGGAGGCCGCCCAGGAGCACGGCTACACGCGTTCGATCGGGGTCTCGAACTACAGCGTCGATCAGCTTGACGAGGTGATGTCGGTCGCGAGCTCCGCCCGTCGTCAACCTGGTCCAGTTCAACCCCTTCGAGTATCGCCGCGCGCTGCTGGAGGCATGCGAGGAGCGCGCGGTCGCGCTCGAGGCCTACAGCCCGCTCGGGACCGGCCGTCATCTCTCCGACCACGTGGTCGCGCAGATCGCCGAGCAGGCGCAGCGGACGCCGGCGCAGGTCCTGATTCGCTGGTGCCTGCAGCGGGTGTGTTCCAGACCTGCACGCTGGTCGGTGACGCGATCCCCGCGAGCTGATTCCGACGCATGCCCGCCGACGGTTTGGCTTCGGGCGACCGGCATCGGGGTACAGCGCAGGCGTGGGACTTCTGCTGTACCTCGTCTTCCTGTTCGTCATCGGTCTGATCGTCGGCGGTCTCGCGCGGCTGCTCCTACCCGGGCCGGATCCGATGGGGATCGGCATGACAGCAGTCGTCGGCGTCAGCGGCACC
>DATAUL010000134.1:0-2052 GCA_036268255.1 Solirubrobacteraceae bacterium | reverse complement strand
TAGCGCTCGCGCGCCAGCTCCGTCGCCTCGGCCCCCAGGCGCTCGCGCCACAGCTCGGCGGTGATCACATCGTCGACTCCGTGGTTGGGGTCGTGCATGTAGGCGACGAAGGCGTCGTCGGCGAGGGCCCTCACCGCCTCCAGGAACGCCGCCGGCGGCACCTGCGAGGCGTCCTCGCCGACGGGAGCCACACACGTCAGCGCGTTGGCGCGCAGGGAGCGGAGTCGTCGCGCCTGCTCGGCGGTCAGGGCGAGCAGATCGAGCGTCAGGTACTCATCGTACAGGCGCGGACGGTCGCGCCGGGCCGCCTCGCGGGCGGCGGGAACGATGTCGGTGCCGAACACCGGGTGCAGACCCTCGGCGGCCAGCGACTCGCCGGAGATGCCGTTGCCGGCGGCCACGTCGATCACCCGTACGTCCGCTCTCGCCCACCCGGCGCCGTCGACCGCGGCCGCCAGCAGCGCCGCGATCTTCGCCGGGGACGCGCAGCCGAGGCGCTCCTGGACGATCTGCTCGTAGACGCCGGGCAGCGCGTACAGGCGCTCGTACTCGTGCAGACGCAGCTCCTCGACGCTGCCGTCGGGGTGGGTGACGCGGATCAGCTCCTGCCCGACCTCCGGGTCGCCCTGCTCGATCAGCGCGGCGCGCAAGGGCATCACCGGCCTACCGGGGGTCTCCGAGCTCGAGCACCGCCAGAAAGGCCTCCTGGGGCACTTCGATGCGTCCGACCTGCTTCATTCGCTGCTTGCCCTTCTTCTGCGCCTCGAGCAACTTGCGCTTGCGACTGATGTCGCCGCCGTAGCACTTGGCGATCACGTCCTTGCGGTAGGCCTTGATCGTCTCCCGGGCCACGATCCGCGATCCGATCGCCGCCTGGATCGGGACGTCGTACTGCTGGCGGGGGATCTTCGCGCGCAGCTTCTCGGTCAACATGCGCCCCGCGCTCTGGGCCTTGGAGCGGTGCACGAGCATCGACAGGGCGTCGATCGGATCGCCGGCGAGGAGGATGTCGAGCTTGACGAGGTCGGACTCGCGCAGGCCGATCACGTCGTAGTCCAGCGATGCGTAGCCGCGGGTGCGGGACTTCAGCTGGTCGAAGAAGTCGAGCACGATCTCCGCCAGCGGCAGGTCATAGGTGAGCTGGATGCGCTCCGAGGACAGGTAATGCATCCCGGCGTGCTCGCCGCGGCGCTCCTGGCAGAGCTCCATGATCTGGCCGACGAACTCCTTGGGCGACAGGATCGAGGCGCGGATGAACGGCTCGCGGACCTCAGCCACGCGCGCCGGGTCCGGGAAGTCGTTGGGGCTGTGCACCGGCATCACCGTGCCGTCGGTGAGCGTCACCTCGTACTCCACGCTGGGCATCGTCGTCAGCAGCTCCAGGTCGTACTCGCGCTCCAGCCGCTCGCGGACGATGTCCATGTGCAGCAGGCCGAGGAAGCCGCAGCGAAAACCGAAGCCCAGCGCCTCGGAGGTCTCGGGCTCCCAGCTCAGCGCTGCGTCGTTGAGCGTCAGCTTCTCCAGGGCGTCGCGCAGCTCCGGATAGTCGTCGGAGGCGATCGGGAACAGGCCGCAGAACACCATCGGCTTGACCTCGCGATAGCCCGGGAGCGGTTCCGTAGCGCTACTCGCCTTCGTCGTCAACGTGTCGCCGACCCGCAGCACGCTCACGTCCTTGATGCCGGTGATGACATACCCCACCTCCCCGGCGGACAGCGCCTTCACGGGGGTCATCTGGGGGGTGAAGAAGCCGATGTCGTCGATCTCGGCCTCGGTGCCGGCCTGCATCGCGCGGATCGCGTCGCCCTTGGTGAACGTGCCGTCGACGACCCGGATGTAGGCGATCACGCCGCGGTACTGGTCGAACTCGGAGTCGAAGATCAGGGCTCGCGGTGGGGCGTCGGGATCGCCGGAGGGCGGCGGTACGCGCTCGATCAGCTCGTCGAGGACATCGGTGATCCCCTCCCCCGTCTTGGCGCTGATCCGCCGCACCGTGTCGGCCGGCTCGCCCAGCAGGTCGGCGACCTCGCCGGCGACGCGCTCGGGCTCGGC
>DATAUL010000133.1:0-1693 GCA_036268255.1 Solirubrobacteraceae bacterium | reverse complement strand
CGCGGTGATCGGCCAGGCCGACGAGGATTCGGGCCAGGCGATCTGCGCGTTCGTCACGCTCGAGGGAGACCTCGCCGGCACCGACGAGCTGGTGCAGGAGATCCGCGCCAAGGTCGCCGATCGGATCGGCAAGTTCGCACGACCCAAGCGGATCATCTGGGCCGATGACCTGCCCAAGACGCGGAGCGGCAAGATCATGCGCCGGCTGCTGCGCGACATCGCCGACGGCAAGGCCCTGGGCGACGTGACGACGCTGCGCGATCCCGACGTGATGTCGCAGCTGGAGGGCAAGATCAAGGAGGAGCAGAAGGCCGAGGAGTAAGCTCGGCCCGGCCCGTGGCTCACCGCCGTGAGCCACGGGCCGCCGCGTTCACACGCTCAGACGGCGGCCCAGCTCGCCGGCATGGCGACGGGCGACGGGGATCACCTGATCGCCGGGGAACGCCAGCTCGGCTGTGCCACCGAGCTGGGGACGCAGCTCGACGGCCTGTCGCAGGTTGGCGACGTACTGACGATGGACGCGGAAGAAGCCTTCCCGGTCCCAGCGTTCTTCGATCTCGGCCAGGGTCGAGCGCAGCAGGTACCGCCCGTCGGCGGTCACCACGCGCACGAAGTCGCCGTAGGACTGCACATAGAGAATCGAGGACCGTGCGAGTAGCCGGGTGGTCCCGCCGTGCATGTTGGCCACGGCGATCGTCTCCTCGTCGGCGCGATGCCCGTTGCGACCGTCATGCCGGGTGCCCCGCTCCTCCGCGCCCTCGTGCGCGGACTCGACCGCGACCGCCACCCGCTCGACCGCCTCCTCGACGCGGGCCCGAGCCACCGGCTTGCGCAGGTAGTCCAGCGCATGCAGCTCGAATGCGTCGACCGCCGCGCTGTCATAGGCCGACACGAACACGATCTGCGGCGCGACCGCGAACCGGCGGAGCACGCGCGCCAGCTCGAGCCCGTCGAGGTCGGGCATCCGCACGTCGAGGAAGATCGCGTCATAGACCTGGGCGGAGGCCATCACGAGCGCGTCGTGACCGTCGCCGGCACACTCCACTTCGCGCACTGCGGGGGCGCCGCGCAGCAGGCGGGCCAGGTCGGCCAGCTGGGTGGGCTCGTCGTCGACGGCGAGGATCGTCAGCTGGTCGGCGCTCATCCGACGCTCAGGGCGCTGCCGTGCGCCACCGGCGTACGCTCGCCGGTCAGGTTGGGCACGGTCATGATCGCGATTGTGCCCCGCCCCGGCGCGGACTCGATCCGCAGCGCATAGGGCTCGCCGAAGGTGGCCCGCAGGCGGGCATCGACGTTGGCCAGGCCGATCCCCCCACCGGTCCCGGCCAGCAGGCTCGGGACCTTGTCCGGGTCGATCCCCGAGCCGTCGTCGCGCACGCGCAGCTCGACGTCGCCCCCGACGATCCGTGCCTCGATCCCGATGTGCCCGGCGCCGTCGCGCCGCCGATCGAGCACGCCGTGTCGCACCGCGTTCTCCACGAGTGGCTGGACCGACAGGGCGGGGACCACCGCCGACCGGCAGACGGGCGCGATCTGGATCGTCACGTCGAGGCTCTCGGGGAAGCGGGCCTGCTCGAGGCGCAGATAGCGCTCGACGTGCTCCAGCTCCTCGGCGAGCGTCACGTACGAGCGCCCGTCGCGGAACAGGTAACGGGTGAACTCGGCGAAGTCGATCAGCTGCTCGCGCGCCTCC
>DATAUL010000132.1:0-3973 GCA_036268255.1 Solirubrobacteraceae bacterium | reverse complement strand
ACGCGTGCTCGAACGCGTGCACGAGATCGACGCGGATCGCCAGCTGGTAAAGGGCCGGAAGATGCCACGCGTAGAGGTTCCCGGCCCAGAGGCTGAGCGCGACCACCGGAGACGAGATCACGCGCAGCCCCCTGGTCGCGCAGGATGACCATGGCGTACACGAACGTCGCGAGGAAGATCCCCAGCGAGAACTGGATCGTGCGGTCGCGCACGAACGTCCGCAGCACTCGAGGCGAGAACTGACTACTGGTGAGTTGGAGCACGACGATCGTGATCGAGAACACCAAGCCGGTGAACGTGATCATCGCAATCCCCAGCCCGACCGCAGCCACCACACGCGGCCGGGATCAACCAGAATGCGGAGCGCGCGAGATCACTAACGTGCGCGAGCGGCATCCTCATCCCACATCCTTCCAGCGGCCGCCGACGACTGACCCCAGGCCGCGTCGGCCGGCGCGGCTCACGGGCAGCAGGTCACGCAGACGTCGAGATGATCGAACGAGGCTTCCGGTGACCGGCGCACCTCACGCGTCGGACCCGCGAAGTCGCCGCCCGGGTCGAAAAGGTCCGCGTGATGACGTCCCGTGCCTCGCCTTGAATGTGCGCGCGGGCCACGGGTAAGACCTCGACAATGACACGCTCAGATCACGTTGCCAAACCGGAGCTTGAGCGCACCGGCCGGCGCCTGGGCCGGCCGTCGGTTCCTTTTCTGCTCGTCGCGTCGGCCCTTGCGGTCCTCGGGGCGATCCTGATGATCGTCGGGAGTTCCTGGGTGTGGGCGATCGGGATCGTGCTGGTGGCGCTCTCCGGTCCTCCGACCGTGGTCGGGATGGCATTGCTGGCCGCTTCGGCGGTCGCACGCTGGGCGGCTCGGGACCGACCCTTCGCGTAACCGACAGTCGCAGCTGCGCTCTCCAGCAGCGAGCGGTCGAACGATACGGCGCGACACCGGCGGCACCGACCCCGGGGTCATCCCGCGGTGAACGGCGCTAGCGTGGTTGCACGGAAGGCTGAAGCTGCTTTCGGCAGGCGGGGCGGGGTCGTCAGCGATCGATCGGGACAGCGGCGACATGGCTCGCCTGCCGTTCGAATCCAATCCTCCGGATCGGCGAGGAGAACGTATCCTCCGCTCGGCGCGCGCTTGAGGCTGGCGCTGCGCCTAAATCACCCCAGGATCGCGACGGACCGCGCGCGGGCACTCGCGGAGGATGTCATTGCCGTGACAGCTATCAGCGTCGAAATACCTCGCACGAGAAACGACCGTCATCGCGCGAACGGCGTACTGGGCACCGGACGTCGTCAACGTGATACTGGGGGCATGAACGAGCCAGGAGCCTTTGCGTCGCGCGACGATGACAGGGCAGGTCGATCCGACCGCGACATCACTTGGTATCGCAGGCAAGCGCGCCATGAAGTCGCAATCGTTCAGGCTGAGATCCGTTGGATGCATCAAACCGCAGCCTGGCATCGGCCCAAAGCCCGACAGGACGCGTCGAACGTGGTGCACGGCTGAGCTGATTCGCGCTCGTTTGGACGTCCGTCCCCCACCGCTGGTCGAGAACGCCCGCAGTTGAGAGAGCGCACTGCAGTCGACTTTCGATCATTCCGGACTGAAGACGACGTGAGCGTTGATCCCGCCCGACCCCGCTCACCCGATGCATCCTGGTGCGACACCACGAACGGCTAAGCCGTTCAATCGTCTGGGCGCTGACAAAGCGGCTTGTCGCGCATCGGTTGCCTCATGCAATCCTGGCACTATGCATGTATGGTCGGCGCCGTACATTCCTCCGACAGGGCCATCGACCCCCAGGGCGAGCTCATCGACGCAGTGCTTGGTGCGAGTCGCGCGCTGGTGGCTGTCGCGGCCCGCTCGCTGGCGACGGTGGCCGAGGATGTGACGCTCGCGCAGTACCGCGTTCTCGTGGAGCTCGCATCGCGCGGACCGCAACGTTTGGCCGATCTAGCGACAGCCCTCGGAGTCGATCGCTCGACGGCAACGAGGATGTGCGAACGGCTGGTTCGCAAGCACCTCATTCACCGCCGCCGGGTTCCCGCCGATCGTCGCGGCGTGCGTGTCCACCTCACGGCGACCGGCGGCGGACTCGTCGCTGAGGTCAGTCGCCGTCGTCGCGCGGAGATCACGACGATCATCAAACGCATGCCCGATACCCACGGATCCTTGGTGCTGGAGGCTCTGCGCAACTTTGCTGAGGCCGCCGGTGAGGTGCCCGAACAGGACTGGTCGTTGGGATGGGATCTGGGGCATGATTGAGCAGACCGATACACGGCCGGCGGTGGCCCGGACGATCTCGGCGTGGCTAGGCGGAAACCGGCTGGGGCTGGTCGTGATGGCGCTGATCGTCGGCGCGGGGGCCGGGGTGGGAGCGGCCGGATTCCGGGCCCTGATCTTCGCCTTCACCTGGTTGACCACCGGCTACAAGCAGTTCGGACAACAGGGCCACGCAGCAAGCCTGCACCTGCCCTGGCTGGGGATCTGGTTTGTGCTCGTGGTGCCGGTGATCGGCGGTCTGCTCTACGGGCCGCTGATTCAGCGGTTCGCCCGCGAGGCACGCGGGCATGGAGTTCCCGAGGTCATGCTCGCCGTCGCCGAGAACGGGGGGCGGATACGCCCGCCGGTGACGATCGTCAAGGCTCTGGCGTCGGCCATCTGTATCGGCGTCGGTGGCTCGGTGGGGCGCGAGGGCCCGATCGTCCAGATCGGATCAGCGCTCGCCTCAACGTTGGGTCAGCTCGTGCGGATGTCCGAGAATCGGCTGCGCATCATCGTGGCGTGCGGCGCGGCGGGTGGCATCGCTGCCACCTTCAACGCGCCGATCACCGGACTGTTCTTCGGCTTCGAGATCGTTCTCCGTGAGTTCTCGCTTGATGCGCTGGTCGCCACGAGTCTTGCCGCGGTGACCGGCGACGTGATCAGCCAGGCGTTTTTCGGTCCGGCTCCCTTCTTCAATCAGGTACCGCACGGCCTGGCGGTGACCAACGACACCACGTACCTTCTCGTCGCCGTTCTGGCCGCCGCCGCCGGATTGATCGGCGTCGGCTTCAAGACCTTCCTCTACTGGCTCGAAGACTTCGTCGACGACCTCTGGAAGGGTCGACCCGAATGGGCCCGGCCGGCGGTCGGCGGTATCGCGCTCGGCCTGTTGCTCCTGGCCCTTCCGCAAATGTACGGCGTCGGCTACCCGGTGATGAACTCGGTCATCGCCGGTCACGTCGTCCTAGGGCTCGTGATCCTGTTCCTGCTCGGAAAAGTGCTGGCGACAAGCTTGACCCTGTCGATCGGCGGCTCCGGCGGCGTATTTGCTCCCTCCCTCTTCATCGGCGCGATGGCGGGGATGGCATTCGGCACCCTGGTCCACGACGCCTTCGGCCCGACGGTCGGGCCACCCGCGCTCTATGCCATCGTCGCGATGGGTGGCGTGTTCGCCGCGGCTGCACAGGCGCCGCTGACAGCGATCGCCAGCGTCATCGAGATGACGGGCAACTTCACCCTGACGCTGCCGGTGATGTTGACCTGCGGGATCGCGTCAGCGGTGTCCAAGCATCTGTCCTATGGCAGCGTCTACACCACCAAGCTGCTGCGCCGCGGGATCGATATCGAGCGCCCGAAAACCACCAACATGCTGCAAACGCTGACGGTCGCTGACGTCATGCATCCGATCGGCCAGCTCGATCAGGGGGTACAACTACTTCATCCACAGGCCGGCCACGCGCATGATCTTGTCGCCACGGACGAAGAATGGGAGAACCTGATCGGCCCGCTCACCGACATCGGAAAGCCCCAGGAACTGTTCCCAGACGAGACGCTCGAACAGGCGCTTCGCCAGCTCGCCCTGTACGGACGGGCCGGGCTTCCGGTTCTCTCTCCGGATCGAGACCGTCTCACCGGGTGGATCACACGTGACAACGTCCTGCATGCGTTGGCTCAAAGCGTTGAGTCTTCGAACCGGAACAT
>DATAUL010000131.1:0-10005 GCA_036268255.1 Solirubrobacteraceae bacterium | reverse complement strand
CGGCGAGCACCGGGAGCAGGCCCGCCAAGCGCGAATCACGTCTCACCAGGGAGACTGTAGAGATGCGCGTTGCGGTCGTGTCCGATGTCCACGGCAACCGGCAGGCGTTCGAGGCGGTGCTCGATGCGATCGCCCGCTCGGAGTGCCGCGAACTGTGGTGTCTGGGCGACCTCGTCGGCTACGGGGCCGACCCCGATGCGTGCGTGGACCTCGCGCGCGAGAACGCCGCGGTCTGCCTGGCCGGCAACCACGACCTGGGGGTGACCGGGGCCATCCCGCTCGAGCAGTTCTCCCGGGGAGCGGCCCTCGCCGCTACCTGGACGCGGGGAACGATCACGCCTGAGACGCGCGCGTTCCTCGAGGCGCTGGAGCCTCAGCGCCTCGACGAGGCGGTCGGCCTGTATCACGCCAGCCCGCGCGACCCGGTGTGGGAATACGTGCTGTCCCCGTTGCAGGCGGAGCTGTGTCTCGACGCCCAGCAGCACCGGATCGCCCTCATCGGCCACTCCCACGTGGCGCTGTCGTTCTCGCGGTTTCCGGGAGCTCCGGCGACCGGCGAGACCCGCGATGCCGACGACGAACTCGAGCTGGAGACGGGCGAATGGCTGATCAACCCCGGCAGCGTCGGCCAGCCGCGCGACGGCGACCCGCGCGCCGCCTGGCTGGAGCTCGAACTCGATGGGTGGCGGGCTGTCTACCGGCGCGTGGAATACGACATCGCGGGCGCGGCGGCGGCCATCCGCGCTGCTCGGCTACCGGATTCGCTGGCCGAACGCCTGCTGTACGGCCAGTAACTCACGTAACGTCAAGCAAACCGGGCCACCATCTAAAGTCAGCCGCCGGATGGGTTTGCGCTCTCGAGCAATCCTGGCCGGCGGTCTGGGTTTCACCGCGGCCTTCGTTGTCGCCTGCGGCGGCTCCAACGGCCTGCTCACAGCCGATCAGGGCAGCACCCTCTCCAACCGGCTCGACGCCGTCTCGAGGGCCGTCAACGCCGGCAACTGCGCTGCTGCGACCAGTGCGGCGAATGCCTTCAACACCGCCGTCGGCAACCTTCCGCCGTCGGTGAGCACCAAGCTGGTACAGAACCTCGGTGACGGCGCCCAGACGGTCGAGCAGCTGGCGGCCAAGGACTGCTCGTCAACGTCGAGCTCGACGAGCACCACGAGCACCAGCGCCACCACCTCCACGCAGCCCACCTCGACGACCACGACGACCGTGACCAGCACGCCGACAACGAGCTCGAGCACGCAGACCCAGTCGGCGAGCGCAACAAATACGACGCCGCCGGGTACTTCAACCACCACCAACGGCGGAGCCTCATTGGGCGGTACCGGGACGTCAGGCAACGGTGGCAACGGACAATGACAGGCACGACCACGATCGCCGGCAGATACAGGATCGAAGGCCGCCTCGGCGTCGGCGGGATGTCGACCGTCCATCTCGCCTTCGACAACCGGCTGGAGCGCTATGTGGCGCTCAAGCTGCTGGCCGAGCACCTGGCCGACGATCCGACGTTCATCTCGCGCTTCCGCCGTGAGGCGCTGGCCGCCGCCCGTCTCGTGCACCCCAACATCGTGCAGGTGTTCGATTTCGGCTTCGACTCCGGCCACCATCAGCACTTCATCGTGATGGAGCACGTGCCCGGCAACTCGTGCGCCGAGCTGCTGCGCGACAACGGCCACCTCGGGCTGGCACAGGCGGTCAGCGTCGTCACCCAGGCCTGCCGGGGGTTGGACTACGCCCACCGCAACGGCGTCGTGCACCGCGACGTCAAGCCCGGCAACCTGCTCGTCTCGGACTCCGAGGTCGTCAAGCTGGCCGACTTCGGGATCGCCCGTGCCGTCGATCAGTCGAGCATCACCCAGGTCGGCTCGGTGCTCGGCACCGCTGCGTACCTCGCTCCCGAGCAGGCCCGCGGCGAGGAGGCCGGCCCGCGCGCCGACCTGTACTCACTGGGCGTGGTCACCTATCAGCTGATCTCCGGCCGCTTGCCCTATGAGGCCGCCTCGCTGTCCGAGCTGGCCCTCAAGCAGCAGCGCGAGTCGCCGATCCCGCTCGACGAGTTGGTCCCCGAGGTCCCGCATGCGCTCGCTCAGACGGTGGCCATGGCCTTGTCGATCGACCAGCACGCCCGGCCGGCGACCGCCATCGAGCTGGCCGAGGCGCTGCGCGACGGCGCGCGGGGAGTCGCGCCGCCCGGCGCCGAGAACGCCGACTTCGCCACGAGCGCGGCCACCCGGGTCACCGACGGTCGCCCGACGGCGGCCACGCGCCTATCCAGCGCGGTGCCGGCCCCCGCCACCCCGACCCGCTCCACACGCCCGACGCGCCCGCTCACCCCCCGTGAGGTCCCCGCGCGCCAGGCTCCCCGGCGGGCCGCCGCCCCAGCCGACCGCCGCCAGGCGGCACCCGAGCGGGCCCCCCAGCGCTCGGGCCGGGGCTTTCGCCGGCTGCTCGGCTTCCTCACGCTGCTCGCCGTGCTGGCCCTGATCGCGATCGCCGCCGTGCTGATCGCCAACAGCACGTCGAACACCGTCGTGCACTACCAGAAGGTCGTCGCTCACGACGCCCAGTCGGCGATCAACCAGCTGCAGAGTGTGATCAAGAAGTACACGAAGTAGTCAGGTGGCCAGGGTGGCGCCCGGCGCGGCGCCCGCGAGCAAGCGGGAGCTCACCTCGGCCAGGCGGCCCTCGTCGATCGCTGCCCGCAGGTCGGCCATCACCCGCCCGATGAAGCTCAGGTTGTGCAAGGTGACCAGCCGCAGCCCGGTCAGCTCGTGGGCGCGCAGCAGATAGTGGAGGTAGGCGCGCGAGTAGCCCTGCGAGCACGTCGGGCACGGACAGTCGTTAAGGATCAGCTCCGGCGAGCGCTTCCAGCGGCCCTTGACCAGATCCACCCGCCAGCGACCCGCCGGATCGGGAACGAGCGCCATGCCGTGTCGAGCCAGGCGGGTCGGCATCGCGCAGTCGAAGGTGTCGATTCCGGAGGCGACGCCGGCGATCAGGTCGTCGATCTCGCCGATACCGAGCAGGTGACGGGGGCGCTCGGGAGCGAGCCGCTCGAGCTCGGCGGTACTCCAGTCGACGACCTCGTACATCTGCCCCTTGTCCTGCCCGAGCGAGCCGCCGATCGCGATCCCGTCGCTGCGGCTGGCCGCCACGACCGCCACCGACTCGAGCCGCAGGTCGCGCTCGGTGCCACCCTGGACGATCCCGTAGACCGCCTGATCAGGCGGACCGGACTGCTCGTGCCAGTCCAGGCAGCGCTCCAGCCAGCGGTGGGTGCGCTGCATCGAGCGAGCGATGTAGTCGCGGGAGACATGAAACGGCGTGCACTCGTCGAACACGAGCGCGATGTCGGAGTGAAGCGCCGCCTGCACCGCCATCGAGACCTCGGGGCCGATGAAGCGCTCGCCGCCGTCGAGATAGGACCGAAAGCGCACCCCCTCCTCCCCGATCTCCAGGATCGATCCGTGCGGCTCGGCGCTCCCGTTGGTGGTCTGCGCGCCCGCGCCGGTCCGCCGGCGGCCCTTGATCTCGTCGGCCACGCCTCCATAGCCCATCGAGAAGACCTGAAACCCGCCTGAGTCGGTGATGATCGGCGCCGGCCACCGCATCATCTCGTGCAGCCCGCCCAGCTCGGCGACGAGTTCGGGCCCGGGCGCGAGCATCAGGTGAAAGGTGTTGCCGAGCACCATCTCGTAGCCCAGGGCGACCACGTCGCGCGGCTCGAGGGTCTTGACGGTGCCGCGCGTGGCCAGCGGGACGAAGGCGGGCGTCGAGACCTCGCCGTGCGCCAGTTTCAGGGTACCTGTCCGTGCGCGCGAGCCGGGATCGCGGGTCCGTACGGAGAACATGGGCATGACCGTATTCTCATCGGCCGTTTCATCGGGTTCTCATGACACGTTGGAACACTCGCCGGCGTGGCCTCCCGCCGACCTCCGGACCCGTCCGATTTCGCGCGCGCGGCCATTTGCCTGCTGGTCGCCGCCGCTCTCGCCGCCTGCGGAACGTCGTCCGCGCGCCCGCGCACCAGGTCGTCTGCCCATTCGACCGGCCACGTGAGCGCAAAACCGGCACCGATCGGCCAGACGGCGGCGGTGACGAATGTGTACCGGGCCGACGGGGCGAGGGACATCAGCCCCGCGATCCGCGCCGACCCGGCGCTCGTGTACGTCCCCAACAGCATGAGCAACACGGTCTCGGTGATCAGCCAGCGCACGCTCAAGGTCATCGCCACGTTCCCCACCGGCGCCCTCCCCCAGCACGTCACGCCGTCGTGGAACCTGAAGACGTTGTACGTCGACAACGACCTCGGCAACACCCTCACCCCGATCGACCCCCGCACCGGCCGCCCGGGCACCCGCGTACCGGTCGAGGATCCCTACAACCTGTACTTCACCCCCGACGGACGCTTCGCGATCGTCGTCGCCGAACGCCTGCACCGCCTGGACTTCCGCGACCCGGCCACGATGCACCTCGTCCATTCGCTCTCGGTCCCGGCGTGCGGGGGCGTCGACCACATGGACTTCTCCGCCGACGGGCGCTACGCCTACGCCAGCTGCGAGTTCAGCGGGCGGATGATCGAGGTCGACCTGCGCACCCAGCGGGTGATCGGCACCCTCGCGCTGCACGGCGGCGCGAGCAGCCCCCAGGACGTCAAGCTCTCGCCAGACGGGCGGACCCTGTACGTCGCCGATCAGCTCGCCGGCGGCGTGTGGGAGATCGACCCTCGACACTTCCGGGTGATCGGCTTCCTGGCGACTGGAGCGGGCGCCCACGGCCTGTACCCCAGCCGCGACGCCCGCGTCATGTACGTCTCCGACCGCGCCGCCGGGGCGGTCTCGGTGGTGAGCTTCAAATCGCGCCGGGTGGTCGAGACCTGGAAACTTCCCGCCCCCGCCAGCCCGGACATGGGCGGTGTCTCGGCCGACGGGCGGACGCTGTGGCTCAGCGGGCGCTACAACGCGGTCGTCTACGCGATCGATACCCGCACCGGGAAGCTGCGGGCCGCGATTCCCGTGGGCAGCGGCCCGCACGGCCTGTGCGTGTGGCCCCAGCCGGGTCGCTACTCGCTCGGCCATACGGGGATCATGCGCTGAGATTCCAGCCGAAATAGACCTCGGTGCGGGCGATCAGGTCGCCCGCAAAGCCGAAGATCTCGGTGTTGCGGAATTTCGTCCCGTCGGAGCGGGTCGCCTCATAGGTGACGAGCACCTCGTCGCCGGCCTCGGCCAGGCGGACGAACTCGAACGCCGCGGTCGTCTGTGAGTTGGGCCAGCAGCGCTCGAAGTACCGTTCGCGGTCGATCCCCGGATCCGGCGGGGAGAAGAACGTGTGGTCGCGGCTCAGCAGCCCTTCGACAAGCTCCCGGTTGCCGGTCTCATAGGCGGTGTAGCAGTCGCGGACGGTCTGCAGGCGGTCGGCCATGGGCCTCCTGTTCGATTGTTCGTAGGAGAAGACCACATGACCGTCGCAAAGTCATCGGGCCCGGGCCGACATGCCGTCGGCCCGGGCCCGGACATCGAGGCGCTAGGCGGCCTGCGGCTCGCCGTTGCCCACCGTGATCTGCACCTTGCGCGGCTTGGGCTGCTCGGGCTTGGGCACGCTCACCTCGAGCACACCGTTGTCGAAGCCGGCGGTGATCGCCTCGGCGTCGACGCCCTCGGGCAGGCGTACCGAGCGGCGGAAGCTGCCGGAGACGCGCTCGACGCGGACGTAGCCGCCCTTGTCCTCTCGAGTCTCGGCCTTGCGCTCGCCGGAAATCGTGAGCACATCGTGGTCGAGCTCGATGCTGATGTCGCCCTCGGAGACGCCGGGGAGGTCGGCGCGCAGGACGTAGTGGGTCTCAGACTCGATCAGGTCGGTGGCCGGCAGCCAGCGACGAGTGGTGGCGCCGGACCCCGGCGCGGTAGCGCTGTCGAACAGCGAGTTGATCAGGCGGTTCATCGGAACCGGCTCCCAGCGGACAAGTGCCATGTGAAAACCTCCATTGAAAGATTCAGGACTGCTGATGTCTGCAGTATGAAATCTAAGTCTATCAATGTCAAGTTTTGTGAATGAGGTTCTCGCCGCGGCCGCGCGCACGCGGCCGCCATCGGACGCGATCACCCAGCGACGCGCACGTCGAGACGGCTAGGACCGAATGAGCGAGGTGCCCGACATCGCGTCGGGCTGGGCGATGCCGAGCATCGCCAGGAGCGTCGGGGCGACGTCGGCGAGCACGCCGCCCTGGCGGAGCTTCAGGTGCGAAACGGTGACGATCACCGGTACCGGATTCATCGAGTGAGCGGTGTTCGGGCTGCCGTCGGGCTCGAGCATGTGATCGGCATTGCCGTGGTCGGCGGTGATCAGGCAGGCGCCGCCGCTCGAGTGGACCGCCTCGACGACCGAGGCCAGACAGCGATCGACGGTCTCAATCGCCTCCACGGCCGCCGGGATGACGCCCGTGTGGCCGACCATGTCGGCGTTGGCGAAGTTGATGATCCCAAACGTCGGCGGATTGTCGGTCCACGAGGACACGAAGGCCTCGGCCGCCTCCGGGGCGCTCATCGCCGGCTTGTAGTCATAGGTGGGGACGTCGCGGGGGGAGGGCACGAGCTCGCGCTCCTCGCCCTCGTAGGCCGTTTCCTCCCCGCCGTTGAAGAAGTACGTCACGTGCGGGTACTTCTCGGTCTCGGCGACGTGCAGCTGGCGCTCGCCGCGCGCCGCCACCACGGCCGCGATCGTCGTCTCCGGCCGCTCGGGCGGGAAGGCGACGGGATACGGCCAACCCTCCTCGTACTCGGTCATCGTCGCGTACCGCTCGACGACCCCCGCCTCGCCGCGATCGATCTCGTCAAACGACGGATCGGCGAGCGCCTGGGTGATCTCGCGCATGCGGTCGGGGCGGAAGTTGAGTCCCACCACCGAGTCTCCGGGACGGATCCGCGCCTCCTCGCCGACGAGCGTCGCCGTGATGAACTCGTCGGTCTCGTCACGCTCGTAGGCGTCACGGGCGGCCTGTGCGCCGCTGTCGGCGTGATGGTCTGCCCGGGCGTGGACGAGCATGTCGTAGGCCTGCTGGACGCGGTCCCAGCGCTTGTCGCGATCCATCGCGTAGTAGCGGCCGATGACCGAGCCGATCCGGCCCGCTTGGTTCTCCGCCATCCACTCGGCGACCTGCTCGAGGTAGCCCGCGCCCGACTTGGGCGTCGTATCGCGGCCGTCGGTGAACGCGTGGACGACGAGGTCGGGGACCTCCAGCGAGGCGGCCATCTCGATCAGCGCGCGCAGATGCTCCATGCTCGAGTGCACGCCGCCGTCGGACACCAGCCCGATCACGTGCACCCGCTCGGAGGCGGTCATCGCGTCGCGCAGCACCTCGTTGGCGGCCAGCGACCCGCTGCCAGCCGCGGCATCGATCCGCGTCAGGTCCTGCATCACGACGCTGCCCGCTCCGAGGTTGAGGTGGCCAACCTCGGAGTTGCCCATCTGGCCCTCCGGCAGTCCGACGGCCCGCCCGCAGGCGGTCAGGGTCGTCGTCGGAAACGTGCTCCAGAGCTCGTCGAACACGGGTGTGTCGGCCAGCGACACGGCGTTGCCCGGACCATTGGGCGCCAATCCCCACCCGTCGAGCACGATCAGGACCGCCCGCTCGACGGGCAGGGAATCGGATCCCGCCCCCCACCCCCGCGCCTCGTCGGTCGGACCGCTCACCGCGCGACCGCGGCCACGATCGCCGCGAATCCCTCCGCGTCGAGGCTGGCGCCCCCCACCAGCGCGCCGTCGACGTCGGGCAGGGCCATCAACTCGGAGGCGTTCTCGGGCTTGACGCTGCCGCCGTAGAGGATCCGGGTGCGCTCAGCGGCCTCCTTCGAACGGTCGGCGACGAGCGCCCGCACGAACGCGATCGCCTCCTGGGCCTGCTCGAGCGTGGCCACCTGACCGGTGCCGATCGCCCAGATCGGCTCGTAGGCGATCACGACGTCGCCCAGCTGCTGGGGGTCGAGCCGCGTCAGCCCCTCCTGGACCTGATGGCGCAGCTTGCGCTCGGTGTCACCACGCTCGCGCTCCTCCTCGGTCTCGCCGACGCACAACACGGGCAGCAGCCCCGCCGCGAGTGCCGCCGGGACCTTCTGGGCGAGCGCCTTGTCGGTCTCTCCGCACAGCTCCCGGCGCTCGGAATGCCCGAGCACGACGCCGGCGACGTCGAGCTCGGTGAGCATCGGCGCCGAGATCTCGCCGGTGAACGCGCCCTCCGGCGCGTAGTGCATGTTCTGCGCGTAGATGGCGACGCGGGAGCCGCGCGTGGAGTCGACCATCGCCTGCAGCGCGGTGAACGATGGGCAGATGGCCACGTCGACGTCGGTACCGTCGACCACCGAGACCCGCGGCAGCAGCGCCTGGATGAACTCCTCCGCCTGCGCGATCGTCTTGTGCATCTTCCAGTTGCCGGCGATCAGCGGAGTGCGCTCACTCATGACAGCACCGCCACCCCGGGAAGCTCCTTGCCCTCGATCAGCTCCAGCGCCGCGCCGCCGCCCGTCGACAGGTGGGTGACGCGATCGCCCAGTCCGAACTGCACCAGGGCAGCCGCGGAGTCACCCCCGCCCACGACGGTGACGCCGGGCGCGTCGGCCACCGCCTCGGCGACCGTGCGCGTGCCGGCGGCGAACGGCGTCAGCTCGAAGGCGCCCATCGGCCCGTTCCAGAACACGGTGCCGGCGCCGGCGATCAGCTCGCCGTAGGCGCGGGCGGTGCGCGGGCCGATGTCGAGGCCCATCAGCCCGTCGGGAACCTCGACCCCGTCCAGCGGCTGAGGCGTGGCGTCGGCGCCGAAGTGGTCGGCGAGCACGAGGTCGACCGGCAGCTCGATCGTCGCACTGCCGTCCTGCTCGGCGTCGGCGAGGGCCCGCCGGGCAAGCTCGACGTCCGCTTCAGCGCACAGCGAATCGCCGATCCGATGGCCCTGGGCGGCGAGGAACGGAAAGCACATCGCGCCGCCGATCACGATCGTGTCGGCGGCCCGGCGAAACGAGTCGATCACGCCGATCTTGTCCGACACCTTCGCGCCCCCGAGCACCGCCACGAGCGGACGGGCCGGATCGCGCAGGAGCCCGTCCAGCGTCTCCACCTCGCGCTGGAGCAGCAGCCCTGCGGCCCGCGCATTCATCAGCTCAGCCGCGCCCACGGTCGAGGCATGCGCGCGGTGGGCGGCGCCGAACGCGTCGTCGACGTAGGCGTCGGCCAGCTTGGCCAGGTCGGCGGCCAGCTGCGGATCGTTCTGCGTCTCGCCCGGCTCGTAGCGGATGTTCTCCAGCAACAGGATGTCGCCCTCGCGCAGCGCCTCGGCGAGGTGTGAGACCTCCTCTCCGCGGGCCGCGGGGGCGAGCTTGACCGGCTCGCCGATCAGCTCGGACAGGCGCTCGGCGACGGGCGCCAGCGACAGCTCGGGCTCGTGGTCCTCGGGCCGGCCGAGATGGGAGACGAGAATCAAGGCCGCGCCGCGGTCGCGCAGCGCTTCGAGCGTCGGCAGCGCTCCGCGAATCCGGGTGTCGTCGGTGACCGAACCGTCGTCGAGCGGGACGTTGAAGTCAACCCGAACGAGGACCCGCTTGCCCCCGAGCTCGCCCAGGTCCGCCAGCGTCCTCACAGCAATCGCTGGACCAGGTCGGCGACGCGGTTGGAGTAGCCCCATTCGTTGTCATACCACGAGACGACCTTGACCATCGTCCCATCCATGACCGCGGTCAGCTGCGAGTCGACGATCGACGAGGCGGGGTTCTTGACGATGTCGGAGGAGACGATCGGATCCTCGGTGTAGAGCATCAGGCCCTTCAGGGGGCCGTTGTCGGCGGCTGCCTTGAGCGCCGCGTTGATCTCCTCGACGCTCGTCTCGCGATTGACCTCGACGGTCAGGTCGACGACGCTGCCGGTGGGAACGGGCGCGCGCACCGCGAAACCGTGCAGCTTGCCGTTGAGCTCGGGGATCACGACCCCGATCGCCTTGGCGGCGCCGGT
>DATAUL010000130.1:0-8634 GCA_036268255.1 Solirubrobacteraceae bacterium | reverse complement strand
ATCGGTTAGATTCCTGCAAACGATTGCAGTGGAAGGACGTGGCCATGAGCAGTGCGGACAATCTGCGGCTCGGTTGGGTCGGCGTTGGCCGCATGGGGCAAGCGCTGGCCACCCGGTTGCTGGAGGCAGGACATGACGTGGGGGTCTACAACCGGACGCAGAGCAAGTGCGCGCCGCTGGCCGAGATCGGCGCGACCGTCGTCGATATCCCGGCCGATCTCGCCGACCGCGACATCGTGTTCACGATGGTCGGTGGCTCCGCCGACGTGGAGGACGTGATCACCGGCCCACAGGGGCTGCTCTCACGCTCCGACGACGCGCCCGGGCTGATCATCGACGCGACGACGATCTCTCCGACCGCGGCCGAGCAGGTGCGCCGGGCCGCGCACGCCCGCGGGACGGCGATGCTCGCCGCTCCGGTGAGCGGAAACCCCAAGGTCGCAGCCAGCGGGCGCCTGACGATCGTCGCCTCCGGGCCCGAGGACGCCTTCGTGCGCGCCCGGCCCTACCTTGAGCTGCTCGCCCGTGGCGTCACCTACGTGGGCGAGGGCGATCGCGCCCGGCTGGTCAAGATCTGCCACAACCTGATGCTGGGCGTCGTCGCCCAGTGCCTGGCCGAGATCACGGTGCTCGCCGAGAAGGGCGGCGTCTCGCGCGCGGACTTCCTGGACTTTCTCAACGACAGCGTGATGGGCTCCACCTTCACCCGCTACAAGAGTCCCGCCTACGTCAACCTCGACTTTCGGCCCACGTTCACGCCGGCGCTGCTGCTCAAGGACTTCCACCTCGGCTTCGAGGCGGCCCGCGAGCTCGAGGTCGCGATGCCGGTGGCCGCCGCCACCGAGCAGATCGTCCAGGGGCTCGTCGGGATCGCCGGGGACGACGTCGACTTCGCCTCGCTGATCGAGCTCGTCGCCCGGGCCTCCGGGCTGGAGCTGACCCCCGAGGACGTCGAAGTCGACGACGGCCTGACCCCGCTGGCCAGCCCGGGCAACGGGGCGGCCCCCGCGTCGTCGCGCGCGGTCGGGCAGTCGCCCGCCGCCGATTAGACCTCGCCGCACCCCGCCCGGCAGTCGCCCGCCGCCGATCAGACCTCGCCGTCCGTGCCGGCGGGCCGGGTCGAGGGCCCGGAGCGGGTGCACGCCGAGCCGTGGCATCTCACGTGCCTCCTCGTCCCGTTTCTGACATCGGCCCGCCCGCAGGCCGGCCCGGCCACCCGGGACGTGTGGGAGCCGCGGCGGCTACAGCAGCAGCGAGAGCGGCTGCTGCAGGCGGTCGCGCAGACGCGCCATGAAGCGCGCGCCGTCGACGCCGTAGACGATCCGGTGATCGCAGGCGAGGCTGAGCTGGACCGTCTGGCGGGCGACGATCTCGCCCGCGTCGTCGACGACCGGGCGCCGGCGCACGGCGCCGACGGCGAGGATCGCCGCCTGCGGTGCGTTGATGACGGCCGAGAAGCCGTCGATGCCGTACATGCCGAGGTTCGAGATGGTGAACGTCGCCCCGCCGAGCTGGCTCGGCGTGATCGAGCCGTCGCGCACGCGCTGGGCGAGCGTCCGGGTCGCCGCGGCGATCGCACCCAGCGACTTGGTGTCCGCGTCGAACACGGTGGGGACGACGAGCGCGTCCTCGGCGGCGACCGCGATGCCGACGTTGACGCGCGCGTACTCCTCGAACGACGCGTCGCGGTAGGCCCCGTTGACGCGCGGGAACTCGCGCAGCGTCAGCGCAACCGCCTTGACGATCAGGTCGTTGAGCGACGGCAGCCCGTCGCCGGAGACGCCGCGCAGCTGCTCGCGCAGCGCCACCGCCTCGGTCATGTCGACCTCGATCCGCAGCTCGATGTCGGGGACCGTCGCTCGCGACTCGCTCATCCGCCGCGCGACGGTCTGCTGCAGGCGCGAGAGCCGGTGACGGGTGACCTTGCCCTGGGTGCCCTCGAGCGTCGCCGGCGCGGAAGCGGGAGCGGGGACCGGCACGGCCTCGCCGTCGGCGACCGCCCGCTCGACGTCGGCACGGATCACGCGCCCGTGGGGCCCCGAGCCGACGAGCGCGGCGATTTCGACGTTCAGCTCGGCGGCGATCCGCCGGGCGAGGGGGGAGGCCTTGACGCGTGCTCCCGCGGCCGGCGTTCCGTTGCCCGCCGACGCCGGGATCGCTGTCGGCGGCGCGGATGTTGCCGGCACGGTGGGCTCGGCTGGGGCGCCGACGGCGGCCAGCGCCTCCGCCGAGCCGCGCTCGGGCAGTGTCTCGCCGGCGACGCCGAGCATCGCGATCGGCGCGCCGACCGGGACGCTCGCGCCCTCGCCGACCATGATCCGCAGCAGCTCGCCGAACGTGTCGGCCTCGACGGGGACGACCGCCTTGTCGGTCTCGACCTCGACCAGCGGCTGGCCCTCGGCGACGGCATCGCCCTCGGCCACGAGCCATTTGAGGATCGTCCCTTCCTCCATCGAATCCGACAGCCGGGGCATGACTATCTCGCTGGCCACAACGCCTCCCAGAGAGGACTGCAATCGTTTGCGGTACGATCGTAACACTACGGCGAAGTCAGGAGGCGGGGAGTGGCCAACGTGCAGAGTGCTCAGCAGACCGAGCCGGAGACGGCCTTTCTGGAGGGCTATGGCCGGATGCTGCTGATCCGTCAGTTCGAGACCTCGATGCACCGCCTGTTCCTGCAGGGTGAGGTCCACGGTACGACCCACCTGTACGCGGGTCAGGAGGCGGTGGCCGTCGGCTGCTGTCTGGCGCTCGAGCCCGACGACTATGTCACCGGCACCTACCGCGGCCACGGCCACGCCCTGGCCAAGGGCACCGATCCGCGGGCCCTGCTGGCCGAGATGCTCGGCCGCGCCACCGGCGTCTGTGGTGGGCGCTCCGGTTCGATGAACGTCATCGACCTCCAGCACGGCCTCGTCGGCTGCTACGGCATCGTCGGCGGCTCGATCGCCGCGGCGCTCGGCGCCGGTCTCTCGGCTCGGTCCCAGGGGCGGGTCTCGCTGGCCTTCTTCGGCGACGGGGCGACCAACCAGGGCTACTTCCACGAGTGCCTGAACATGGCCAAGGTCCTCTCGCTGCCGGTCGTGTTCGTCTGTGAGAACAACTTCTACGCCGAGTTCACGCCGCTGGCGGCGGCGACCGCCGGCGCGAACATCGCCGCCCGGGCGGCCGGATACGACGTCCCGGCGGTCGTCGTCGACGGCAACGACCTGTGGGCCGTGCACGGCGCCGCGTCCGGCGCCGTCCAGCGCGCCCGCGACGGCGCCGGCCCGACGCTGCTCGAGTGCCAGACCTACCGCCACTACGGACACTCCAAGAGCGATCCCGCCCCCTACCGCCCCAAGGACGAGCTCGAGCGCTGGCTCGAGCGCGACCCCCTGAAGCTCGCGCGTGCGCGGCTGCTCGGCGACGGCGTCGGCGAGCGGCGGATCGTCGCCGTCGAGGAGGAGATCACGGCGACGATGGAGCACGCCGTCGAGACGGCCAGGGCCGATCCGTATCCCGATCCGCAGACCGACGCGGCCACGGAGTTCCGGCCATGAGCACGCTCGAGTTCCGCACCGCGATCCGCGACGCGATCGCCGAAGAGCTGGACCGCGATCCGGCGGTGATGTTCTTCGGCGAGGATGTCGCCGTCGCCGGCGGGGTGTTCAAGGCCACGCCCGACCTGACCGGCCGCTTCGGCCCCGAGCGGGTGTTCGACACGCCGATCTCCGAACTGGCGCTCGCCGGCATGGCCTACGGCGCCGCCGTGACCGGAATGCGGCCGATCTTCGAGATCATGTTCGGCGACTTCATGGCGCTGCCGATGGACAGCCTCGTCAATCAGGCGGCGAAGTTCTGGTACGTCTCCAACGAGCAGGGGAGCGTCCCGCTCGTCGTCCGCTCGGCGGTCGGCGGCGGGGGGCGCTTCGGCGCGATCCACTCCCAGACGCACGGCACCTGGTTTCAGGGAGTGCCGGGCCTGAAGATCGTGTTTCCGTCCTCGCCCGCCGAGGCCAAGGGCCTGCTCAAGGCCTCGATCCGCGACGAGAACCCGGTCATCTTCCTCGAGCACAAGCGCCTGTACTCGGTCAAGGGCCCGGCGCCGGAGAACGACGAGGTGATTCCCATCGGCCGCGCGGGGATCCCGCGCAGCGGTGACGACCTGACGATCGTCTCGATCGGCAAGTCGGTCTCCGACGCGCTGGCGGCCGCCGACCGGCTCGCCGAGAACGGGGTGTCGGCCGAGGTGATCGACCTGCGCTCGCTGCGCCCGCTCGACGTCCAGACGGTGCTCGAGTCCGTCAGTAGGACCAACCGGCTGCTCGCCGTGGAGGAGGGGCCGCAGACCGGGGGCTGGGCGGCCGGCCTCGTCGGAGCGGTGGCCGCCGAGGGGCTGCACGATCTCGACGACGCCTGGATCATCACCACCGACGAGACCCCGATCCCGTACAGCCCGACGCTCGAGGACGCCTTCATCCCGGACACCGACGCGATCGTTGCGAGCGTGCGCTCCCGCGCCGGCGTGGTGACGACATGACGGCCGTCGCCGCCGAGGCGACGCTGCTCGACCACGTTCCCAAGGTCCTGTTCATCGACGGCGACTGGCTGTCGACCTCGGACACCTTGGCCGTCGAGGACCCCTCGACCGGCGAGGTCCTGGCCGAGGTCGCCGACGCGACCGAGCAGGACGCGCTGGCCGCGCTGGCCGCCGCCGACGGCGCGCAGGCGCGATGGGCCGCCACCGCGCCGCGCGAGCGCGGCGAGATCCTGCGCCGCGCCTACGAGGAGATCGTCGCCCGCCGCGACGAGCTGGCGCTGCTGATGACCCTGGAGATGGGCAAGCCGCTGGCCGAGTCGCGCGGCGAGGTCGCCTACGCGGCGGAGTTCTTTCGGTGGTTTGCCGAGGAGGCGGTGCGGATCGACGGGCGCTACGCCGACTCGCCCGACGGCATGTCCCGGCTGCTGGTGATGCAGCAGCCGGTCGGACCCTGCCTGCTGATCACGCCGTGGAATTTCCCCCTGGCGATGGGAACGCGCAAGATCGGGCCGGCGATCGCCGCCGGGTGCACGATGGTCATCAAGCCGGCCAGGCAGACGCCGCTGTCGATGCTCGCGCTCGCCGAGGTGCTCGAGCACGCCGGCCTGCCGCCCGGAGTGCTCAACGTGATCACCAGCTCGTCGGCCTCCCGCGCGATGGGCCCCCTGATCGCCGATCCCCGGGCCCGCAAGCTGTCCTTCACCGGCTCGACCGAGGTGGGGCGCACGCTCGTCGAGCAGTCGGCGCGCCAGCTGCTGCGCGTCTCCATGGAGCTCGGCGGCAACGCCCCGTTTCTCGTGTTCGCCGACGCCGACGTCGAGGAGGCGGTGCAGGGCGCGCTGCTGGCCAAGATGCGCAACGGCGGCGAGGCGTGCACGGCAGCCAATCGCTTCTACGTGCACGAGGCGCTGATCGAGGAGTTCAGCGCCTCCCTGAGCGCCCGCATGTCGGAGCTGACCGTCGGGCGCGGGACCGAACCGGGCATCGACGTCGGACCGCTGATCGACTCGGTGGAGCGAGACAAGGTCGGCGCGCTCGTCGACGACGCGCTGCACACCGGGGCGACCGCGCTGACCGGCGCAGAGCCGCTCGACGGCCCCGGCTGGTTCTACCGCCCCACCGTGCTCGTCGACGTCGGCGCCGGCGCGCGCCTGCTCGACGAGGAGATCTTCGGACCGGTCGCCCCGCTCGTGGCGTTCTCCGACGAGGACGAGGCGATCGCCGCTGCCAACGCGACCGAATACGGCCTCGTCGCCTACCTGTACACCAACGACCTGCGGCGCGCGCTGCGCGTCGGCGAGCAGCTGCAGACCGGGATGATCGGCCTCAACCAGGGGATCGTGTCCAACGCCGCCGCTCCCTTCGGCGGCGCCAAGCACTCGGGCTTCGGCCGTGAGGGCGGCCGCGAGGGCATCGAGGAGTACCTGGAAACGAAGTACCTGGCGATCGCCCGCTGAGCCGCGAGGAGAGAGCATGCCCAACATCAGCTACGTCGACCCGTCCACCATCGAGGATCCCGAGCTGCTGGCGATCATGGAGCGCGCGCGCCTGGAGGGGACGCCTCGGCCGGAGAGCCAGGCGATCCGCCTGCACAACCCGGAGGTGATGAAGGCCTTCAACCACGCCTGGGACGAGTTCTTCCGCCGTGGCGTGGCGCCCCACGCGATCAAGGAGCTCTGCCGCCTGTACATCTCGAAGTCCGTGGACTGCGAGTACTGCGGGGGACAGCGCTCGCTCACAGCCCAGCGCGCGGGCGCGACCGAGCTGCAGGTCGACGAGCTGCTCGACTTCGAGCGCTCGGATCGGTTTGAGCCCGCTGAGCGCGCGGCGCTGGAATGGGCGCAGGCGATCGCCTGGGATCCGGCGCTCGCCGCCGACGGCATGTGGGAGCGCCTGCACGAGCACTTCACCGAGCCCCAGCTGGTGGAACTCGGCCACTTCATCGCGCTGACGCTCGGCCAGCAGCGCTTGCTCAAGACCGTCGGCGTGCGCCACGGTGAGGTCCTGGCTGACACCGTCGCCGGCCTGGCACCGGCCGAGGCCGGGCGGCTGCGCATACAGCGCGCGTAACGCCGCCGCCCCGCCGACGGCGGTGCTCTCATCTATGTCTCATGGCGCCGCCCATACTTGATGAGCATGTCCGCAGCTGAGTTTGGCTTGGCGCTCTCGGTGTTCCTGGCGTGCACCGTCGAGGCGGTGGAGGCGCTGACGATCGTGCTCGCGGTGGGTACGGTGCGCAGCTGGCGCTCATCGCTGTACGGCGTCGGCGCCGCGACGCTGGCGCTGGCCGTGCTGGTCGCCGCGCTCGGTCCGGCGCTGAGCGCGATACCGATCGGAGCGCTGCGGGTGATCGTCGGCGGGCTGCTGCTCGTCTTCGGCCTGCAGTGGCTGCGCAAGGCGATCCTGCGGGCCGCGGGCCTCAAGGCGCTCCACGACGAGCTGGGGAACTTCGCCGAGGAGACCGAGCGCGCCCGGCTCGCCGGCGCGGACCCCGGGCCCCGGGACGCATTCGACGGCTACGCGTTCACCGTCTCGCTCAAGGCGGTCCTGCTCGAGGGACTCGAGGTGGTGTTCATCGTGCTCACCTTTGGCGCCAACCAGCACCGCGTGGGCCTGGCGGCGATCGCGGCGGCGCTCGCCGTCCTGCTCGTCACCGCCGTCGGGTTCGCCGTCCGCGCGCCGCTGGCGCGCGTGCCGGAGAACGCGATGAAGTTCGCCGTCGGGATCATGCTCACGTCGTTCGGGGCGTTCTGGAGCGCCGAGGGCGCCGGCTCGCACTGGCCGGGCGGCGACGCGGCGCTGCTGGTGATCATCCCCGTGCTGGCGCTGGCCTCGCTGGCCATGGTGGGGACCCTGCGCCGCGCACCGGCGGTGGCGCGATGACGGTGCTCGTGGCGATCTGGGACTTCGTCGTCGGCGACGATTGGCGCACCGCCGCCGGAGTGGTGGTGGCGATCAGCGCCACCGCCGCGCTCCAGGGGGCCGGCGTGACAGCGTGGTGGCTGATCCCGCTGGCCGTGCTGGCGTTGCTCGTCCGCTCGCTGCTCGTCGCCGCCCGCCGCGGCTAGCCTCGCTGCTGTGGCCACCCTCTATCGGTGCAGCACCCCGACCAACTGGCTGTGTCCGTGCGGCCGCGTGGCACGAACGCTCAAGCGCGATGGGATCGACTTCGAGCCGGTCGTCGTGCCTCTGCGCCGCTCACGGCGCCCCGAGGTCGAGGCGCTGTCGGGTCAGCGCCGCGTGCCCGTGCTGATCCTCGACGGCGACGTGATCTGCGACTCGCGGCGGATCGTCGAGCACCTCGAGCTACGCCGCGGCGCCTGACCCCAGCAGCTCGGCGACTGTCCCGGCGTTGACCGGACGGGCGACGCCGCGCTCGGTGACCAGAGCGGTCACGAGCTTCGCCGGGGTGACGTCGAACGCGGGGTTGCGCACGGCGGTCCGCGTGCCGAGGCCGGTCACCCCCCGCACCTCGTCGCCGTCGCGCTGCTCGATCTCGATCGCCTGACCGTCGGGGCAACTCGGGTCGATCGTCGAGCACGGCCCGACGACCACGAACGGGATCCCGGTGGCCGCCGCGGCGAGTGCATGGGCGTAGGTGCCGACCTTGTTGGCGACGTCGCCGTTGGCGGCCACCCGGTCACAGCCGACGATCACCGCGTCGACCTCCCCGGCGGCGATCAGGCCGGCCGCCGCGCCGTCGACGATCAGCTCGTGCTCGATGCCCAGGCGCTGAAGCTCCCACACGGTGAGACGGGCGCCCTGGAGCAGCGGACGGGTCTCGCAGGCGAGCACCCGTTCCAGCCCGCCGCGATCGGACAGTTCGGCGACGGCGGCCAGGGCGGTGCCGCGGCCGGGCGCGGCCAGCGCGCCGGTGTTGCAGTGGGTGAGGACGCGACGGCTGCCGGCCAGCAGATCGGCGCCGTGTCGGGCCATGGCATCGCTGGCGGCCGCCTCCTCGGCGTGGATCGCCCGGGCCTCCTGCAGCGCCGATCCGCCCGCGAGGACAGCGGCGCGGACGCGCTGCACGGCGTAGGCGAGGTTGGCGGCGGTCGGGCGCGCGGCGACGAGCGTCGCGCAGGCGGCGTCGAGCTCGGCCGCCGACATGGCCA
>DATAUL010000129.1:0-1880 GCA_036268255.1 Solirubrobacteraceae bacterium | reverse complement strand
TCGGCGCTGCCCCCGCCCGGTGGCTCCGGTCCAGCTCGCCAGTTTGCTCCCAAGCCGTCGTAGCGGGCTCGTTTCTCGGGATCGCGCAAGACCTCGTACGCCTCGGAGATCGCCTTGAACCGGTCCTCCGCGCCGGGCTCTCTGTTCACGTCGGGATGCAGCCGGCGCGCGAGGTTGCGGTAGGCGCGGCGGATGTCGTCGACGCTGGCATCGCGCGGGACTCCCAGAGCCTCGTAGTAGTCCTGGGAGGCGACTGGCATCAGCGGGCGTGCTCGGGCGCGCGCGCAACCACGACCTGCGCCGGGCGGATAACGCGATCGCCGATCGCGTAACCAGATCGCTGCACCGCGACGATCGTGTGCTCCGGGACCTCATCGGACGGCTGCACGGCGATCGCTTCGTGGCGCTCGGGATCGAACCGGTCTCCGGGCGCGCCGATCCGCTCAACGCCCTGATGGGCGAGGATCACGTCCATCTGCTCCAGCAGGGCTCGCATCCCGTCGGAGCAGGGCGGAGGCTCCAGTCGCACTGCCCGCTCGACGCTGTCGACGACGTGGAGCCATTCCTGCAGCCCCGACTCCCGCGCCTGGACCACCCGGCGTTCGATTTCCCGTTCCGCGCGCTTGCGATAGTTGTCGAGATCGGCCAGCGCGCGTTTGTAGCGGTCCTCGATCCTGGCAAGCTCGGCGGTCAGCTCCTCGCGGTCGCTGGCGGGGCCAGTGGGCGCGGCCTCCGGCTCGGGCTCAGACGCCGTGCCCGCACTTGGCTCACTCTCGGGTGAACTCGGCATCGACCACCTCCTCGTCCTCGGATGCCTCAGCGCCGGCGCCGTTGGTACCGGCTGCGGCTCCGTTCCCGTCGCCGCCCGCCGCCGCGGCCGACGCGCTCGCCGGGAGGCTCTGACTCATCTGCTGCAGATCGGCGATCAGCGGCCGCACCCGGTCGAGGCCGGCCTGCTCCTCAATCGCCTTGCGGGCATCGGCGACGAGCTGCTCGGCGCGCGCCTTCTCGTTCACGGGCAGGCGGTCCTGCAGTTGTACGAGCAGCTGATCGACCCGATAGGCCAGCGAGTCGAGCTCGTTGCGGGCGTCGATCTCCTCCCGCCGCTGGCGGTCCTCGCCGGCGTGCGACTGCGCGTCGGAGACCATCCGCTCGATCTCGCTCTGGTCGAGGTTCGTACTCTCAGTGATCGTGACCCGCTGCTCCTTGCCGGTCGCCTTGTCCCGCGCTGAGACGTTGAGGATTCCGTTCGCGTCGATGTCGAACGTGACCTCGATCTGCGGCACGCCGCGGGGCGCGGGCTCGATGCCCTCGAGCCGGAAGCGGGCGAGCTGCCGGTTGTCGGACGCGAGCTCACGCTCGCCCTGCAGTACGACCACATCGACGGCCGTCTGGTTGTCCTCGGCGGTGGAGAACGTCTCGGTCCGCCGGGCCGGGATCGTGGTGTTGCGCTCGATCACCTTTGTCATCACGCCGCCGAGCGTCTCCAGCCCGAGCGACAGCGGCGTCACGTCGAGGAGCACTACGTCCTCGACCTCGCCCTTGAGCACGCCGGCCTGAAGCGCGGCTCCGATCGCCACCACCTCGTCCGGATTGACCGTCATGTTCGGATCCTTGCCGCCGGTCAGGCGACGCACGAGCGTCTGCACGGCCGGAATGCGGGTCGAGCCGCCGACGAGGATCACCTCGTCGATGTCGTCCGCGGTCAATTTGGCGTCGGCCAGCGCCTGCTCTACCGGGCCGCGGGTCCGCTCCACGAGATCCTGCGTCAGCTGGTCGAACTTGGATCGCGTCAGCGACAGGTTCAGGTGCTTGGGACCCGACGCATCGGCGGTGATGAAGGGCAGGTTGATCTGCGTCTGGCTCGTCGTCGAGAGCTC
>DATAUL010000128.1:0-4840 GCA_036268255.1 Solirubrobacteraceae bacterium | reverse complement strand
ACGGCGGCGAGGAACAGCTCGCGCTTGGAGCCGAACAGGCTGAACACGTATGGCTGGGCGACGCCGACGCGCCGGGCGATCCGATCGACCGGCGTGCCGTGAAAGCCCGTCTGGGCGAACTCGTGGATCGCCGCGTCGATCAGCGCGTCTCGGCGCTCGGACGCCGGGACGCGCTGCCGCACGGGCTTTGCCGGGGTGTCGGAGGAGGTGGTCATCAGCGGATCTCGCCTGGATTCTCGATGCTACGCACTCCTCAGGCCGGCACGGGCGTCAGCCCGCCGGACGTGGCCGACTCGCGCTCGGCGGCCTCGACCTCGGCCTGGGCCACCGCCGTCGCGCGGGTGCTGAACGGGAGCAGGAGCGGGAGCGCAGCTCCCACCGCCAACACCGCGGTTCCGACCCACATCGCGGGCTCGAGGCCGCTCACGAACAGCTGCGGGGTGGCGTAGCCACCGGCAGAGCTGAAGATCGTCCCCAGCACCGCGATGCCCAGCACGCCGCCCAGCTCGCGGATCGCGTTCGTGGCTCCCGACGCCTGCCCGGCCTGGTCGGTGCGCACCGAGGCGAGCACCGCGTTGGCCGACGGCGCGAACACCAGCGCCATGCCCGAGCCGGCCAGGACGAACGGCCCGATCATGCTCGCGTAGGACTGCGTGATGCTGGCGTCGGCGGCGAGCCAGCCGAGTGCGATCGCCTGCAGGGCCAGGCCGGCGGCCATGAACAGCCGGCTGCCGTAGCGCTCGGAGAAGAACCCCGCCAGCGGAGCGACGACCATCGTCGCGCCGGTCCACACCAGCAGCTTGACCCCGGCCTGGAGGGGGGAGTTGCCCAGGACGTTCTGCAGGAACTGGCTGAGGAAGAAGATCGAGCCGAACATCCCGAAGTACATGGCCAGCGAGACGGCGTTGGTGACCGCGAAGCCGCGGCTGGCGAAGAAGCTCATCGGCAGCATCGGGGATTCCGTCCGCCGCTCGTAGGCGACGAAGGCGACGACCAGTGCCAATCCGGCGGCCAGCGAGGCGACGATCACGGGGCTGCCCCAGCCCAGCGACTGGCTGCGCACGAGGCCGAAGACGATCCCGAACAGCCCCGTCGAGCTCAGTGCGAGGCCGGCGAGGTCCAGCCGGGCCGCCGGGCCGTGACTCTCGGTCAGCCGCAGGCCGGCCAGCGGCACCAGTGCGATCCCGATGGGGACGTTGATCCAGAAGATCCACTGCCAGGAGGCGGCCTGCACGACGGCGCCGCCGACGAGCGGTCCGAGCGCCACCGCGATGCCGCTGATGCCCGACCAGACACCGATCGCCATGCCCCGCCGGTCAGGCGGGAACGCGTCGGCGAGCAGCGTCAGCGTGAGCGGCGTGGCGATCGCCGCGCCGATGCCCTGGATCGCACGCGCCGCGATCAACGTGTCGATCGAGGGGGCGAGGGCGGCGGCCGCCGAGGAGGCGGTGAACAGCGCGATCCCCGCCATGAACATCCGCTTGCGTCCGAAGCGGTCGCCGAGCGCGGCCCCGGTGAGCAGCAGCACGGCATAGGACAGGATGTAGGCGCTGACAGTCCACTCGAGCGACTGGATCGATGCGCCGAGGTCGCGATGGATGCTCGGCAGCGCGACGTTCACCACCAGGTTGTCGAGCACCACCATGAAGAGCCCCAAGGAGACGATCCCCAAAGTCCACCCGCGTCTGCGTGAATCCGACATGACGACCTCCGCAAGAAGATTAGTGACTGCTAACTACGGAGCAGATTAGCAGCGACTAATAACTTGTCAAGCGACTTCGCATGCGATCGTCAGCCGTGGCCGCGGCGTCCGAAGAGCAGACACGAGTGGCGCGGGTAGCCAGGGGCGCTCGCGGACTGGGTGTCGAGGTCTGACGTAGCCGGGAAGGGGCAGGCCATCCTCCGCGTATGCGAACATATGTTCTTGACGTACGTGGAGCTGCACTGTCATTCGGCGTTCTCGTTCCTGGATGGCGCGTCGCTGCCCGATGAGCTGGTCGGCGCAGCACTGCAGCTGGGCTACGACACGGTCGCGCTGACTGACCACAACTCGGTCTCGGGCTCGATGGAGTTCGCGGTCTCCGCGCGAGCGCTCGGGTTGCGGCCGATCCACGGCGCCGAGATCGACCTCGATGACGGGCGCCACCTCACCCTGCTGGTGGCCGACACCACGGGTTGGTCCAATCTCTGCCGGATCCTGACGCGCGCGCACGCGCATACGCGCGAGGGCCGTCCGGGCGCGCCCGCCAGCGAGCCGTCGACGCCGCTGGCAACGGTGCTTAAGCACTCCGAGGGCCTGGTCTGCCTGAGCGGCTGTGCACTGCGCGGCGTCCACGACGAGCCTAGCCTGCGCCGCCTGCGCGAGACGTTCGGTCGCGAGCGCCTCCGGGTCGAGCTGCAGCGGCCGTTCCTGCGCGAGGACCGGGCGCGTAACAGCCGCCTGGAGGATCTGGCCCGGCGCTTGGAGCTGGCGTGCGTGGCCACCGGCAACGTGCACGCCCACACGCGAGCGCGGGCGCCGCTGCAGGACGCGCTGGTGGCGGTGCGACTGCACACCACGCTCGATGCGTCAGAGCCCCAGCGGCGTGGCAACTTCAGCCACGTGCTGGCGTCACCGGAGGCGATGACTCGGCGCTTCGCCGAGCATCCGGAGGCCGTCGCCGAGACGGCCCGGCTGGCCGAGAGCCTGCACTTCGACCTCGGCCACGACCTCGGTTACCGCTACCCGGGTGCCGAGGACGAGGACGCGCTGCGCGCCCTGGCCGAGCTGTGCGATACCCGGATGGCCGAGCGCTATGCCGCGGCCCCCGCCGAGATCCGCGAGCGCGCGCATGCGCGCCTGGGCGAGGAGATGCGGATCATCGACTCGCTGGGCCTCCCCGGTTTCTTTTTGCTGCACCACGACATGCTGGAGCTGGCCCGCGAGGTGGCTGTGGAGGTCCGCGGTCCGGACATGGCTCGGGCCCTGTTGCCGCCGGGACGGGGGAGGGGCTCGAGCGTCTCCTCGATCGTCTGCTTTCTCACCGGCCTCTCCCACGTGGATCCGATCGCCAACGAACTGCTGATCGGCCGCTTTCTCAACGAGGAGCTGACCTCCCTGCCTGACATCGACCTCGACTTCCCGCGTGACATCCGCGAGAAGCTGATCCCCCGCGTGCACGAGCGCTACGGCCACGACCGCTCGGCGCTGGTGGCGGCGTTTCCCACGTATCGCGCCCGGGGGGCGATCCGGGAGCTCGGCAAGGTGCTGGGCCTGCCTCCGGGAGAGATCGAGCGGGTGGCGCGGGGCAGTGAGGGATGGAGCGCGCGCGACGTGGGCTCGGACATCGAGAGCACTGGCCGGCAAGGGCTGACCGGCCGCTGGGCGTGGTTGGCGCGCTTGTCGGCCGAGGCCCACGGCCTGCCGCGCCACCTCTCTCAGCACTCGGGCGGGATGATCGTCGCCACCCGGCCGCTGGTCGACTGCTGCCCGATCGTCCCTGCCGCGATGGAGGGGCGCCAGATCGCCCAGTGGGACAAGGACTCCTGCGCCGACGCCGGCTTTCTCAAGATCGACCTGCTCGGTCTGGGGATGCTGTCGGCAGTGGAGCGGGCGGTGGCGATGATCGCGAGAACCCGCAACGAGCACGTCGATCTGTCGCGGATCCCGTATGACGACCCGGCCACCTACGAGTGCATCCAGGAGGCCGATACCACCGGGGTCTTCCAGATCGAGAGCCGCGCCCAGATGGCCTCCCTGCGGCGGACCCGGCCTGAGAATCTGCGCGACATCACGATCCAGGTGGCGATCGTGCGACCCGGCCCGATCCAGGGCGGCGCCGTCAACCCCTACATCGAGCGCCGCCAGCGGATGCGCGTCGATCCCGGTTACCAGGTCCCCTACGAGCATCCATCGCTGGAGGAGGTGCTCGGCGAGACGCTGGGAACGATCATCTTCCAGGACCAGGTGCTCGAGGTCTCGATCGCCTTCGCGGGGTTCAGCATCGGCGAGGGGGAGGGGCTGCGGCGGGCGATGAGCCGCAAGCGCTCGGAGGCGGCGATCATGGCCTACCACGAGCGCTTCGTGACCGGTGCCCAGCGCAAGCACGGCGTCGGCGCCGAGACGGCGGAGCGGGTCTGGGAGATGGTCAAGGGCTTCTCGGGCTTCGGCTTCCCCAAGGCCCATGGCGCGGCGTTCGGCCTGCTCGCCTATCAATCGACGTGGCTTCGCGTCCACTACGCGCCGGAGTTCCTCTGCTCGCTGCTCAACGAGCAGCCGATGGGCTTCTATCCGCCCGACGCGCTCGTCCACGAGGCGCAGCGGCGCGGGATCGAGGTGTCGCCGCCGGACATCAACGAGAGCGACGTGGAGTGTGAGATGGAGGTCGGATCGACCCCTAGCCAATCTGGAGACGGCCGTGCGCAGCACTGTCGGGTACGGATCGGGCTGGGCTATGTCCGCGGCGTCCGGGCGCAGGAGGTGACGGCGCTGGTCGCCGCCCGCCGGGCCGCCGGGCGGTTTCGCAGCCTGTCCGATCTGGCGTCGCGGACCGGCTCGAGCGCCGCCTCGCTGGAGCTGCTGGCGTGGTCGGGCGCGTGTGACTCGCTCGCCATCGATCCGGCCGGAGATCAGACCCGCGCATCCCACCGTCCGGGGGCGGCGCGGCGGGTGGTGCTGTGGCAGCTGGGGGTGGTGACGCCCGGGCGCCGGGTGCCGGGCGGCACGCAGCTGGCGCTCCCGCTCGACCTACCGGCCCCGCCGACGCTGCGCGAGCTGTCGGAATGGGAGCGGATGCTGGCTGACTATGCCGCCACCGGCCTGACGACCGGCCCCCACCCGCTCGGCTTGCTGCGCGAGCGG
>DATAUL010000127.1:0-3155 GCA_036268255.1 Solirubrobacteraceae bacterium | reverse complement strand
AGCGCGCCGCGCGGCCCCAGCTGCACCAGCTCGGAGTGCAGCTCGCGGATCCGCTCGAGAATGATGCCGGCGACCTCCTGTTGCTGCTCGCGCGTGGAGTCCGGCACCGCGTCGAAGCGAAACGGCTTGCCATAGCGGACGATCACCTTCGGGAACCGCCCGCGCTTCCAGTTGCGCACCTGATGGGAGCCGAGGATCGCCACCGGCACGATCGGCGCCCCGGAGTCCAGCGCAAGGCGCCCGATCCCCGGCTTCGCCTGGTCGGCGACCTGCCCGTTGCGCGAGCGCCCGCCCTCGCAGTACATTCCGATCACACCGCCGCGCTCAAGGATTCTGGCCGAGGTGATGAAGGCCTCCTCGTCGTGGCTGCCGCGGCGGATCGGGAACACGCCGCCGTGGCTGAAGATCCACTGCGCCGGCCCGGGCGCGAACAGCTGCGACTTGGCCATGAACTGGACCCGCCGCCGGACGAACGCGCCGGTGAAGAAGTGGTCCATGAACGAGGCATGGTTGGGCGCCAGGATCAGCGGGCCCAGCGGCACGTTCTGCGACCCGATCGAACGCGCCCGGTAGGTGATCAGCGCGTTGAGGCCGGTGACGATGCGGACGATCTCATAGACCTTCGCCTCGGGTTCGTGGTCGCGCACGCGCGCGTGGTACTGGTCGAAGTGCTCCCTGGGGCGCTCGTCGCGGTAACTCTGAGGCTTGATCTCAACGTCAGGCATCGTCACCGCGCGACGATACCCGCTGCGCGAAGCGATGGAGCCCGATCTGCCAGCCGTTGGCCGAGCCGACGGCGGCGTGCATCGCCCCCCACCCCTCGCCGTGGCGCTCGATCCCGCGGTGCGCAAGCTCGACCCGCGTCCGCTCCTCGGACTCGGCGATGAAACGCACCTCCACCTCGCTGGTGCGCCCGGGATCGGTCTCGATCGTCCAGTCCAGCGCGATGTCCCAGCTGAAGACGAGCCGTGTCGGCGGCTCGTAGGCGAGGACGCGCGCCCAGCGGCACTCGCTGCCGTCGACGCCCCGGTCGATGATGTGTCCGCCGACCCAGGGCTCGAACACCATCTCGGCGAGCTCGGCCTTCAGGATGTGGTGGCTGGTCGGCCACCAGCTCCCGATGTCGGCGGTGAAGACCTCGAAGGCGCGCTCGATCGGACCGTCGACGACGATCGTTTCGGTCACCGGTGCGGCGGTGGTGGTCATGCTCATGGTGTCTCCCTCTGCTCCACGGTCGCCTTGAACGCCGTGAGCGCGTCGTTCCAGAATCCGTCGAGGTAGGCGCGCAGTGCTCCCACCCCCGACGGGTCCACCGAATAGATCCGGCGGTTGCCCAGCGCGGCGTCTGACACCAGCCCGGCGTCCTTGAGCACCTTGAGGTGCTGAGAGACCGCCGGGCGGCTGACCGGCAACTCGTCCGCCAGCTCTCCGACCGCCCGCGGCCGCTGCGCCACGCGCTCGAAGATCGCGCGTCGCGTGGGGTCGGCGAGGGCGGAGAACCGGGCGGTGATCGTCGTCGCTGATACGTAAGCCATCACTTACCGTAAGTGTACGCTTACGCAGCGGCGGATGTCAAGCGCCGCTCAACCCTGGAGCGGAAGAACCAGCGCCGGCTTCTCGATCTGGTGATCGGGATTGGTGGCGACGACCGAGGTGCCGATCGCGAAGAACTCGATCACGTGCGAGCCCCAGCCGTGGCTGCGCTCGATGATCCGCGCGCCCACGATCCCCTCGGCCTGCAGCTCGTCGGCTTCGGTCTGCATCCGCCCCATCGCCAGTTCGCGCGCCTCGTACAGCGCCTGGGTGAAGTTCGGCATCTCGACGTTGCGCCCCACCTGCTTGAGCGAGGCCAGCATCCCCTGACGCGCCACGTGGTAGACGCAGTTGCCCATCACCAGGCCCGTCGGCCGGTAGCCAGCGCGCAGCAGCGTGGAGAAGTCCTGGCCGCTCATGTCCGAGGTGAACGGGCGGCCGTTGGGAGCGCGATGCAGGACGCCGTCGCGGTGCTTGACGGCCGTGCCGACGGCGATGAACTCCGCCAGATCGGCGCCCCACTCGTAGCGGCCGATGTCGAGGCGCACGCCGACGACGCCGTCGGCGCCCAGCGCGTCGGCCTCCTCCTCCATGCGCGTCATCGCCAGCTCGCGCGCGTGGTACATCGCCTGAGTGAGGACGCCCATCTCCTGGTTCTGGTTCCACGACGCCTGCTGGTATCCGATGTGGTAGATCGAGCTGCCGAGCACCAGGCCGAGCGGCTCGAAGCCCGACTCCTTGACGAGCAGGAACTCGTTGACCGACAGGTCGGAGGTGAAGAACCCGCGGGACACGTCCTGCTTCATGCGCGCGATCCGCGCCAGGCCCGATTCCGGGATACCGGCGAGCGAACCTGATTCGTAGCTCGCAGCGTGCGGCCCGTCAGCGGCGACGACCTGCTGGTCCGGGGCCTGCTGATCGTCGTCGTCCCGTCCTCGGAAGAGCGGCATCGTTCTCCTATGTCCTATGCGTTGAGCAGGCGCTCGAGCGCCTGCCTGGTTGTCTGGCTCGAGCGCGCCTCCTCGGCGAGCGCCCGGCTGAGCGCGTCCAGCCACGCATCCGTCGGCAGCGTGTCGGACTTGAGCACGATCCCGCCCGACAGGCGCGCGCACCGCGTCTCGATCCGCCCGTCGCTCGCGCGCAGCTCCAGCCGCTGATCGCCGGCGTCCAACGAGATCCGGCTGACGCGCTTGGGTCCGAACATCCCGCTGCGACGGCGCTCGACGCGCACCCCTGTGGGCACCGCCTCCTCCAGCTTGACCGCCAGCGCCTCGACGAACGCTCCCAGGTCGGAGACGTTCGCGCGCAGCGAAGCGGCGAGGAGGTCGATGTCCAGCCCGGCGTCTGCGTCGTCGTCAATCGTGGCCACTGCCTCGTCAGCGTAACGCCCCGTGTGTGCGCGGGCGCGTCGCCGGGCAGCCCCTGGACATGATCAATTCGATTCCCCAGCTGTCCCTGATTGATTCGGACACCATCCCCCAGCTCGGCTTCGGCGTCTTCCAGGTCCCACCTGAGGACACCGCCGCCGCCGTCGACAAGGCCCTGGAGACCGGCTACCGCTCGATCGACACCGCCCGCGCCTACCGCAACGAGGCGGCCGTCGGCGAAGCGACCGCGCGCAG
>DATAUL010000126.1:0-18477 GCA_036268255.1 Solirubrobacteraceae bacterium | reverse complement strand
CGGAACCGCGGAGGCCTCGCTCTGCGGCCAGTAGTGTCATGGCCATGAGCACAGCCAATATGAACACCACGCTGGGCACGATCGCGATCGAGTTCTTCGACGACGACGCGCCCAAGACCGTTGAGAACTTCCGCAAGCTGGCCGCAGACGGCTTCTACGACGGCGTCATCTTCCACCGCGTCATCCCGGATTTCATGATCCAGGGCGGCGATCCGCAGGGCACCGGCAGCGGCGGCCCCGGATACACCTTCGAGGACGAGTTCAACGCGCATAAGGTGGTGCGTGGCGCGCTGGCGATGGCCAACGCCGGCCCGAACACCAACGGCTCGCAGTTCTTCATCGTCACGATCGACGGCGCCCCGTGGCTGGACGGCAAGCACACGGTATTCGGACAGGTCACGGCCGGCATGGATGCTGTGGACGCGATCGAGGCAACCCCGACGGGGCGCGGCGACCGCCCGGTCGATCCTCCCTCGATCGAGTCGATCGAGCTGGACCCGGCGTAGCCATGGCAAGCGTCGAAGAGCGGGTCCCGGCGCAGGAGGCCAACGCGGACCCACACACGATCGCGGTCGAGAACCCGGCAACCGGCGAGGTGATCACCACGATCCCGATTCAGGGCGCCGGCGAGCTGGCCGCGATGGCGACCCGGGCGCGTGAGGCCCAGCCGCAGTGGGAGGCGATCGGCTTTGACGGCCGCGCGCGGATCATGCGCCGCGCGCAGAAGTGGTTCTTCGACAACGCCGACCGCGTGCTCGACCAGGTCGTTGCCGAGACGGGCAAGGCCTACGAGGACGCTCAGCTCACCGATTTCGGCTACACGGTGGCGGCACTGGGGTTCTGGGCGAAGGAGGCAGCCAACTATCTGGCCGACGAGCGGGTGCCGTCGTGGGACAACCCGGCCGTCGCGGGCAAGAAGCTGGTGATCCGGTATGCGCCGATGGGCTTGGTGGGCGTGATCGGACCGTGGAACTTCCCGATCGTCAACTCGTTCGGAGATTGCATCCCGGCGATGATGGCCGGCAACACGGTGATCCTCAAACCGTCCGAGGTCACGCCGCTCAGCGCGCTGCTGATGGTCGAGATGCTGCGCGAGTGCGGCCTGCCCGAGGGCGTCTTCCAGGTCGCCACCGGGGACGGCTCCACCGGCGCGGCGCTCATCTCGCAGGTCGACTGCGTCATGTTCACCGGCTCCGCCCGCACCGGCCGCGCGGTCATGAAGGCGGCTGCCGATGCCCTCGTGCCCTGCTACCTGGAACTCGGTGGCAAGGACCCGATGATCGTCTGCGCCGACGCGAACGTCGAGCGCGCGGCCAACGCGGCGGCCTACTGGTCGATGAACAACGCGGGGCAGGTCTGCATCTCAGTCGAACGCTGCTACGTCGAGGTGCCCGTCTACGACGAGTTCGTCGCCAAGGTGACCGACACCGTCCGGGGCCTGCGTCAGGGCGCCCCGACCGGGGTGGGCACCGTCGACGTCGGCGCGGTCATCTTCCCCCCGCAGATGGACCTCGTCGACGAGCACGTGCGCGACGCCGTGGCCAAGGGAGCCAAGGTCCTGACCGGCGGCCACGGCCACTCCGAGCACGGCCGTTACTACGAGCCCACCGTCCTCGTCGACGTCGATCACACGATGAAGTGCATGCGCGAGGAGACGTTCGGCCCGACGCTGCCGATCATGAAGATCGACAACGCCGAGGAGGGCATCCGCCTGGCCAACGACTCCGACTACGGCCTGCAGGCCTCGGTCTGGACGAGCGACATCGAGCGCGGCGAGGCGCTGGCGCGGCGCGTGCAGGCCGGTGTGGTGTGCGTCAACGACGCCCAGGTCAACTACACCGCGCTCAACCTGCCGATGGGCGGCTGGAAGTCCAGCGGCATCGGCACCCGTCACGGCTCGGCCGGGATCCGCAAGTACACCAAGGTGCAGTCGCTGCTCGTGACGCGCTGGGCGCTCACGCACGAGCCGTACATGTTCCCCTACAAGGCGCGCCAGACGAAGCTGCTGCGCAGCTTCCTGAAGCTGGTCTACGGTCGCGGCCGGCGTGACTGACACGCCGGTCCCCTGTCCGGAGCCCGGGACGCGGGCTCCGGACGGCCGGCGCCTACTTCTTCTTCGATGTCGTCGTGCTCAACGCCGGCTGGATGAGCTTGAGCTTCTCGGTGCAGGCGTAGTGCGCCAGGTCGGTGGTGGTGCACGCGAGGGTTCCGGTGCCGGTTGCCTTCTTGAAGAGCCCGGTGCCGTTCGTGACGGTTACCGTGCCGGTGTAGCTGGCGTCGGTGAACGAGGTCGTCGTCGGGGGGCCAGTGTCCTCAGCGGTCAGCGTGTAGGCGCCGTACAGCGATCCGGCGTTAAACCACTGCTGGTACTTACCTGACAGGTTGCCGGACTCGTCCTGAAGGAACGAGTTCTGCTCGACGCCGGAGAACAGCGGCTTCGCACAACCGGCCCGGCCGTACTGCGTCCCGGACTCTGCTCCCTGAGTGACGGTGACGTCGTTCGAGGGGAGCTGGGTGACCAGCTTGAGGGTGCAGGTCAGAGTCGTCTTGACGGGCTCGAGCTTGGTGACCGGCTTCTTGTTGGCGCTTGCCGGCTTCTTGGCCGCGGGAGTTGCTGACGCCGGCGTGGTGACGATGCCGGCGGTGAGCAGGGCTGCCATGGCAGCGCCTACGAGAAAGATGCGCTTCACGCTATCTCCTGGTCTGAAGGATGGGAACAGATGAACCGATGCAGCGCAGCAGTCTTGCGAGCGGGCGAGCCCGCGCCGTGAACATCTGGTGACCCCCCTGATAACTAGATGTGACGCGCGTGATCTGAGCTAATGCTTTGCGGCGTTGAAGATCGCCGCGTCGAACACCGGGAGCGCGCTGTCACGGGCGTAGCCGAGCGGCTTGAGGCCGAACAGGTCCTCGATCGACTTGAGCAGCGAGAAGTGGTTGAACGTGTCAACCTGGTCGAGCGAGTTCGGCGTCACGTACCGCGAGATGAGCAGCAGACCGACCTGGCCGCCACCGGGGTTGGTGCCGGGGGAAAGGGTGATGGACGGGGTGCAGTCCGAGCTGACGGTGGTGGTGGTACTCGGTGTGGTGGGCGTCGAGGTTGTGGTCGACGTGGTCGGGGTCGAGGACGAGCTGCTGGTGCAGGAGGTGCTGGTCGTGCTCGTCGTGCTGGTCGATGAGGTGCTCGAAGGCTTTGGCAGGTTCGGGAACGCCGGCTGGTCGCAGCAGCTGGTGGGGTCGGCCTGCGGCCCTGACTGCGGCGCGCCGTCGAACGTGATCGCGATCAGTCCGTCCTTCCTGTAGGCCGGCGAGCGCTCGATCTCCGGCACCACGGTCTTGAGGAACCGGTCGGCCGAAGTGAGGCCGGCAGGGGCGTTGGCCGAGCAGGGCGTGCCCGAGCCGTCGTCGCACGGGCCGGGAGAGACATAGGAGAACGCGGGCGTGGTGCTGATCTGCCTGAGGTCGGTCGCGAGATGGTCAACCCCGACGTCGCCCGAGGCGCACTTGCCGCCGATCAGCACCGAGCGGAAGTACACGAACGGATTTCGCCACGTGGCGTAGGGCGCGCCAGCTGAGGCCGACTGGTAGGGATCCGCGCCACCGAAGGCCGGATGCGGACAGGACTGGCCGGCGGGCACGGCGGGCGGGCCCGCGGCGCTCGTGCTCGACGTGGTGGTCCCCGAGGTCGTGGTGGTGGCCGGGGTCGTGGTCGTCGACGTCGTACTCGACGACGAGGTCGTCTGGCTCGGCGTCTTCTCTCCGATGCCCTGCACGTAGGCCCGCCAGCCCAGCCCGGCCGCGGCAAGCTGATCGGGCAGGGTCTGCGCGGACTGGGGATACAGACACCCGTCGCCCTTGATCTGCTGGAGGCGCCCGACCGTGCCGGGAGCGATCTCCGAGAACGTCGGACAGCCGGCGATCGTCTGCACCGTCGGGCCCTGCCCGCTGATGAGCGCCATCTCGTTGGCCAGCGGGGATTGCGCCACCCCGTAGTAGCCGCTGATCAGCTCACCCTGTCGCCGCAGCCGGGTGGACAGGTACGCGTGCCCGGTGCTGCTGGCGAACGCCTGCTTGTAGCCCTGCTCGGAGAGGACTATCTCCCATACATGCTTGATCGGCGGAAGGCCGAGGATGCTCGCCGGCGTCGTGCTGGTGGACGGGGTCGTGGCGCTCGTCGGGGCGGTCGGCGAGCCGACCGTGACGGTCTGCTGCGGGGCGGCCGCCGCCGGCGTTGCCGCCGACGGCGCCGATCGGCTGCTGTCAGACGAGCTCGTGTCCCCCCCGGCGGTGTTCGACGTCGCGGCGGCACTCTGCACAGGCGCCGGCCGCAGCGGGTTGACCGCGATCACGAGCTGGTGAGCCAGGGCCTCGACGCCTCCCGGAGTCGTCAGTGATCCCACGACGCAACCGAAGGCGAGCATGAGGAGGATCGCCACCGCCGCCGAACGGGCCGGCGACACCAGCGTGTCGCCGCCACGCGTGGGCCTGGCAGGGGCCGGGGAAGTCGACAATGCGGCGCCACGGCCGGGCAGCGCACGTCCACGTTCGTGGATCTCGCCGATCGTCAGGCCGATGCGCGCCGGCAGCGGTCCCCGGCGGCAACCGCAACCCAGGCAGTAGCGCTGGTCGTGAGCCAGGAGACCGGCGCACTCCGCGCAGCGATTCGAGCGATCGTCCATGACAACCCCCCAGTATCTCCCGGAGCCCGCAGTGGCATGTGAACATCGTGAAACTCACCGCGCCCGTCACACGGCGGTCACAACCAGCCGCCCACCGAGGCTTACTCTAGCTGGCGGCTATGGCGAGCGAGCCCCAGATCAACGACGAGCCCGCGACGCAGCCGCTCGTGTCCGCGACGGTCGGCGACCGGTGCGTGAGCTGTGGCACCCCGATGTCCAGTGACCAACGCTACTGCGTGGCCTGTGGAGAGCGTCGGGGCAAGCCTCGCTTCTCACTGCCCGCCGGAGGTACGGTAGGTTCGCCGCCGTCCACCGAGCTCGCGCCCGCGAGCGCCTCGCCACCGGCCCCCCGCGCGCCCCGCGCCTCCTCTGCAACCACGATCGTCGCCGGGGTGGGCACGCTGTTGCTCGCGATGGGCGTGGGCGTCCTGATCGGGCGAAACAGCGCCAGCAACGTCAACGCCCGGCCCGTACAGGCGGCAGCTCCCACCGTCGTCACCGTCAGCGGGGGAGCCGGCACGCCCACCGCGGCCAACCCCGGCCCCAGCAAGCCGGCCAAGAAGACGTCGAAGTCCAAGGGCGCCAAGGGCAGGTCAAAGGCCACCAACGGCTCCAAGCCGACCGCGGCGCAGGCGGCAAAGGCCTCGAACGCGGCCAGCAAGGTGCTTGGGTCAAGCAACAAGAACCTGCCGCCCGCCACCGTCACCGTCGGGCAGACGGGCCACGGGCCGGGGTACGACAAGGGCGGCAAGTTCAACGGCTCGTTCTTCGGGAACTGAGATGGCGACGCTCGGCAGACGCAAGGGCGAGAAGCCGCGCCCCAGCGCGGAGGACGCGCCCCCGCTGACGTCCGAGACCAAGCTCACCGACGAGCGCACCTTCGACCTCAAGCGCCGGCGCGACCAGCTGACCGCCCGGGTCGCCGAGCTGCAGTGGGATCTCGGGGGCCTCGTCTATGAAATGGCGGTGCGCGACGAGATTCGCGTCGACGTGATCGTCAAACGCGCCGCCGCGCTGCAGGAGGTCGACGCCGAGCTGGCCGAGGTGGATCGGATCCTGCGCCTCGAGGAGACAGGGACCGCCGGGGTGTGCCCGAATTGCGGCTCCCCGCACAGCACCGGCGCGTCGTACTGCTGGCAGTGCGGGCAGCCACTGCTGGCCCAGGTTGCCTCCGGGGCGATCGGCAGCGTCTGACCGTTGGGGCGTCGGCCCCTGAGTGGTCAGCCGAACTGGCCGGTCACGTAGTCCCGCGTCCGCGAGTCAGCCGGCCGGGAGAAAATCGTGTCGGTGTCGTCGTACTCGATCAACGTGCCCACGCGCTCCTGCGCGTCCAGTGAGAAGAATGCCGTCCGGTCGGCCACGCGGGCGGCCTGCTGCATGTTGTGGGTGACGATCACGATCGTGTAGCGGTGCTTGAGGTTGTGCATCAGCTCCTCGATCGAGGCGGTCGCGATCGGGTCAAGCGCCGAGGCCGGTTCGTCGAGCAGCAGCACGTCCGGTTCGACCGCCACGGCACGCGCGATGCACAGACGCTGCTGCTGGCCGCCGGACAGGCTGAGCGCTGAGACCTTGAGCCGGTCCTTGACCTCGTCCCACAGGGCGGCGCTGCGCAGCGCCCGCTCGACCCGGTCGTCGAGATTGGCCTTGAGGCCGAGGTTGCGCGGCGCCCACGCGACGTTGTCGTAGATTGACTTGGGAAACGGGTTCGGCTTCTGGAACACCATCCCGATCCGCCGACGCACCTCCACCCGGTTGGTCGCCCGCGCGTACACGTCGTGGCCGTGGTACAGCACCTGGCCGCCGAGCGAGAAGCTCGGCACCGAATCGTTCATGCGATTCAGGCTGCGGATGAACGTCGACTTGCCGCACCCTGACGGGCCGATCACCGCGGTCACGAGGTTGCGGTAGATCTTCATCGTCGTCCAGTCGAGCGCACGCTTGTCGCCGTAGCGGACCGACATGTCACGGATGTCGAACACGGCCGCCCGCGCCACCTCGAGCCGGCCGCCGTTGGCAGCTGCCGGCCGCACAACGACCGGCGGTGCACCGGGCCGATCCTGGATGCGGACGCGGGGCCGGGCCGGCTGACCGGGATCGCTCGTGCTCACAGTCCCATCCTCGCACGCTGGCGTGCCAGGAACAGACGCGCTCCCACATTGGCGATCAGGATCCCGGCCAGCAGGACGAGCGCCTCGCCCCAGGCCCGGGTGAAGCCGGTCGGATCGGCTGCCTCGGCAGCGGTGAAGATCGATACCGGAATGTTGGGAACGGCGTGGCCGAGCATCTGAAACGTCAGCTGGTTGGTGAAGATCCCGTCGACGATCAGCAATGGCGCTGTCTCCCCGGCGGCGCGCGCCACGGCGAGGATCGTGCCGGTGAGAATTCCGCTCAGCGCGGTCGGCAGGATGATCGTCAGGATCGCTCGCCAGCGATTGACGCCCAGCGCGTCGGCGGCGTCTCGCAGGGTGCGAGGCACGAGCATGAGCACCTCCTGGCTGGAGCGAGCGATCAACGGCAACATGATGATCGCGAGCGCGACCGATCCGGCGAAGCCTGAGTCGGCCTTCTCGGGCTTGACCAGCAGACCGAACACAAACAGCCCGATCACGACCGACGGAAGCCCCTGCATCAGGTCCAGTGCCATCCTCAGAGCGCGTCCGGAGAGAGAGTTCGGGCGCGCGAACTCGACCAGATAGATGGCGGTTAGCACCCCGAGCGGGGCGGCCAACACGGCTCCGACGGCGACGATCAGGGCGGTGCCGACGATCGCCGACCTGATGCCGCCGCCCGGGCCGCTCGGCGGGGGATCCTTGATCAGGAAGTCCAGACTGAGCGCCGGGGCGCCGCGGGCGATCACCACATAGACGACGAGCCCGAGGGCGATCACGGCGATCACCGCCGAGAGCGTCGCGAGACCCTGGATCAGGCGGCTGACGGCCAGCCGCCGGCGCAGATTGCCCGAGGGCGCCAAGGGCCCGGTGGGGTCGAACCCCGCGGTCTCAGACGGTTGATCGGTGGACATCGAAGCGGCTGGAGATCGTGCGAGCGATCAGGTTGGTGACGATGCCGATGACAAGCAGGATCAGCGCCAGGTAGAAGAGCGAGGCGGTCTGCAGGTTCGAGACCGGATATGTGATCTCCAGCGCGATCCTGGCGGCGAGGGTGTTGCCGGTCTGAAACAGGTTCCCGTGGATCACATTGCCGGCGCCGATCAAGCTGGCCACGGCGATCGCCTCGCCCAGCGCACGTCCGAGTCCCAGCATCACGGCGGCGCTGACGCCTGAGAACGTGGTCGGAAGCACCACCCCGCGGATGACCTCCCAGCGGGTGGCGCCCAGCGCCTCGGCGCCCTCGGTGAGCTCGCGGGGCACGGTGAGGAACAGGTCGCGGCTGAGCGAGGCGATGATCGGCACGACCATCACGGTGAGGATCACGCCGGCGGTGAAGACGCTCAGCCCGGTCGTCTGGGGCGCCCCGAACAGGCCGGTGAAACCGAGGGCGTCGTGCAGGGCTGGCTCGATGTGGGCCTGCATGAACGGCGCCAGGATGATGATCCCCCAGAAGCCGAGGATCACGCTGGGGATGGCGGCCAGCATCTCGACGAGCGGTCCGACGATGACCCGGACCGAGCGCGGCGCGAGCATGCTCAGGTAGATCGCGATTGCGATCGCCAGCGGGGTGGCGATGACCAGCGCGATCAGGGATGTGACGGCGGTCCCGTAGAGCATCACGGCGGCCCCGAAGCGCCCGAAGTTCGGTGCCCATTCGACGTGCCCGAGGAAGCCGAGGCCGAAGCGAGCGATCGCCGGCCGTGCTCCGTTGAGTACCTGATAGGCCACGTCGATGAGGATCAGCCCGGCGACCACGCCCGCGAGCACGCAGAGGCCGCGTAGGACCGCGTCGCCGGCGCTGCGTTCGGAGGAGGGCAGGATGGAGCGCAACGCGCGACCTGCGCCGCGCGAAGACCGAGTGGTCCGAATGGACATCGCGCGGCAGCCTAGAGACGCGGCGCGCTCAGCTTGAGGGGGCGTCACAAGATCGACAAAAGCTGATAACTCCGCGGCAACAAGCGGGCCCGGCGGGGCGCCCATGCTAACGCTGCTCGGAAGGTCGGCCGGCTCGCCGAGCACACTGTCACCTAGCGAAAGGGCCTCACTTGAAAGGCTTTGCCTTTAGACGAAGGAAGCTGATCCGCCTCACCGTCGGCGTTCTGGCGATCGGCGCGATGGCGGGCTTCACCCCAGCGGCAATGGCCGCCGGGACGCTCAACGGGGCCGGGTCGACGCTGGTCGCACCGCTCGAGGCGGAGTGGGCGTCGGCATTTGCGAACAAGACCGGGGATACGGTCAACTACCAGGCGGTCGGCTCGGGAACCGGGATCACCGACATCTCGCAACGGCTCGTCGACTTCGGTGCATCTGACGCTCCGCTGAACCCGACGCAGGCCTCCGCCTGCAACGACTGCGTCCAGATTCCGTGGGCGCTGTCGGCCACCGGCGTCGGCTTCAACATCAGCGGCATCGGGCACAAGCTCAGCCTGACCGGTCCGGTGCTGGCCAAGATCTATCTCGGCCAGATCACCAACTGGAACGACCCGGCGATCAAGACCCTGAACAAGGGCGTACACCTCCCGAGCCTGAAGATCACTCCGATCTACCGCAGCGACGGATCGGGCGACACCTACGCGTTCACCAACTACCTGACCGACGTGAGTCAGACGTGGAAGACCAAGGTCAACTTCTCGACGTCGGTGTCGTTCCCGACGGGTGTCGGTCAGAAGGGCAACTCGGGCGTGACGGCCGCGCTCCAGTCGACCAACGGCGGCCTCGCCTACATCGCGGTCTCCTATCTGATCGCCCACCAGATCCCGGCGGTGGCGATCAAGAACGCCGCCGGCAAGTACGAATACCCCAACCTGAAGAACATCGAGAGCGCGGCGCAGACTGTGAAGCACGTGCCGGGCAACAGCGAGCTGCACATCGTCAACCCGCCCAAGAGCGCGAAGATCGCCTATCCGATCTCCACGTTCACCTACGCGATCGTCCCTCACGGGGCCTCGCAGAGCGGGTTGCTCAAGCAGTTCATCAAGTACGCCCTGACCACCGGGCAGCACTTCGGCGCCGCGCTGGACTTCGCGCCGATCCCAAAGGTCGTGCTCAGGGCCGCCAACAGTGCCGTCAACGGTCTGTAGGCCTCACGAGCGGTCTGTCTGCCGGGGTGCTCAGTCGCCCCGGCAGGCCGGCAGTTCGAGTGCGCTCCAGGCGATGCTCGCCTTCATCTCGGCGGGCGCCAGCTGCTGCTGCAGCGTCTTGATCGCCACCACCGGATCGTTGCCGGCCCTCAGCCCCTTGAGCGTCGAGCGCAGCGCCGTCAGCTCCGCGCCTGTGGCCTCAACGGCGTCACGGTAGTCGTCGGCCATCCCTCCGGGCGCGCGCAGCCGCCGCAGCGCAACCACCTCGGGGGCCAGCGCGACGATCCCACGGCTGATGAACGAGGCCTCCTGCGTGGGCATCGTCGGCGTGGCGATGCGATTGGTGCGCCGGGTGGCCAGCGCGCAGACGCGCCCGGCGCGGCTGCGCAGCTGGGTGTCGGTCAGCGCGGTCGAGCCGCAGCCCCCGAGCAGGGCCGCGGCCAGCAGCACCGCCGCCAGCAGCCCGAGCGACAGGCGTCGCCGGCGATTCACCGCAGCTCAGAAGCCATCGCGGGTGACGGTCAGCGCCCGCTGGGCGAGCTCCACCACACCCTCGCCGAAGGTCTTCAGGTACGGGTCGTCGGTGCTGCCGCTGATCGCCCGTTTGTAGTTGCCCTCCATGAACACGACCGCCTTCCACAGCGCGAGCGTCACGTACCAGTCGAGCGACTGCACCGACCGTCCCGAGCGCTGCTCGTAGCCGGCGACCATCTCGCGGCGGCTGGGGAAGCCAGGGCGGGCCGTCACGGCCTGGAGGTTGAACTTGGTCTCCGGGTCCTCGGACTGCGCCCAGTGGATCATCATGTAGCCGACATCGGCGAGCGGGTCGCCGATCGTCGCCATCTCCCAGTCGAAGATCGCCAGCAGCCGCGCAGGGGCCTGCGGCGCCATCATCACGTTGCCGAGCCGGTAGTCGCCGTGAACGACGGTCGCGGGGCCGGACTCCGGGCGGTTGGCGGCGAGCCACTCGCCGACCTCCGCGACCTCGGGAATCTCGCGGGTCTGGTTGTGTTCCCACAGTCCGGTGAAGCGCCGCAGCTGACGTTCGAGATAGCCGGTGGGCTTGCCGAATCCCTCCAGGCCGATGCCGGTCCAATCGACCCCGTGCAGTTCGACGAGCGAGTCCAGCAGCTCGCCGGCGATACGGCCGCGTTGCTCGGGATTGTCCAGCGCCGACGGCACCTGGTCGGTGACGACCTCGCCGCGGACCTGCTCCATCACGTAGAACGGGGCTCCGATCACCGACTCGTCGTCGCCGACGGCCAGGATCCGCGGCGTCCGCACGACCGTCGGCTCCAGCGCGGTGAGCAGGCGTGCCTCGCGGAGCACGTCGTGGGCGCTGGGCGGCAGCGGCCCGCGCGGCGGTCGGCGCAGGACGACGCCGGTCGACAGGATGAAGGTGACGTTGGAATGCCCGTCGCCGACCGGGTCAGCGCTCAGGTCGGCCGGGGCCTCGAGGCCGTGAGTGGCCAGGAACTCGCGCAGTGGCTCCAGCACGAGCAGCGGCTCACGCTCGTTGTCGGCGCCCTGCCTGTGGGTCTGGACGACGTCGTCCGCAGCGAGGGTGACGGGCATGCAGGCGCCAGCCTAGCGCCGCGCCGGGGCCTGTGGCGCATGCCGTCTTGCCGCGCTGATCACCGGGGCGTCCGGCCGCGCTCGCCGTTGGCGGGAACGACCCGCGGCGGCCACCTGGGGCCGTGGCAGCCGCCGTCGGGGGGTCGTCCGGCCGGTGGGCTGCAGCCTCAGGCCGCGACGGGAATCCGGGTCGAGAGCTCACGGTCAAACCGCCAGCCCAGGAGCTGGTCGCGATCTCCGGCGGTCCCGATCACGGTCGCGCCGGTGCGGCGCTCGACCAGGGCCATCAAGGCCGCGAGCCGATCGCGCAGCGCGCCGGCCGCCGGGCCCTCGTTCGAGGTCCAGTCGCCGTCGGCGTCGGCGATCAGCACGGTGACGCGAGTGGGGTGCAGCCGCTCGATCTCGGTCAGCAGGTCCGAGTCCAAGGGAGTGTCAGTCGGTCCGAAAATTGCAAGTAGGTCGCTCATGGCAGTCAGTCTTCATCCGGCGCGTAAAGCGATCCTGAAGGCCCCCGAATGATTCGCCTACGGTCCGCCGGCGGCTGGTTGAGAGCCACGACCCGGGTGGGTGACGGCCGGCAATTTCACCGCATTGCGTCGTGCTGCGCTGAGTAATCTCAGTGGGACGATGCCGGAGCTACCCGAAGTCGAAATCACCGCCCGCCTGATCGGCGCCGCCACCGCCGGTGCGCGGATCGAATCCGTGCTCACGCCGGGAATCAACGCGCTGCGTACGTTCGACCCGCCGCTGCACACCATCGAGGGCCGGACGATCATCGGAGCCAGCCGTCACGGCAAGCTGTTCGACATCGAGGTGGAGGGCGATCTGCACCTCCTGATCCACCTGATGTCCGCCGGTCGCCTGCAGCTGTTCGACACCCGCGCGTCGCTGCGCGATCGCACCTCCCGTCTCCTCGTGCGCCTCGACGACGGCCGCGAGCTGCGCCTGCGCGAGTTCGGCACCAAGCAGGCCGCCTGGGTCAAGCTCTACACCTCAGAGGGTCTTGCAAAGGACGAGCAGCTCGTGACGATGGGCCCCGAGGCCTATCCGGATCCGCCCCCGCTCAAGCCGCTGCTCGACGTCGCCCGGCCCCTGCACGGGCTGCTGCGCGACCAGCGGGTGATCGCCGGCATCGGCCGCTCATGGGTTGACGAGATCCTCCATGCCGCCAAGCTATCGCCGTTCAAACGCGGCAACGATCTCTCTGTGGCCGAGGCCGGCCGCCTGCGCGAGGCGATGGTCGCGTGTCTCGGCGGAGCGCTGGAGTACTACGAGCAGCACGTCACGCTCCCCATCCCCGACAAGCTACCGATGCCGTTGTCCGTTCACCGCCGCAACGGCGAGCCGTGCCCCCGTTGCGGAGACGAGCTCGAGGCGGTGTTCTACGAGGACTACGTCATGTGCTACTGCCCCACGTGCCAGACAGAGGGCAAGCTCCTCAAGGACCGCAGGCTCTCGCGGCTGTTGAAATAAGCTTCGCCGCATGGCTCTCGCACCCGGCGATCCCGCACCCGATTTCACCCTGCCCGACCAGGAGGGCAACCCCGTCACGCTGTCTGACTTCAAGGGCAAGGCCGTTGTCCTCTACTTCTACCCAAAGGCCGACACCCCCGGATGTACCACCCAGGCGTGCGGCGTCCGCGACCACCGCGCCGACTACGAGTCCGCAGATGCGGTCGTGCTCGGCGTCTCCCCGGATGCGCCGAAGAAGATCGCCAAGTTCGACGCCAAGTACGACCTCGGGTTCCCGCTGCTGGGCGACGAGGACCACGGGGTCGCCGAGGCCTACGGGGTGTGGGTCAAGAAGTCGATGTACGGCCGCGAGTACATGGGCAACGAACGCACGACGTTCGTGATCTCGCCCGATCAGACGATCAAGGACATCTTCCACAAGGTCAAGCCCGCCGAGCACGACGAGCTGGTGCTCGCGGCGCTCAGCGCAGCCTGATCCGGACGCTCACTGCGTCGTCGCGGTGGTGCTGGTGCCGAGGTCCTGCTTGACGCACAGCGCGGGACCGCCGTCCTGCGGCGGGACGTAGGTCGTCCCGGCCGGGCACTTGCCGTTCACCGGCTTGGACGTGCCCGACGCCGAGGGCGTGCCGCTGGGCGCGCAATCTCGCCCACAGCCCGAGCTCGACGACGAGGTCGTGGTGCTGGTGGACGACACCGCCGCGCCGCCGTTGCCGCCACGGGACGAACTCGTCGTGGTCGAGCTCGACGACGGCGTCTGCCCGGCCGTGACGGTCGCCGTCCTTGTCTGCGTCGACGCGCTCGACGCGGTCGTCGCGCCGGTCGAGGTCAGCGAGCCGGTGCCCGTTTCGGTACCCGTGGTCTGCCCACTCCCCGAGCTTGAACCGCAGCCCACCGCGATGACGACGACGACGAGCGCAGCGACGATCCGCGATACGAAACGCATGGCGTCGAGCCGCTCGGGTTTACTGCAGGCCCTCGCGCGCTTCGCGCACGAGCGTGACGGCCTCGGGGAAGACGACGGCCATCACCGAGCGCAACTGCTCGGTCTGCTGCTCGGTCGTCCCCTGGATGTTGACGCGATTGATCGCGGCCATCGTGAGATCGACGGCGAGCTTGATCGCGTTGTCGGCCCAGGCGAGACGCTGAGCGCCCTGCATCTGCTCGGCGAACTCCCCGAGCCGGCGCTGCAGGTCGTCGGGGTCGCCGAACAGGCCTCCGAATCCGCTTCCTTCCATGCTTCCCATGGTAGCCACCTCGCGGCGGCGGGCGTCACACGCGTCGGGCCAGCACCGCGATCGTCCCGCCGCGCCCCGCCAACCCGGCCAGCAGCTCGGCCAGCATCGCCACCGGCGCAAGGGCGAGCGCGCCGACCGTGATCGCCAGGTCACCGGCGGAGGCGGGGGCGTTTCGCTTGAGCAGGTTGTAGAGGTAGGAGGGCCGCTCGGTCGCCAGGTTGACGGCCGTCTGCCACATCCCGTACGGGTTGTGCTCGAGCAGCCGGTGGTGGATGGCGACCGGCGCAAAGCCCGCGCGCCCCAGCAGCGAGGTCACTCCCGCGACCGTGAAATGGGTGCGATGGCGGGGCACGTCGAGGTGAAACCAGCGCGCGGCGCCCAGGTGCGCCTGCCAGCTGCCCAGGTTGGGGACGCCGAGCAGCAGTCCGCCGCCCGGCGCCAGCCAGGCCGCGATCCGCGCGAGCGCTGCGGCCGGGCTGGCCAGGTGCTCGAGCACGTGCCACAGGCTGACCGCATCCAGCGAGCCGTGCTCGATCGCGGCTTGCTCGATCCGCGCTGGGATCAGCGGCACCCCGCGCGCCGCGCCGCGCTCGATTCCACGCCGCGACGGCTCGAGGCCCTGGGCGTCGTAACCCGCCCGGCGAGCGGCGGCCACGAACCGGCCCTGTCCGGCGCCGGCGTCGAGCACCCGTGCACCGGGCCCGGCGAGGCGTCCGAGCAGGTCCAGCCGCTGGGCGTCGAAGCGGGCAAGCAGCGGCCGGGCGAGGACATGCAGGCGGGGCGTGCCGGCGCGGAAGGCCCCGCTGTCGTGCAGGTCGGCCGTCGGACCGTCGGTCACGGCGGTGCCGCAGTCCACGCAGCGCCGCAGGGCGTAGCGCACATCGGCGAGCTTCGGCTCGGAGGACCGCACCTCGCGCCACCACGCCAGCGGGCCGCCGCAGGCGGGACACAGCGTGGGGCTCGGCACGCCCGCAGTCTAAGTCCGGCCTGGCCGTCTAGCATTGAGCGGCCGATGAGCCCCGACGACCAGCTGCTGTACGAGAGCCGCGTGCGCAACCGCCAGGCGGCGGTCGCGATTGTCGCCGGCGTGCTGCTGATCGTTGCCTCGGTCATCCAGCTCGGCGGCCCGCACACGTCGGTCGACGAGCTGACCCAGGACCTGCTCACGGCCAACAAGCGCTTTCCGCTGGACCTGATCGCGGCGATCATCAACGCGATCGCCTCGATCGGCATCGCCTGGACCCTCGTGTTCCTGTATCGGGCCACGAAGGCGCGCAACCCGGAGGTACGGCCCTTCATCCGCTACCTGGCGATGGTCGGCGGTGGGCTGTCGGCGGTCGCCGGGGTCACCTACGCGGCGATCGTGGCCGTCAAGGTGCACGAGTTCGCCACCACCGGAGCCCAGACCTACGACGAGGCGACGCATCTGACCGGCGGCGCCGGCCTGCTCGTCCTGCAGCTCGCCGGACAGCTCGCGGCCCTGATCGTCGCCGTGTCGTTCGTGCTCGTCTGCATGCAGGCGATGCGCGTCGGTCTGCTGACGAAGTTCATGGGGTATCTGGGCATGTTCGCCGGTGCGCTCGTGTTGTTCCAGATCACCCAGGTCCCGGTCGTGCAGCTGTTCTGGCTGGTCGCCGTTGGCTATCTGATCTCCGGTCGCTGGCCGTCAGGCACCCCCGCGGCATGGCGCACCGGTCGTGCTGAGACGCTGCCATCGGGGGCCGAGCTGCGTGCCCAGCGCGCGGCGGCCCGCGGCGGCGGTCCGGCACGGGCAGCCCCGGCACGCGGTGGCGGCGCCACACGCGGGCGCAACGGAGCGGGCACTGCCGCGCCCGGCCGCGCCCCGGGCGGCCTGGCCGGCTGGCTGGCCGGACGCACCCGGCCGGCTCCCGCGGCCGAGACCGGCAGCAGCGCTGACATCGAGGAGGCGCCCTCCGGCTCCGCGACGCCCGATCCCCGCACCCGCGCGGGGACGCCCAAGCGCAAGCGCAAGCGCCGTCACTGACCCGCGAACTCGCGGGCAGACGCCTCGCGGCGGTCCTGAGCCGCCGATAGTCAAGTAACCGGTGCACCGCCGGGGCGGTAGCCGCTCAGCGGCTTCAGAGCGCCGTTCGTCGCCGATTACGACCACTCGCCGATCCGGGGCTTGCCGGACGCGTCGAGCGCGAGGACCCTCTCGCTGCTTCTCGTCAACCAACGAGTAGGAGGAGAGACATGGAAGCAAATCGCGTACCGCGCGAGGCCGATGTCGCGCCCGCCGCTGACCCGACCGAGGGCAGAGGCGCCGGTTGGTCTCCCGCTGACCCGGGCCCGCTGGGCTTGACGTCATTCGCCACCACGACGTTCATTCTCAGCATGATCAACTCCAACCTCGTCGGTGCGGGCGCCACCAACGTGATGCTGGGCATGGCCCTCGCCGTTGGTGGGATCGCCCAGTTCACGGCCGGTGTATGGGAGTTCCGCACCGGCAACACGTTCGGCGCCACGGCGTTCTGCTCATTTGGCGCGTTCTGGATCTCGTACTACATCCTGTTGCACGTCGGCGTGAAGGACATCCCTCCCAGCGAGGTCGGCAGCGCCGTCGGGCTGTACCTGTGGGCGTGGGGCATCTTCACCGCCTGGATGTTCATCGCCTCGCTGCGGACCACCGGCGCAGTCGCCCTCGTGTTCCTGCTGTTGGCGATCACGTTCATCGTGCTCGGCATCGGCAACTCGGGCGCCAGCAGCGGCACGATCAAACTGGGTGGCTGGATCGGCCTAGCCACGGCGATCGCCGCCTGGTACGCCGCGTTCGCGGGCGTGATCAGCGCCACGTTCGGACGCAGCGTCCTGCCGGTGTTCCCGCTGAGCGGCCGCTGACAGGGGCCTCGATAAAGCTCTAACCGCTACCCGGCGGTGTCGGGTACAACTAGGTAGACAGCTGCGGGGCGCCGGGCTCATCCGGCGTCCCGTAGCCGAGGCTCAGAGCGAAGGAGAGGCTTTCATGGCAGAGACCGCATCGACTCCCGCGGGCGACGAGACCCTCGAGCAGCAGCTCGAGGAGATGCTCGACATCGAGACGTTCGACCCACCGGACTCCTTCAAGGAGCACGCCCGGCTGTCGGACCCGAAGGTGTATGAGGAGGCCGAGTCAGACTGGAAGGGCTGGTGGGTCAAGCAGGCCAAGGAGCTCCACTGGTTCAAGGAGCCCACCGAGGTCCTCGACGACTCCAACCCGCCGTTCTACAAGTGGTTCGCCGACGGCAAGATCAACGCCTCCTACAACTGTCTCGACCGCCACGTTGAGGCAGGCAACGGCGACCGCGTCGCCTACTACTGGCACGGCGAGGAGGGGGAATCGGAGGAGATCACCTACGCCGACCTGCACCGCGACACCCAGAAGCTGGCCAACGCCCTCAAGGATCTCGGTATAAAGAAGGGCGACATCGTCGGGATCTTCCTCCCGATGATCCCCGAGGTCGCGGTGGCGATGCTCGCGTGTGCGCGCATCGGAGCGGTCCACAACGTCGTGTTCGGCGGCTTCTCGGCCGACTCGGTCCGCGAGCGGATGGAGTTCTCCGAGGCCAAGGCGCTGATCACCGTCGACGGTGCCCGGCGCAAGGGCAAGACCGCACCGATCAAGCAGCAGGTCGACAAGGCGATGAAGGGCCTGGACACCCTGCAGCACATCGTGGTCGTCAAGTCGACTGACGCCGAGTGCGAGATGCAGGACGGGCGCGACGTCTGGTACCACGAGATCTGCGACGCCGCCGACGACGAGTGCCCGGCCGAGGAGCTCGATGCCGAGCACCCGCTGTTCGTGCTGTACACGAGCGGCTCGACCGCCAAGCCGAAGGGCGTGCTGCACACCACCGGCGGTTACCTGACGGGCGTCAGCTCAACGCACCGCAACGTGTTCGACCTGGATGTCGAAAACGACGTGTACTGGTGCGCGGCCGACGTCGGCTGGGTCACCGGGCACTCCTACATCATCTACGGGCCCCTGTGCAACGGAGCCAGCTCGGTGATGTGGGAGGGCGCTCCCGATTATCCCCACAAGGGGATCTGGTGGGAGATCGTCGAGAAGTACAAGGCCACGATCCTGTACTGCGCCCCGACGGCGATCCGCGCCTTCATGAAATGGGGCACCGACCACATCGAGAAGTTCGACCTCAGCTCGTTGCGGCTGCTGGGCTCGGTCGGCGAGCCGATCAACCCCAAGGCGTGGCTCTGGTACTACAAGGTGATCGGCGGCGAGCGCTGCCCGATCGTCGACACGTGGTGGCAGACCGAGACGGGCGCGATCATGATCACGCCGCTGCCCGGCATCGTGTCGACCAAGCCC
>DATAUL010000125.1:0-7760 GCA_036268255.1 Solirubrobacteraceae bacterium | reverse complement strand
CCTCGTCGCGTTGGGCCTGTTCGGCTCGCATCACGTCAAGCACAAGGCCGCGGGGATCAACGTCGACCTGTGGACCGGCCTGGGGATGCTCGTGTTCGGCGGCCTGATGATCTTCTGGGCGCTCACCAAGCCGACCGTTCCCGAGCCGCCCGAGACGCGCGGCGAGGGCTCGGGCCGGATCCGCCGCGCGCCCGCAACGTAATCCAGGCGGGGCAGGAAACCCGCGCCACGGGTTGAACGTAGGACGGGACGGGTAACGAACCTCAAGGTGGTGAACATGCCCAACGAGGACCCGCAGGGCCAGAGCGCGACCCCCGGCAGTCCCCAGACCGACCCGAGTCAGACTGCGGCGGCCACGCACATCGCCTGGCACGCACGCCTGTCGAGTTTCGCCGGCTGGCTGGGCGGCCATCTGCGCTCACCTCGCACGCGGCTGTGCGTGATCGGCGTCATCCTGGTGCTCGCCAGCGTCGTATGGATCACCAATTCGGCGTGGACGCTGCCGTTGATCGTGGTCGGCATCGTCATGGTCGTGATCGCCTGGGTGGGCTCGCGGCTCGACGGCCGCTTTGCGGTGGAGTGGGGCGAGGGGGGGACCCAGCTCGAATTTCGCGCCCAGATCAAGCCGCGCCCGCCTGTCGCCCATCCGGTGCGGCTCTCGCCGATCCCGTCAGCAGTCCCGTCCGCGCAGCTCTCCCAACTGCGAAGCCAGACGCGGTCTGAGGTTGACAACGCCAACGTGATCGAAGGCGAGGGCCACACGGTCGAGATCGACGTGGCCGAGCTCAAGACGCTGATCCGGGCCGCCGAGGCTCGGGAAGCGGCGAAGGACGACGGCGACGAGCGCAACGCGACGCCGGACGCGTCGCAGCGGCGCCCCGCGGCCTAGCTCCGTACGTCGCACCGCCCGGAGACGTTGACGCCTCGGCGCGCGGGAGAGTGACCCCGCGTCTAGTGCTTCTCGATCACGCGGTCGATCAGCCCGTACTCGACAGCCTCGTCGGGCTTGAAGAAGCGATCGCGCTCCATGTCGATGTGCACCTGCTCCTCGGTCTGACCGGTGTGGTGAGCATAGATCTCGTCGGTGCGCTTGCGGATGTTGAGGATCTCGCGCGCGTGGATCTCGATGTCCGTCGACTGACCCTCGAAGCCGGCTGACGGCTGGTGGATCAGGATCCGGCTGTTGGGCAGCGAGAACCGCTTGCCCTTGGCGCCGCCCGTGAGCAGGAGCGAGCCCATCGACATGGCGATCCCGACGCAGATCGTCGAGATATCGGGCTTGATGAACTGCATCGTGTCGTAGATCGCCAGGCCGGAATAGATTGAGCCGCCCGGCGAGTTGACATAGATCGAGATGTCCTTATCCGGATCTGAGGACTCCAGGTGCAGGAGCTGGGCGACGACCAGGTTGGCGACTGTGTCGTCGATCGGCGATCCGATGAAGATGATCCGCTCGTTGAGCAGGCGGCTGAAGATGTCGAACTCGCGCTCGCCGCGGGCTGTGCGCTCGATGACCATGGGAACGAGGGGCATGAAGACAACCCTAGAACATGTGTTACGCGACCAGCACGGCGGAGCCCTCGAAGCGGCCGCCGCGCAGGTCAGAAAGCGCCTGTTCGGCCTCGGCCAGGGGGTACGTCGTCACCGTCGTGCGAACCGGGATCTCCCGGGCCAGCGCCAGGAACTCGTACCCGTCCTCGCGGGTCAGGTTGGCCACCGAGCGGATCGTGCGCTCGTGCCAGAGGTCCTCGTAGGGGAACGACGGGATGTCGGACATATGGATGCCGGCGCAGACGACCGTGCCACCGGGGGCCAGGGCCTTGAGCGCCGCTGGAACAAGTTCCCCGGCCGAGGCGAAGATGATCGCGCCGTCCATCGGCGCGGGTGGTGGCTCGTCGCTGCCGCCCGCCCAGTCGGCGCCCAGTTCCCGCGCGAAGGCCTGCGTGCGCTCATCGCCGGGCCGGGTGAACGCGTAGACCTCCCGCCCCTGATGGACGGCGACCTGACAGATCTGATGGGCGGCCGAGCCGAAGCCATATAGGCCCAGGCGCGGTGCGTCGCCGGCCAGCCGCAGCGCCCGGTATCCGATCAGGCCACCGCACAGAAGCGGGGCCGCCTGCACGTCTGAGAGCTCATCGGGGAGCTCCAGGCAGAAGCGCTCGTCGGCGACGGTCAGCTCCGCGAAGCCGCCGTCGATGTCACGTCCCGTGAAGCGGGCGTTGACGCACAGGTTCTCGCGACCGCTCGTGCAGTAACGACATTCGCCGTCGGTCCAGCCCAGCCAGGGCACGCCCACTCGCCGCCCGTCGTCGGTGGTGGCGACGATCTGATGACCCAGGATCACCGGCAGCTTCGGCGCCTCGATCTCGGCATCGCGCAGGTGCAGGTCGGTGCGGCACACCGCGCACGCGGACACCGTCAGGCGCAGCTGGCCGGGGCCGGGCTCGGGATCCGGCACGGTCTCGGCGCGGAGCGGCACTCGGGGTTCTGTGAGGACCATGGCCTGCATCGTGCGCCGGGCTCGTGGCGAGCGTCAGGGAGTGTCCGCCAGCCAGGCTTGCCGGCTGGTATGGGTGGAGGGTGGCGTGCCGGTCGCCAGCTCGGCGCGGATCTCCTCCAGCGTGCCGAACCGCTCGGCAACCACGTTGTGCTGGTGGATCGTCTCCAGGTTGACCTGTCGCGCGGAGACGAACGCCTGATCGTCGAGCTGCGGGAGCCCGTCGACCACGCCGCGCACCATCTCGCGGACGCAATCCTCGACGAATCGCGGACGCCGGTGTGCCTTCTCGACGACGTGGGCCTCGTCGGAGCGCTTCATCAGCTCGTAGATCTCCGAGGACATCGACTGCTCGACGATCGTCAGCAGGGTGGCGGCGTCGATCTCGTCGTCACATCCCTCCAGGCAACCGACGTACAGCGTGCCCAAGCCGCGCTGGTTGTGGGTCGCCACCGGCACGGCCTCCAGGATCCGTTCGATTTCGCCGGCGTCGAACCCTTCCTGCTCCAGGCGCCCCCGGGCGCTGTTGGCGATCAGCTCCTGCGCGCACGGGCACGCGGTGATGCCCTGGGCGGTGACCCCGGTGAGGCGGCGGGTTCCCAGCTCGGTCGCCGCGGCGATGCCGTGCAGCGTGTAGATCTCCTGGGTGTTGACGCCGGAGACGGGCGCGGGCTTGTGCTCGGGGAAGCGAGCCTCGATCGTCACCTCGGCGCGGCGCGCGCCCTGACGATCGCGCACCAGCTGCGCGATGTGCTCGGCCAGGGCCTCGGCGCGGAATGGGGAGTCGCCCAGGACGACCTCGCCGATCGCTTCGTTGACCACCTCCTCGAAGCGCGACATGTGGGCGCCCTTCTGATCGCCGCCGAGCTCGACGACGCACTCGAAGCGAGCCGAGAACAGCTGCTCGGAGCCGTCGTGGCGGAGCCGGATGACCTTTTCGACGCCGGTCACACCGACGCGAGAGAGGCTGAGTGCGACGTTCGGCGAACGCGCCTGGACGTCGCCCATGATGGAGGTGATGCGTTCGGTGGTGCTCATCCCGACCTACAGGGTAGAGCGGTCGCACTGCGCGACGCGTTCGCGGCAAGGGCGGCTGGCCCAGGTTTGTGGTATCACTGGGACTTCGTAGCAAGCGTTACGAGAGAGGGAGAGGCCCCTTCACCGGGGAGTCTCGAGTCCACGTCGATAAGGAGCTCAGGGGCTGTGAGCGTTGACGAGATCGTTCTTTTGAGCGACGAGACCCCGATAGTGGAGCTTGACGAGCTCCGGGGCATGATCGCCGAAGGGCAGGACCGGGGTTTTGTCACCTTCGCCGAGATCGAGGCGTGCCTCGAGGAGGTTGAAGTCACCAAGGAGCAGGTGCAGGAGCTGCACGCCTACCTCGATGAGCAGGGCATCGTTGTCGTCGGCGCCGACGGCCGGGTCGCCAAGTCCGAAGGCGGAAGCGTCGAGGCCAATGCCCGGCGGTCCGAGGAGTCCGATGCCGAGCCGGCCAAGAAGGTGGAGGTCGACTTGACGGTCGAGCCGAGCCTCGATTCGTTGCGCCTGTATCTGCGCGCGATCGGGCGCGTGAACCTCCTGACGGCGGACCAGGAGGTGCTGCTGGCGCGGCGCATCGAGCGCGGCGACATGCTCGCCAAGCAGCACATGATCGAGGCGAATCTGAGGCTTGTGGTCTCGATCGCGAAGTCATACCTCGGCCGCGGGCTGACGTTCCTGGACCTGATTCAGGAGGGATCGATGGGCCTGATCCGGGCGGTCGAGAAGTTCGACTACCGCCGCGGATACAAGTTCTCCACCTACGCGACGTGGTGGATCCGCCAGGCCGTCACCCGGGCGATCGCCGACAAGGGACGCACGATCCGCATCCCCGTCCACATGGTCGAGAAGCTCAACAAGGTGGTGCACATCGAGCGCCAGCTCGTCCAGCAGCTCGGGCGCGAACCGACGCCCGAGGAGATTGCGGTCGAGCTGGAGACCACCGTGCGCGAGGTCCGCGACGTCCTGCGGCTCGCCCAGCAGCCGATCTCGCTGGAGAAGCCGGTCGGCGAGGAGGACGACTCCTCGCTGGGCGACTTCGTCGAGGACCAGACGGCCGAGTCGCCGTTCGAGCAGGCCTCCGAGTGCCTGCGCCGCGAGAACCTCCGTCGTGCGCTGGCTGCGCTGCCCACCCGTGAGCGCGAGGTGATCGAGATGCGCTTCGGCCTGACGGGCGAGCGGCCGTTTACCCTGGAGGAGGTCGGCCGCGCGTTCAACGTCACCCGCGAGCGCATCCGCCAGATCGAAAACCACACGTTGAAGAAGCTCGAGGCGCTCCCCGAGGCTCAGCGCCTGCGCGACGCGTCGTAGCTATTGAGGAGGCTGCCGGGGGCGGGCTGCGTCCCGGGAGGGCCGCGCTTTCGCTGCTCACGATCGGCGGATTGAAATGTGCTCCTGAGCGGGAACTTTCCGTCCGACCCAGAACGTATGTTCTTCTCATGGAGGACAGCAAGCGAGACCCTCGCGGGCAGGGTGAACGGGGCGAGCAGCTCGCCGCGCTGTGGTTCGAGTCACACGGTGTGACGGTCTTCGTGCCGCTCTTACACAATCCGCGTGACTTCGATTTCATCGTCGAATGGGGCGACGGCGTCCACCGCATCCAGGTCAAGACTTCGACGCAGTTCCGCAAAGGCCGCTGGGACGTCTCGGTCTGTACCAGAGGAGGCAACCGCAGCTGGAGCGGACTCGTCAAGCATCTTGATCCGACCCGATACGAATATCTGTTCGTCGTCGTGGCCGATGGACGACAGTGGCTGATGCCCTCAGCGGAGGTTGAAAGTGCAACTCGGATCTGCTTGGGCGGTCCGAAGTACGGAGAGTACGAACTCGAGCCCGGCCAACCGCTCCTGCAGAATGCCGCACCGCTACACTCAGCGCCCCCTTGGCGGGATTCCCGAGCGGTCAAAGGGGATGGGCTGTAAACCCATTGGCTCTGCCTTCGCAGGTTCGAATCCTGCTCCCGCCACTGAGGCCCCACCGGCCCTTCGCCACCAATGGATCCCGACGAATCCGAGCCTTCGGACAGCCGCGACGACGAGGTCGTCGAAAGCGAAACCGAGTCCGATGACCGGGCTGCCACGCTGCGGCGATTCGCCGTCCAGGTCGATTCCCAGCCGTCGCTGCTGACCGCCGCCCAGCGCCTGCGCCGCCGGCTGCCCGGCGACGAGCGCTTCGGCGACCCGATGTCGACTGCGGGCCCGCAGCCGGTGGAGGTGGTGGCCCGGCGCGTGTCGGCGATGCAGCCGGAGCGCAAGAGCGTGTTGCAGGAGCTGGGACTCGGCGCCCTGCAGGTGTGGCAGTCGCTGTCGGAGGCGGCCGGTCGCGGCCACGGCGACCAGCAGATGGCGGTCCTCTTCACGGATCTCGTCGGGTTCTCCTCATGGGCGCTGCAGGCGGGTGATGGACCGGCGCTGGAGTTGTTGCGCGAGGTCGGCACCAGCGTCGAGTCCGCGATCCTCCGCCGCCGCGGCCGGATCGTGAAGCGCCTCGGCGACGGCGTGATGGCCACGTTCCTCGCCGCCGCGGACGCCCTGGAGGCGGCGCTCGAAGCGCGCGCCGCCGTGGGAGAGATCGACATCGATGGCTACCGCCCGCGGCTGCGAGCCGGGGTGCATTGGGGGTCGCCGCGCCGGCTGGGTGGTGATTACCTGGGTGTCGACGTGAACGTCGCGGCGCGGGTCGCCGACGCCGCCAAGGCCGACCAGGTGCTGGTCTCAGACGTGCTACTTGACCAGCTCGCACCCGGCGAGGTCGCCGAGCTGCGTATCGGGCGAGCCAAGCGCCTGAAGGCCGACGGCGCGCCCCGCGATCTGCGCGTGGTCAGCATCTCCCGAGTCACGTAGGCGGCTGCAGCTTTTCGTGCATGGGCCGCAGCCTGCGGGCGGCGGGCTGAGCGCGTGTTAGCTTGCCGCCCCTCTCCCGGCCATGTGCAGGGGAAAAGGCGAGCACCCATGCGGCTCTTGTCACGAACTCAGCGACGTTTCGGACTGCGTCCGGCGTTCGCCGCCGCGCTCTTGGCCGCCGGCGCCGGGGCTGTTGCGGCGGGGGCCGGCCCGAGCCCGGCCGCCACGACGCCGACCGCCTCGCTTCCGACGAGCACCGGCCAGGCCCAGCAGCAGCTCGCCGCCGGGCAGCGGCGCGTCTCTCAGCTGGCCGGCACGGTCGCCGGCGCCGGCCGGCAAGCGGGGGACCTCGGCGCCGGCATCGCGGCGCTCCAGGGCCAGGTCGCACGCTTGCAGATTGATCTGAGCGCGCGGCGCAGGCAACTGCTCCGCGTCCGCGACGAGCTCGACGCGGCACAGACCAAGCTGGGCGGCCTGGAGGCGGCCAAGGCCGCCGCCGAGCGCGTGCTCGGGGAGGAGTTGGTGGGCAACTATGAAGGCGGTCAACCGGACATCATCAGCGTTGTGCTGGAGTCAAATGGCTTCGCGGATCTCCTCGAACGCCTCGCCTTCGCCCAACGTGTCAGTCGCCAGGATGCCCGGATCGTGGCCCACGTTCGGGCGGCGCGACGCGCCGTGGCTGCTGAGGCCAAGACGCTGGGCCGGCTGACAGCCCGCGCGCAGAACGTGGCCGAGAGCGTGCTCTCCGAGCGAAATCAAGTCGCGCGATATCGGTTGAGGCTCGTCGCCCAGCAGCTGACCGCGGCCAAGGCCAAGGCGACCGCTGCCGGCCAGCTCGGCTCCGCGCAGGTCGAGGTCGCTCAGCTCACCCAGCAGCTGGCCGTGCTCCGCTCCGCCCAGCCGGGTGACCCCGGCTCCACTGCCTCTGGAACCGGCGCCGGCGGGGCGACACCCGCCGCCGGAGCGAGCACACCCGCCACCGGCATCCCCTTCCCGTTGCCGGTCGGCAACGTCGCGCCACCGGCCACCTGGTCGCTCGGCGACGGAGTGAACATCGCCGTCCCCGCAGGCACCCCGGAGCTGGCCGTCTGCAGCGGCACGATCGTGCTTCACGGGATCGGCGGCCTCGGACCCTCGACGCCCGTGCTGCGCTGCGACCAGCCCCTGTCGGGCCACTCGTACGTCTTCTACGGCTATGCGGGACCCACCCGGCTGGCGGCGATCGGAGCCAACGTCGCTCGTGGTCAGCCGCTCGCGCGCGTGGCCGACGGCACGATCGGCACCTCAGCCGGCCCTCATCTGGAGATCGGCTTCGCAGACTCCAGCGGCGCCCCGCTCGGTCCCGCGAGCGCGCGCCGGATGCTGACCCTCCTGCACGCGGC
>DATAUL010000124.1:0-5562 GCA_036268255.1 Solirubrobacteraceae bacterium | reverse complement strand
CAGCTTGCAGCCGTAGTCGGCGGCGGCGTTCTTGGCGCCCTTGTAGACGACGCTCCAGAAGCTGCCGTTGTCGCCGTGGGTGATCACGGCGAAGGTGAGCCCGGAGCACGGCTTGCCGGTGGCGGCGATGTTCACCGCCTTCGTCGTGCTGCCACCACTCCCGCCGGAGCTGGAGTGAGAGCTCGAGCTCTTGGAGCTGCCGCCGCACGCGGCGAGCAGCAGCACGGCAGCTGCGACCAACGCCGGGACAGCGAGACTGCGACGCAGTCGTCTCATCGATTGATCTCCTCCGTTTGAGCCGAGTTGATGAACGCGATGCTCTGTGCGGCGTCGCGCATCGTCCCGCTGTCCACCGCCGGCTCGTCTGCGGTGATCGCGGTGTCCTGTTCGAGTACGAGCCATCCGTTGTAGCCGTGATCATCCAGGGCGCGCAGGACGTTTGCCACGTGGGCGCCGCCCCGTCCCAGCGCCACGAACAGTCCCCGCTGGGTGGCCTGCAGGAGCGTCAGGCGTCCAGCGCGCAGCTCGGCGGCCAGGACGTCGTCGACGTCCTTGAGGTGCACATGGGTGACGCGGTCGCCGTGCTCGCGGGCGAACGCCGCCGGGTCGGTGCCTCCGATCAGCAGATGGCCGGTGTCCAGACACCAGCCGACGTCGGTCTCGGCCAGCGCCCGGCTCACCTGATCCGCGGTTTCGATCACCGTGCCGACGTGGGGATGCAGCGCAAACGTGACCCCGTGCTCGGCGGCCAGCGCCTGGATACCGGAGGCGTGGGCCGCCAGTCGCCGCCACCCGGCGTCGTCGAGCGGCTCAGGAGTGCTCCACGCGAGATCCCGCACGGCGGCGACGACCAGCACCTGGCCCCCGGCGCCGGTCAGCAGATCGATTGCCCGCCGCGCATGGCGGGCGGTCGTCTCCAGGTCGGGCTCGTGCAGCGCGAGCGGCGTGAACGCGCCGACGAAGCTCAGGCCGTGGCGACGCAGCCGCGCCGACAGCGCGCCCGGCTCGGCGGGGAGGAAGCCGGGCGGGCCCAGCTCGGTGCCGCGCAATCCGAGCTGCACCATCTCGGCGAGAACCGTCTCGGCGTCCGGCATGCGTCCCCAGCCGGGGACTTCGCACGCGCCCCACGAGATCGGCGCGCCGGCCAGCCGTTCCGGCATCGAGCGGACGTGACTCGCCGGTTGCTGTCGTGTCTGGGCCATCCTCCTCGTTCTCTCCCTGACTGGACGCTTAGAGCGCTCTAAGTCAAGGGCGCGACTATATCCCCGCTCGTCGCGAGAAGTCAAGAACGGCCGACGGTTAGAGCGCGACAACAGCGGTTTGCGCGGCCGCCGCCGGCTGGGTAAGCTCGCGCCGTTTGAGGATGCCCGCGCGTGGCCCCAAGAGCCCTCGTTCACGGCACTCGCCGACCATGGAAGACGTGGCACGGGAGGCGGGGGTGTCGCGCGCGCTCGTGTCGCTCGTGATGCGTGACCAGGCCAATGTGTCGGCTGACCGCCGCCGCCGCGTGCTGGAGGTCGCCGGCCGGCTCGGGTATCGGCCCAACGCGATGGCGCGCAGCCTGGCCAGCCGCCGGACCCGGACCGTCGGGGTTGTGCTCGATGACCTGCGCAACCCGTTCTTCGCCGAGATCGCCGGCGGGGTGGAGGAGCTGGCCTCCGAGCTGGGCTACCAGCTCCTGCTCGGCGCCGGCGGCCGCCTTGCCCGGCGCGAGCGGTCGGCCCTGGCGACGCTGCTCGAGTACCGCGTCGACGGCCTGATTCTCGTCAGCCCCCGCATGCCGGCCTCCGCGTTCGCGGCCGCGGCGGCCGAGATCCCGGTGGTCGTCGTCGGTCGCCAGGTCCGCGGCGCCGACGCCGACTGTGTGCTGATCGACGAGCAGCACGGCACCGGCCTGGTGCTGGACCACCTCGTCGCGCTCGGGCACACGCGCATCACGCACGTCGACGCCGGCCGCGGTGCCGGCGGTCCCCGGCGCCGCGCGGCCTATCTGCGCGGCATGAAGGCCCGCCGCCTGGCCTCGTACGCGCGCGTCATCTCCGGCGACTTCACCGAGGAAGCCGGCGCCAATGCCGCCCGCGAGCTGCTGGCCGGGCGTGAGCTGCCGACCGCCGTGTTCGCCGCCAACGACATGGCGGCTGCCGGCCTGCTCGGCGAGTTCGACCGCGCCGGTGTGACCGTTCCCGACGACGTCTCGCTCGTCGGCTACGACAACATCTCAATCGCCCATTTCGCGCACGTGTCGCTGACCACGGTCGACCAGCCGCGCACCGAGATGGGCCGGATGGCGCTCGAGCTCCTGCTGGAGCGCCTCGAGCGACGCCGCCGGAGGGTCGTGCGGCTCGTCGAGCCGACGCTCGTCGTACGCTCCACCACCGCGCACCCCCGATGAGCCCAGTCCTTGCCGCCACCCTCGTCGCTCCGCACCAGCTGGAGGTTCACGAGTACCCCTACCCGTCGGCGCTCGAGCCCGGCGCCGTGCTGCTGCGGATGCTGGCCTCCGGCATCTGCGGCACCGACAAGCACACGTTCCGCGGCGAGACCGAGCAGTACGTCGGCACCGAGTACGAGCGCTCCACCCCGTTTCCGATCATCCAGGGCCACGAGAACGTCGGCGTCGTCGCCGACATCGGCGACGGCGGGGCACTGGGGTTCGACGGGACCCCGCTCAGCCGCGGCGACCGCGTCGTGCCCGCGCCCAACCGCGCCTGCGGGCACTGTCACATGTGCGCCCGCGGGTTTCCCTATTTCCTGTGTCGCAACCTTGAGAACTACGGCAACTCGCTCACCTGCGCCGCGGCGCCCCACCTGTTCGGCGGTTGGTCGCAGTTTCTGTACCTGAAGCCCGGGACCGCCATGTTCCGGGTTCCCGAGGGTCTGCCCGACGAGATCGCGGTGCTGACCGAGATCTTCGCCGTGACGCATTCGCTCGAGCGCGCGGCGCGCCTGCCGCGACCCAACGGCTGGCGCCCTGGAGATGCAGTGGCAGTGATCGGGGCGGGCGCGCTCGGCCTCGCTCACGCGGTCAAGGCCTCGCTGATGGGCGCGGGCCATCTCTACGTGATCGACCCGAGCGCCCGCCGCCGGGCTCTGGCCGCCCGGCTCGCCGACGCGGTCGCGCTCGAGCCCGGCGAGCCGATCGCAGCTGAGATCGATCTCGTCGTCAACGCGACCGGTTTTCCCGGCACGTATGCCCGGGCCGAGGCGATCGTGCGTGACGGGGGCACGATCATCGAGGTCGGCGCGTTCGTCGACATGGGCGGCGAGACCTTCAACCCGGCGTCGATCTGCGGGCGCAGCCTGGCGTTGCTCGGGGTCGGCGGTGAGGATCTGAACGTCTACGAGGGCACCCTCGCCCTGCTTGATCGCCACCGCCGCTCGATCCCGCTTCACGAGATGGTCTCCCACCGCTTCGATGTCGCCGACGCGCCGGCGGCGATGGCGCTCGCGCTCGACGCCGACGCCAGCGCCAAGGTCCTGATCACGCCGGGGGTCGTGGCGAGCGGCCGGGTAGATTGAGAATCGGCCATGTCGTTCTACATCACCACCGCGATCTCATACGTCAACGGCGTGCCGCACCTCGGACACGCCTACGAGGCGATCGCCACCGACGTGATCGCGCGCCACATGCGCCAGCGCAACGAGGACGTCTTTTTCCTCACCGGAACCGACGAGCACGGCGAGCCCGTCGCCGACGCCGCCAAGGCCCAGGGCATGGAGCCACAGGCGCTCGCCGACCAGAACGCCGAGCGCTTCAAGGCACTGATGCCGCTGCTCGACATCTCCAACGACTTCTTCATCCGCACCACCGACGACGAGCACATGCGGGCGGTGCAGGAGGTGCTCCAGCGCGTCCACGACAACGGGTACACCTACAAGGGCGTGTACGAGGGCTGGTACTGCCCGCGCTGCGCCGACTTCAAGGTCGAGAACGAGATCCTGGAGGGCAACCTCTGCCCGATCCACGAGACCCCGCTCACGCGCGAGCAGGAGGAGAACTGGTTCTTCCGGCTGTCGAGTTTTCAGGATCAGCTGGAGCGGCTGTTCGCCGAGCAGCGATCGTTCGTGATGCCGCTGACGCGGTTCAACGAGGCCCACGCGTTCGTGCTCTCGGGTCTGCAGGACGTCTCCCTGTCGCGCGCGCGCATGCACTGGGGCGTGCCGGTCCCGTGGGACCCCGACCAGGTGTTCTATGTGTGGTTCGACGCGCTGCTCAACTACTACACGGCGCTTCGCTATGCCCGTCCCGGCGAGGATCTGACACAGCGCTTCTGGCCGGCCCAGTTCCACATCATCGGCAAGGACATCCTCAAGTTCCATACCGTCTTCTGGCCGGCGATGCTGATGGCGGCGGACCTGCCGCTGCCCGAGCACGTCTTCGTACACGGCTTTCTGCTCGGCGCCGACTCCCGCAAGATGAGCAAGTCGCTGGGCAACGTGCTGGATCCATTCGCCGTGCTTAAGGAGTACGGCACCGACGCGCTGCGCTTCTACCTGATGCGCGACGTGTCCTTCGGCGCCGACGGTGCCGTCGGGGTCGAGTCCTTCACCGCACGCTACGAGTCCGAGCTGGCCAACGAGTACGGCAACCTGGCCAGCCGCACACTCGCCATGATCCGCCGGTACCGCGGCGGCGTGATCCCGGTCGTCGAGACCGACCGGTCGCTGGCCGCGGAGTTCGAGGGGCTCGCCGACGACGTGATCGATCTGATCGACGCCGCCGAGGTCTCCGACGCGCTCGATCTGATCTGGCAGCGCGTACGGCGTGCGAATCGCTATGTCGAGGAGCAGGCTCCGTGGCAGCTGGCCAAGGATCCCGACTCGGCCGCCGACCTGGACCGGGTGCTCGCGTCGCTGGGCGAGGCGGTCCGTGTGATCAGCATCCTGCTCTCGCCGTATATGCCACAGAGCGCTCAGAAGCTGCTCGGTGCGATGTCGGCGCCCGACCTGAGGCTGGAGGCCGCCACGTTCGGCGCCCTCGGCGACGGGGCACGCACCGTGACCGAGCTGCCGCCGATGTTTCCGAAACGGCCCACCGCCCCCGAAGCCTCCTGATCGACAGCCACACCCACCTGCATCTGTGTGAGCCACCGACCGCCGAGCTGGTGGCGGCCGCCGCCGAGGCGGGCGTCAACCGCATGGTCACGGTGGGCACCGACAGCGCGTCCTGCCGCGCCGCGCTCGCCGCCGCCGAGGACTTCCCTCAGGTGTACGCGGCGATCGGCCGCCATCCCAACTCGGCGACCGGGTTCGACGACGCCGACTTCGCCGAGCTGGAGGCGCTGGCGGCGCACGACAAGTGCGTGGCGATCGGCGAGACGGGTCTGGATTACTACCGCGAGGGAGCGCCGGAGGCGGATCAGAGGCGCGCCTTCGAGGCCCAGATCGAGCTCGCACGCGCGAGCGGCAAACCGCTGGTCGTCCACACTCGCGCCGCCGACGACGACACGCTCGCGATTCTCGATGCCCGGGCCGGCGGACTCAGCGTGATCCTGCACTGCTTCTCGATGGGCGGACGCTTGCAGGAGTGCCTCGCCCACGAGGACTGGTGGCTGTCGTTCG
>DATAUL010000123.1:0-3044 GCA_036268255.1 Solirubrobacteraceae bacterium | reverse complement strand
GGCGGCTGCTTGTCGACGACGGGGTTCCTTCAAATGGGGACGAGTGCTCGTTGACCGCACGATTGCCACGCCGCTGATTGGCGATGTGACGCCGGATAGTCTTTGGTCGTGGGCGACGGGACCAATCGCACGCACCTCCGGTTGGCGGAGCTGGTCGCTGCGCTTTCGCTTGGCGTGGACCTCGGCTTTGGGCAGCCGATGGAGCACGTGTTGCGCCAGTGTCTGATCGCGTTGCGGCTCGCCGAGCGTGTCGGGCTCGACGAGCAGCGGCGAGCCGATGTGTATTACACAGCTTTGCTCGTCAACGTTGGGTGTCATTCCGACGCTCACGAGCAGGCAAAGTGGTTCGGCGACGACATCGCGCTGAAGTCCGGCAAATATGATCACGAGTTGGGGAGCGTGCGCGGGGCAGCGGCGGGAATACGTCGCCTGGGATCCGGCAACGCAGGATCGCACCGTTTTCGTGTGGCGCTGGAGTTCGCCCTCTCTGGCCACCGCGAGGTGGCGGACATGATCAACCATCACGCTGCGATGACGCGGGCGCTGGGTGAGCAGCTTGGACTGCCGGAGTCGGTGCTCGACGCGCTCGGCAGTGCGTATGAGACCTGGGACGGCCATGGTTGGCCAGGGAAGCTGAAGGGTGACGAAGTCCCGCTCGCGGCGCGGCTCGCGCAGCTCGCGGAGTTCACCGAAGTCGCCCACCGGGTTGGCGGCGTCCTCGGGGCCAAGAGGCTCGCTCGAGATCGCGCCGACAAGCAGTTCGACCCCCATCTCGCGGAGCTGCTGTGCACCGATGGGGACATGATCCTGTCCGGGCTGGACGATGTCGCGACCTGGGCGGCGGTGATCGACGCAGAGCCGGCCCTCGCCCGCGTCCTCTCCTCTGAGGGATTCGATGCCGCGCTGCTGGCGATCGCGAACTTCGTCGACCTGAAGTCGCCCTACAGTCTCGGTCATTCGCGCGCGGTGGCCGATCTCGCCGCCGCCGCCGGGGTCCAGCTTGGACTCGCTGACGCGGACCAGCGATCGTTGCGTCGCGCTGGGCTGGTGCACGACTTTGGCCGGCTTGGTGTCTCGAACGCCATCTGGGACAAACAGGGCCCGCTCGGGCTCGGCGAGTGGGAACGCGTGCGCCTGCACCCGTATCTGACAGAGCGGATGCTCCAGCAATCAGCGGTGCTTGGGCCTCTCGCCGCGATCGCGGTCCAGCACCGAGAGCGCCTCGACGGCTCTGGCTACCCGCGCGGGCTCTCGGGTGTGATGATCTCCGGCCCGGCCCGGATCCTCGGTGCTGCGGACGCCTACCAGGCGATGCGTGAACCACGTCCACATCGGCCGGAGCGCTCGGCCAACGAAGCGGCCGTCGAATTGCGGGCCGACGTGAAGGGTGGGCGCCTCGACGCAGACGCCGTCGAGGCGGTCCTCGGTGCCGCCGGGCACCGGGTGTCACGTCGCCGAGAAGGGCCGGCCGGTCTCACCGCGCGCGAGGTTGAGGTCCTCAGACTGCTCACACGCGGCCTGTCGAATAAGGAGATCGCCAACCGGCTGGTGATCTCACCCAAGACCGCCGGCAACCATATCGAGCACATCTACTCAAAGATCGACGCTTCGACGCGCGCGCAGGCAAGCCTGTTCGCAATGCAACACGGACTCCTGCCCGAGGACCGGTTCGCGACCGGCACCGGCAGCTGAAGGGTGGCCTCACACCCTCCGCTCAACCGCCGCGCATCGCCAGCGCGTTTTTGAGAATCACGGCGTCGACCTCGCGAAGCTGCTCGCTCGGACTGAACTGAACGAGCTCGCTCCCGGCCGTGGCGATCGGCACATGGCCCGACGGCAGGTAGAAGGCATCCCCGGCCTCGAAGATCTCATCGTGGTCGTCAAATTGGTAGGTCAGCCGTCCTTTGAGGACGTACCCCCAGTGCGGGCAAGGGCACCGATCGCCAGGGAGCCCCTTGAGCAATGGAGTCCCGTCCACGTCTTGGCGAAACGACACGAAATTGACCGTGTAACCGTCGATGTCCTGATGACGATCCTCCACCATCCCGTGGTCATCGACGTGCTCGGCGCTGTCCCTCGATACCTTGGGCATCTTCCACTCCTCGGTTGGATTCCAGGCCAGGCTACGAGCGGGCGCGAGGCCCGTCATGAGGCGTTCGCCCCATCTTTCAGGCCGTCTCCTTGAGGCAGGGACGCACAAGTTCAGGTACGCCGTGGTCGCTCGACGGTGAACTCACTGAGCCGAGCCTTGTCGTCGCCCTCGCCGTTGTCGTAACTGACTGAGACCCATCGATGATCGCGCGTGACGAAGCGATCGATGGTTCCGCGCCAGTGGCCGAGGTTCTTCCAATAGACCACGTCACCCGGTCTCAGATCGGCGACGCGGTCCGCAGGCGTGCGCTGGATCACTCCGCAACCGTAGGCGCCCAGCGCGGTCAGGCCGTGAGAACGAGCGGAGCCCCAGCGGTGATGACGATCGTGTGCTCGGCGTGGGCCGCGTAGCTGCCGTCCCGAGTTGTGATCGTCCATCCGTCGGCGGCCTCCCGGACGGTGCCACGGCCGGCGGCGATGATCGGCTCGATTGTGATGACCAGGCCGTCGGTGAGCGCCTGATCGAAGCCGGGCGCGTCGTAGTTGGGAATGTTCGGCCACTCGTGGATGCGGCGTCCGATGCTGTGGCCCATGAGATCGCCGCAGATCGAGTACCCGGCGGCCTCGACGGAGGCTTGGACCGCTCGCCCGACGTGATTAATCGGAACGCCGGCGCGCGCGGTCGCCAGAGCGCGGTTCAGCGCGGTGCGACTCGCGGCGGCGAGCTTCACAATCGAGCCCGGCGCGTTCCCGACGGGGACCGAGACACAGGCGTCGGCGTAGAAGCCGTGCAGTTCGGCGGTCACGTCGAGCTTGACGAGATCGCCCTGGCGCAGGCGGCGCTTACCCGGGACGCCGTGGACCGCCTCGTCGTTGACGCTGATGCAGTTGGTGCCCGGAAACCCATAGTCGAGCTGCGGGCCTGATCGCGCTCCGGCTTTGGCGAAGACCCG
>DATAUL010000122.1:0-2936 GCA_036268255.1 Solirubrobacteraceae bacterium | reverse complement strand
CGGCTGGAGCGGCCGGTCCGGTCAAGCTCGACACGGTCACCTCAGCTGCGATTGCGAACCCGGCGATGACGCAGACCGGAGGAAGCGTCAGGTGCCCAGCCGGTGAGTTTGCCACCGGCGGCGGGATCTCGGGCAGCGTGCGCGCTCAGAGCGCCAATGCGTCATACCCGCTGTTGGACCCCGCGACTGGGCATGCCGACGGCTGGGACGCATTCATGAACAACACGGGCGCAACCGCCGGGACATTTCACGTCTATGTGATCTGCACAACAGCGACGAGCGTCACCCCATAAGCGCAAGAGAGTCCGGGGGACCACAGTGGGATCCCGGGCTGTCGCGCCCCTGCGGTCCAGCCACCGTTTGCCGAGCGGGCTGACCAGCGTGATCAGCCCCAGACGAGTCCGAGAGCGCTGGCGTGATTGTCAGTTCTGCGGGATGAGACCGAGCATCTTGAGCGTGGTGATGCCGTCGTGGAGGCCGATCTCCTCGGTGATCAGTCCGTCCTCGACCCTCAGCACCGTGGTGCCGGTGAAGCGCATCGTTTTGCCCGTGCTGGCGGGCAGCGACCCGATGGGCATGTCGTACGAGCCGTCCGTCGTTGGCGACCCGGCCGGACTGCTTGAACGGGAGCGCGAGATCGAGCGCGTTCACGATGCGCTGCGGGCCGCTGGACGGCGCTCCGGCGAGGCGCTGGTCATCGAGGGAGCGGCCGGAATGGGGAAGTCTCGCCAGCTGCGGGGACGCACCCCGTCTCGGACTCAGGGTGCTTAGACCACCGTGCACACTTCGGCGTCGGCGACCTTGGATCACGCCCAACCGTGAGCGATCGGCCGGCCGGGACGGCCCGAAAGGCCGCCCCAGTCGTCATGTGTTCAAACGCCGCTCGCCGGCGCCGTTATCCGGATACCGCCCAGGTCGCGAGCGCGTCGTCCGCGACTGTGGCCTGGGGAGTGGCTCCGCCGACGGCGTCGCACAGCAGCGTCACGGTGTGGGTTCCGGCTCCGACTACCGCCGACGCCAGCGGCGAGACGGCCGCGTCAACGATGGTGAACCCGCCGGCCGGGGAGGCGTAGTCCGTGTCGTTGACTCCCGAGGTCCCGTCGATCGTGATGTGGCAAACGAGGTAGACCCCGGTGGCCGCCACCCCGTTGGTTGCATGCACGGCGGCTGACGCGATCACCCGCCTAGTGCCCGTGGTCGTGATCTGGATCGGCGACCCGATCGTCGCGACTGTGCTGGTGATCGGCGTGGCGGTGGAGCTCTGCGTGTAGTTGGAGGCAGTCGTGTACGCGCTTGGGCCGAGCCCGCCGAGGTTGGTCGCGTTGGTTGCGTTGGTCGCGTTGGTCGCGTTGGTCGCGGTGTCTGCGTGGTTGGCGTGCAGCGCGTTCGGGACAGTGAGCCCGGTCGTATTGATCTTCGAGGCGGTCACGTTTCCGTTCTTGATCTTCTTCGTGGTGACAGCCCCATTCTTCAGCTTCTTCGCGGTGACAGCCCCGTTCCTCAGCTGATTGGTGCCGACGCTGTTCTTGGGGATCGTGATCCCCGCATAAGCGGTGCCGCCAAGCGCCACCGATAGCGCCAGCAGGGAGATGACAAGCGCTGGGCTAGGCTTGCCTAGACGAAAGGTCCTCATCGAAGTCTCCTCCTGATTGCTCTGTCGTTGGATTGCGAGCCGCGCGCCAGCCGTCGAATCGTGGCGTGGGCGCTGCTCTGAGGCAGGCGAGGCGGGCAGGACGAAAGCAAAGGAAGCGTCCGCCAGGCCAAACGTACAGTTGTCCCGGCCCCCTTTCGACGTGATGCCCCGCCGACCGCCTCGAAGAGGCGAATCCAAGTGATCATACTGTCAGCTCGCGAGCCAGGTCAACTTATACACGCGGGTGGCGGCCGCGACGCACCCGCCGCTGTGTCATTCACCGCGACGCATCCAATCGAGCGGCATGGACAGCCCCGCGTCCCAAGTCTCGACAGTTTGCTGTCGCGCCGACGATGGGTCGCTGGCTTCCACTCTCGGCTGGATGCGGCTACGAGCAGCCGCCGGACTCCGGCAAGACCTGACGCCGTGATGCTGGGACCGGTCCAATGACCGGTCAGCCGGACCAGAGGGGGTAGCCGAGTGGCTCGTTGGCCACGGACCGGTACTGGCTGCGGCTCAACCCGGCGCGCGGTACCGAGACGTGCGCCGGGCCACGCGCTGTGCTCGCGGTCGGCAGAGCTCGACATCGAGAACGCTGCGAGCCGCTCGCTGGCGCTCACACCCTTGAGGCCTGCGGAACCTCATGTGCCGCCCTGACGGCGACCATATGGTGAGAGACCGGGGAGTATTGGCGAACTAGACGATCTCATAGCCGGCGAGCGGGGTGGCTGGATTGGTCGGCGAGAGCGGGATCGCCGGCGCCGAAGTCGGCGGCGACCGCGCCCTGCTCGATCGCCTGTTCAGACGACTGGAGGGTCCGGGTCAGCGCCTGGAGGATGTTGTGCCGGGTGATCCAGCCGTGCAGGTGCTCTCGGTCGTCGGTGAGGACGGGCAGGCCGGCCGGGCAGTGGAGGGCGAGCTGGCGCAGGGCGTGCTCGAGGGTCTCATCGCCGAACAGCTCCTGGGGCTGGCGGGTGTCCGTCGCCGTTCCGGCAAGGCTCTCCGATTCGGTCTCGGTAACGGCGGCGGCAGTGGACGGGGCGTGTCGGGCCGTATGCAGCGGGGCCGCAGCAGCGGATCGCGGGACGGGTTGCATGGCGTCGGCGACAGTCAGCCGCTGTAGCACGTTGGTCGTCTTGGGGCGTTCGATATCGATGCCGCGGCGCAGCAGCTTGGTGGTGTAGACGCTGCCGTAGGAGATGTACTTGGACACCGCGGCGGCGATCCCGCAGGTGAGCATGATCGGCAGGGTGATGCCGAAGTTGCCGGTCATCTCCGCCACGCTGGCGATGGCGGTCAACGG
>DATAUL010000121.1:0-4292 GCA_036268255.1 Solirubrobacteraceae bacterium | reverse complement strand
TTGAGCGCGCACGTCTGCCCGAAGGCGTGGAAGAACGGGAGCGCACCGAGGGCCACCGCCCGCTCGTCAAATCCGAACAGATCGACGGTGACCTCGATGTTGCGCAGGAGGTTCTCGTGGGTGAGCTCTGCGCCCTTGGGTTTGCCGGTCGTGCCCGAGGTGTAGAGGATCACGGCTGTGTCCTCAGCGCGGCGGTCGATCACCTCGTCGGCGGGTTGGCAGCGTTGGAGCAGAGCCTCGAACTCGCCGGGCTCCACGAGCACGCACTCCACGCCCGCCTGCTCGGCCCCGGCGTGAGCGGCGTCGGCGAACTGGTGCCAGGCGAGGATCACCCGGGCCTCGGAGTCGCCGAGATAGAAGGCGACTTCGCGCTCTTTGAGCAGCGGGTTCATTGGCACGATCGCCGCGCCGACGCGCAGCGCCCCGTAGTAGCAGACCGCGAAGTGCGCGACGTTGGGCAGCATGATCCCCACGCGGTCTCCCGGTTGCACGCCCTTTGCGCGCAGCAGTCCGGCGACCCGCGCTGCCGCCCGGTCCAGCGCGGCGTAGGTGAGTTCGTCTTCATCGACCTTGATGGCCACGTGGTGAGGACGCAGGTCGGCGCTTTGGCTGAGTAGGTCGGCGATGTTGGCCATGTCTTCTCCAGTTCGGATGGGCGGCGGATCGGGAACGCGGGAGACAGTAAGTCCATGGGCAGCCACAGTCACGGGCAATGAGGCCCAACACGCGTGGTCTCGCTTGTGAGCGACACACAAGCAGGGCATACAATCCGGCCATGGCAACGGCTCGCGACCGCATCGGCGCGGACGTGATCGCGGAGGCGCTCGAGGCACGGCGAGACGAGCTGATCTCGACCGGGGTCGCGGAGATCCAGGCCCGCATGGAGAACTACCGGCGGGCGGATGCGGCACTGATCGAAGACGTGACCAGGCACATCGGAGCGCACCACGATCTTCTGTGCGCCGTTCTGCGGCGAGGCCGACCGGCCGCCGCGCGAGAGTTTGAGTTCGTTGGACGGCACGCGGCGCTGCGCGCACGGCGGGGGATCTCGCTGTCGGACTTCTTGGAGGCGTTTCGCAGCTACCACAATGTCGTATGGGACGCTGTGCTCGACGCCTCTCAGGCAGGCAGCGAGGCCGCTGATCAGGCACTCGCGGCGGCCCGCGCGGTGATCCGGCACATCGATCTGGCCACCACGGAGGCCAGCACCGCTTACCTCGAGGCCCAGCAGTTGCTTGTCGCCGACGGCGACCGCGCGCGGCGCGATCTGCTTGAGGATCTGCTTGCCGGCAGGCCGCCGGCCACCGCGGCGGGCCTGGCCGCGGCTCGGGCTGCCGGACTCGAGGGCGACGCTCGCTGCGTGCTGATCGCCGCGGTGCCGATGGTGGCACCGGAGGACGAGGCCGTGCTTCGCCCGGCCGCGAACACGCTCGCCGGTGCCGTCGGCCGTGGGCGCGCACCGCTGGCGGTTGCGCGTCACGGCGAGATCGTGATCGTCAAGACGCTGGGCGCCGGCGAGCGTCCATCACTGCGGGCGCCGCTTGAGAAGGCGTGTCGGCGGGTGGCGTCAGCGGGCATCGAGCTCGCGGTGGGCGTGAGCACGGCCCAGGATGGAGTGGCAACACTCGGCGACGCGTACCGCGAGGCCTCGCTCGCGTTGGGCCGGTTGGGACCAGGGGGCGGCGTGCTGTCGCTGCCCGACTTGAGTGCGTTTGAGTACCTGATGCTACGCGGCGATCAGGTGGCGCGGCGGCTGATCGCGCCTCAGATCGAGCGGTTCGTCGTCGAGGACCGTGAACAGGGCGGCCAGCTGACACGCACGCTGCTGGCCTACGCCGATGCCGATCTGAACGCCAAGGCGGCCGCGGAGGCGCTGCTGATTCACGTCAACACGGCGCATTATCGTCTGGCCCGCATCGCCGAGAAGACCGGCTGTGACCTGCGCCGCCTCCCGGATGTGATCGACTTGGTGATCGCGATCAGGCTGAACGAGGGTCAGCCCCAGCAATGATCGGTTCAGCCCCTCGCGAGGCAACCCATGGCGCTCCTGACTGGGATGTTTCGTTCGTACGGGCGGGCGGCCTCCGGCTGCGCGTGGGCCGCTACGGCGACGGTCGTCCGTTGCTCCTGATCACCGGGATCGGCGCGCATCTGGAGATGTGGGCGCCGTTCGCGCGCTACGCCGACGGATTGGAGCTGATCGGTTTTGACCCGCCCGGAGCCGGCGTCTCGCAGCGACCACGACTGCCGATGCGGATGGCCGCTCTCGCCGCCGTGGTCGAGCGTCTGCTGGACGAGTTGGGGCTGGACGACGTCGACGTGCTGGGATACTCGTGGGGCGGCGGCGTGGCGCAGGAGCTCGCGCGGCGAGCACCGCGCCGCGTGCGCCGGCTCGTCCTGTGCGCGACCGGCCCCGGCCTGGGCGGTACGCCTCCGCGCCCGCTGGCGGCGCTGATGCTGGCGACACCCGCGCGGTACTACCACCCCCGGCTGCTCGCGCTCACCGTCCCGTACATCGCCGGCGGACGGACGGGGCGAGAGCGCGGCCTGCTGGCAGCCCAGGCGGCCGACCGCCTGCGGCGGCCACCCGACCTGCTCGGCTACGCCTTGCAGCTCTACGCGGTCTCCGGGTGGTCGAGCCTGCCGTGGCTTCACCGCCTGACCCAGCCAACGCTTGTGGTCGCCGGCGAGCGGGACCCCAGCGTGCCGCTGCGTAACGCCCGCCTGCTCGCTGCGCGAATCCCCGACGCGCGACTGCACGTAGTCCCGGACGGCGGGCATCTATTCCTGCTCGACGAGCCCGAGAACGTCGCTCCGCCGATCCTCGATTTCCTCGTCGGCGCTTGACCGGTCTGTGATCGAGTCACAAACAATCGGCCGGATGTTCGACAGCCGAGGGGGATGACCGACGGGGATCCGTGGGCGAGAGTGCTCGTTCCGAGCATCCGCGAGGACAAAGGTGATGAGCGAGATGACAAGAACCGGCCGGTCAGGTGACCGCAAGCCAGCTCCCCAACGGCTCGGAAGCCGCGATTGGAGCGCGCTGGGCCAGACGCCCGGCACCTACGTCCACGACCGCTGAAAGAGGAGCACGCCATGTCCACGCAGAGCCTTCCCTACGCTCACCTCGGTGATGCGCTCGCGACTGACTACTTCCACGTTCGCGACGAGTTCACCGACGAGCAGTGGGAGCACTTCATCGCCACCCGCCGCTTCGTTGACAACGAAGTTCTGCCGCAGATCAACCAGTACTGGGAGGCCGCCGAGCTGCCGTGGCCGCTGATGCGCCGCCTGCCGGAGCTCGGTCTCCTGGGGGAGGACATCCAGGGCTATGGCTGTCCGGGAATGACCCCGCTGGCCCGCGGGCTGGTGAACATGGAACTGCACCGCGGCGACGGCAGCCTCGGCACATTCCTCGGCGTCCAATCAGGACTGGCGATGAAATCGATCGCCCTGCTCGGCTCCGACGAGCAGAAACAGCGCTGGCTCCCGGCAATGGCTCAACTGACGGCAGTCGGCGCGTTCGCCCTGACCGAGCCGACGCACGGCTCCGACTCCGTCGCGCTTGAGACGACAGCCCGTCGCGACGGCGACACGTGGGTGCTGGACGGCGCCAAACGCTGGATCGGCAACGCCTCGATCGCCGATGTGGTGGTCGTGTGGGCACGCTCTTCGCAAGACGGTCAGGTCAAGGGCTTCCTGGTCGAAAAGGACACGCCCGGCTTCATCGCCACCACGATGGAAGGCAAGGGCGCTTCGCGCGCCATCTGGCAGGCGGCGATCACGCTCGAAGGCGTTCGCGTCGGCGACGATGCCCGGCTGCCGGGCGCGCAGACGTTCAAAGACGCCGGCCGCGTCCTGATCACCACGCGCACTACCTGCGCCTGGGGCGCCCTCGGCCATGCCGTCGCGGCCTACGACGTGGCTCTGACCTACAGCAGGCAGCGCCACCAATTCGGCAAGCCGCTGTGCGCCTTCCAGATCATCCAGGAACGGCTGGTGCGGATGCTCGCTGAGGTCACCAGCATGCAGCTCTACTGCATGCAGCTTGCACGACTGGAACAGACCGGCCGCCTCACCGACACCATCGCCGGCCTGGCCAAGCTCAACAACACCCGCAAAGCCAGGCAGGTGATCGCCGAGGCCCGCGACCTGTTGGGCGGCAACGGCGTCCTGCTGGAGAACCACGTCATCCGCCACATGGGCGATATCGAGGTAATCCACACCTACGAGGGCACCGAGACGATGCAGACCCTGATCGTCGGGCGCGATATCACCGGAGTCGGCGCCTT
>DATAUL010000120.1:0-2630 GCA_036268255.1 Solirubrobacteraceae bacterium | reverse complement strand
CCTCGTCCAGTTCCGCGACAAGGCGCTGGAGCCGCCGGGCGACGCCCGCTCGGACCTGTGGTTCATGCACCATCTCGCCAAGCGGGTCAAGTCTCATTACGCGGGGTCGACCGAGAAGCGTGACTGGCCGCTGGTCAACCTGCGCTGGGAGTACCCCGAGCTCGGTGACATCGCCGAGCCGGACGTCGAGGCGGTGATGAAGGAGATCAGCGGCTACGAGGTTGCAACCGGTCGCCTCGTCTCCGGGTTCACCGAGTTGCGCAACGACGGCTCGACCGCGTGTGGCTGCTGGATCTACTCGGGCATCTTCGCCGACGGGGTCAATCAGGCTCGTCGACGCAACCCGGGCGATGTCCACACGCCGGGCGGCCACGTCTCGCCGGAGTGGGCGTGGGCGTGGCCGGCCAACCGCCGTGTCCTCTACAACCGCGCGTCCGCCGATCCGCAGGGGCGACCGTGGAGCGAGCGCAAGAAGTACATCTGGTGGGACTCCGCGCAACATCGCTGGACGGGCTACGACGTTCCTGACTTCCCCGAGACGAAGGAGCCCGGCTATCGCCCGCCGCCTGGTGCCAGCGGGATGGACGCGATCGGCGGCGACGACCCATTCATCATGATGGCCGACGGCCGGGGCTGGCTCTACACGTCGGGCGGGATGCTCGACGGGCCGCTGCCGACCCACTACGAGCCGATCGAGTCGCCGGTGCACAACCTGCTGTACCCCGACGTCGACGCCGACCCATCGGCGATCCGCTGGCGACGTCCGGAGAATCCGTACCACGCGACCGGCGATCCGCGCTATCCCCTCGTCGCGACCACCTTCCGTCTGACCGAGCAGCACACCACGGGGGGCATGAGCCGCATGCTCCCGTGGCTGGCGGAGCTGCAGCCGGAGATGTTCGCCGAGATCGACCCCGTCCTCGCCCGCGCGCGCGGAATCGAGGACGGCGGGTGGATGACGATCGTCACCGATCGCGCGGAGATCGAGGCCCGCGCCGTCGTGACCGACCGGATGCGCGCCGTGCGGGTCGACGGCCGGCCCGTGCACCAGGTCGGCCTTCCATGGCACTGGGGCTACAGCGGGCCCTGCCCCGGTGACTCGACGAACGATCTCGGCGTGCTGTCCGGCGACCCAAACGTCTCGATCCAGGAGTCCAAGGCGTTCACCTGCGATGTGCGCGCCGGCCGGCGCCACGGACCGTCGACCGAACGCCTGAGGGGCGCCGGGCGGCGCTATCCGACGGTCGCGCCCAACGAGGACGACCTGTCCGCCGAGTTCCCCAAGGACGTGATGCCGTGAGCGCAACCGCTGCTGCGCCGGCCGAGCTGGCGATCCACCGGGTTGATGCCGGGAGGATGGGCTTCTTTACCGACACGACGGTGTGCATCGGCTGCAAGGCCTGTGAAGTCGCCTGCAAGCAGTGGAACGACCTGCCCGCCGACGGCTCGCAGTTCCGGGCGGGAGCCTCCTATGACCACACCGGGGAGCTGTCGGCATCGACCTGGCGCCACGTGCGGTTCGTCGAGCTCGCCGAGCCGACTCCCCAGCTGCAGGAGGAGGCACTGCGGGCGCTGCCGTCGATCCCGGCCGCCGGAGAGCTGCCCGACCTCGTCACGATGGCCCAGGGCGTCGGCGGCCAGTGGCTGTTCATGTCCGACGTGTGCAAGCACTGCACGAATGCCGGCTGCCTGGATGCCTGTCCGACGGGCGCGCTCATCCGCACCGAGTATCAGACGGTCGTTCTGCAGGCTGATATCTGCAACGGCTGCGGGTACTGCGTCCCCGCCTGCCCGTTCGGCGTCGTCGACCGTGATCCGGTCGACGGTCGCGCCGGCAAGTGCACGCTTTGCTACGACCGCCTCCAGGACGGGCTCGAGCCGGCATGCGCCAAGGCCTGCCCGACCGACTCGATCCAGTTCGGGCCCTACGGCGAGCTCGTGCAACAGGCCGAGCGGCGCGTCGCCGAGCTTCACCACCGCGGTGTCGAGGGCGCGTATCTGTACGGGGCCGGTGATGAGGCCGAACATGAGCTGGCCGGAGGTCTGGGAGCGTTCTTCCTGCTGACCGAGCCGCCGGAGCGCTACGGGCTGCCGGCCGAGGCCGATTCGCCGATCCAGGAGAACCTGTTCGCGGCGACGGCGGCCGCCGTCGGCGCCGGAATCCTCGCGGCCGCCGGTGCCGCGGCGGTGTTCGTGGCGGCTCGGAGGCGTCGATGAGCGACGACAATCGGCCGGCACTCGGCACGCGTGGAGAGCCGGGGCCGTGGCAGCGCGCCGTCGACGGCGCCGGCGTGGACCTCGCCAAGCCCGCCTGGGGCGATGCCGCCTGGTCCTACATCTACGACCGCGACACGGCGTATGCCGCTGCCGAGCCCGAGGCGGGCGAGGTCGCAGCGGCGAACCTGGAGATGCGGAGCGGGGCGATGCCCAAGTCCGTGGAGGGGCCGTTCCTGCACCCGCCGGTGTGGGCCTGGGAGGTCCCGCTCTATTTCTGGTTCGGCGGGGCCGCGTCGGGCGCGGCGTTCTCCGCCCTCGCCGCGGATCTCGCCGGCGACCCGTGGACGGCCGCGGTCGCCCGCAAGGTCGCGCTGGGCGCCGCGCTCCCCGCGCCGCTGCTGCTGATCGCCGAC
>DATAUL010000119.1:0-9675 GCA_036268255.1 Solirubrobacteraceae bacterium | reverse complement strand
GCGTCCCTGAGCGCGGTGAGTACTAGTCGTCCGCGGGCAGCGGCCGGAACACGATCCGCTTGAGCTCGGCCAGCGTGTTGCCGGCGAGGCGGATCGCGGTGTGAAACCCCTCGGCGCCGAGCTCGCCGGCGGTCAGCGTCCGGCGCAGGTCGTCCAGCACGGGGCGCTCGTCGTCGCCGATCAGATCCGTCGGGGCCTCGACCATCAGCAGATGACGAGGACGGCGATGGGCGAAGGCGAGCTCGACGAACTGGCGGCGTCGGGCCGGATCGGCGTTCGGAAGGCCGACGACCGCCGACTCCCCGCCCTGCATGCGCTTGGCGACAGCCGCACGCAGCAGCTCGTCGGTCTTGGCGTCGATCTGGTCCTCGGGCACCCGCCCGGCGAGCAGTGCCCGCACCTTGGCGGGAGTGAAGACGATCCCGCGCTCCTCGATCACCCGGCCGAGGAACTGATCAAGCCCGGCCGCCTGGGCGCCGGTGACGAGCAGCAGGCTCCCCGGCGAGTAGCGCAGGCGGTCAGACGGGCGCAGGAGGGTGTTGCGCACCGAGACATCGACGGGACGGGGCGGCGCCCCGTCGCGGCGGGGGCGCTCCGAGGACCAGCCGGTGCGCTCGTCGGTGCCGATCTTGACGCTACGGGCGGAGGAGGGATTGGGCATACCATCGATCATAGGCGGCCGGACCCTCGCTCACCGGTCGCCCCGTCGGCGAGGGCACGTCTCCGGGCGCGACGCTCGGAGTAGGCCGCGATCAGGACGCTCAGCTCAAACAGGATGTACAGGGGCAGGGTTTCGAGCAGCATCGTGATCGCGTCGCCGGGAAGGATCGCGGCGATCGCGCAGCACGCCAGCACCGCGTAGCGCCGGTTGTGGCGCAGCTGGGTGGGAGTGATCAGCCCGGCGCGGGTGACGGCGATGATCGCGACCGGGATCTGGAACAGCAGCCCCATCGCCAGCAGGACCGTGGCGGCGAACTTGTAGTACTGGTTTGCCTGGACCAGGACGTTGAACTGGTCGCTGTTGAAGTTCTGAAAGAAGTGCAGGGCGGCCGGGAGCACGACGGTGTAGCCGAAGGCGACGCCGGCGGCGAACAGCAGCGGGATCGCCGCCGTGACCGGGAGCATCTGGCGCCGCTGTGCCGAGGACAACGCCGGCATGAAGAAGCCGTATGCCTGCAGCAGCAGGACGGGCAGCGAGAGGATCAGGGCGAAGATCAGCGTCACCGTCAACGTGGCCGTGAACGGCTCGCCGATCCCGAGGGTCACCGGGCGGTCGCCTTGCGGCGTCGCCGAGAGCGCCTTGACGTCCTTGGTGAGGCTGCGCTGCACCTGGGTCAGCGACGCCGTGGCCGCCGGATCCTGCGCTTGGGCCTGCAGGACCCCGGCGACCGCGCCGACCTGCTTGGCCACGTCGCGGGCGTTGCGCTGCAGCGAGTAGGTCGCGCCGAGCGTGCCGTGACCGGCCTTGACCTGCTGCTGGGTGTTGTGCGCCAGCGGCGAGTTGACCAGGCGCAACAGCTGATGGCTCTGCCAGAAGCACAGCCCGAAGGCGACCGCGAGCGCGAGCAGCGACACGATCAAGCGCGCCCGCAGCTCCTCCAGGTGGTCCACGGCGCTCATCCGCGCGTCGTGAGACGCAGGGCGGAACGCCGCGGACGCAATGGCTCCTGGCACTTGCATCAGCTCTGTTCTCGCCGATCGACGGGGCTAGGCGACGGTCCGGACGGGGACGCGCTCGGCCTCGGGGGCCGGGGCGGTGTCCGGAGCGATCACGGTGATCGGGGCGGGAGTGGGCTCGATCGCCGACATCGCCGACATCGGGTTGTCGTGCGACTCGCCGCTGACCGAGTCCTTGAAGCCACGCAGGCCGTCGCCGAGTGAGCGGCCCATCTCCGGCAGGCGCTTGGCGCCGAATACCAGCAGCACGATGACGAGCAGGAAGAGGATGTGAATGGGATTGTCGAGTCCGAGCATTGGGCGTTCTCCGATCGGGGCAGTTCCGTTGGGGGGTTGCAAGGGATACGGCTGTGGTCGGCAGATGGATCAGCGCGGGCCGTGGTCCCGTCGAGCTCGCGCCCTGCGCGAAGCGACCTGCGGGCAGGTCCGCGGGCGGACGAGGTCGGCATGGCGTGGGTCGACGGGCACAGCGAGGCGCGGCCCGCGGACAAGCGTCGCGGACCGCGCCATGGCACTCGAGGGTCCTAGGCCTTGATCAGCGGACCCGCTGCGGCCAGGACCTGCTTCTTGGTCAGCGGCTTGTCGAATGCGCCGTTGGGGGTGATACTCATCCCCGTCAGCAGCGCGATCGACGCGGCGTGGCGCGCCTCGATCTGGACGATCGAGCCGGCGGCCGCCAGCAGAGCCCTGCTCTGCAGCGACGGGGCCGCGCCGTTATAGGCGCCCACCCCGGTGTTCTCCAGGACGTAGGCGAGCTTGAGGAAGCTCTTCTGGTCCCTGCCGGGGAACACGAACATCGGCCTCTTGACGGGCCTGCCGCCCGAGGCGGTGATCGCCTTGGTGAGCGCGGCCACGTGCTCGGCCTCCTCGTCGCCGAAGGACCTGGCCAGCGACTTGGCCTGTCCACTGAGGCCGACCGTCCTGCCCTTCCGCTGGTAGAAGTCGGTCTCCAGGTACTCGAGCGTGAGCGCGAAGTTCAGGATGTCAACGTCGGGGCTCGCGGCCAGGGCATTGCCGACGAACGGCGCGACGGCGCTGGCGCCGTAGGCGGCGCCGGCGGCGAGGGCGCCCTTCAGGATGAAGCTGGAGCGGGTCAGTCCGTGGACTTCGACGTTCGCCAGCTCCGGGGAGGTGTTCTCAGGAGTGTTCATATTGGTTGTTCCTCTCTAGGAAAAGGGGCGTCCGGCGATCAGGCGATGAAGGGCGTGACGACCTTCAGGACCTCGGCCATCGTCATCGGCTTGGCGAATGCGCCGTCCGGGGTCGGGCTCTTCATGAGCACGAGGTTGATCGTGGCCGCGTGGCGGGCCTCGATGGTGTGGATCGACAGCGCTGCGGCGAGGATCTCCTTGCTCTCGATGTTGCCCGCCTGCCCGAGGTAGGCGGCGGCGCCGAGGTTCTCGACGGCCCCCGCCAGCTTGGTCACCTGCGTGGCGGAGTGGATCGGGAACTTGCCCATCGGCTCCTGTGCCGGGGTTCCCATGCTCATCGCGACCTTCTTGAGCGCCACGACGTGCTGCGTCTCCTCGGCGCCGAAGGACTTGATCACCGACAGGTTCTTGCCGTGGAACAGACCGCTGGCGATCACCTTGGCGTAGAACTGCGACTCCAGGTACTCCAGCGTCAGTGCATAGTTGACGATCGCCAAGTCGCCCGTGGGTGCGGTGGTGCTGGCCACTGCCGCCGCCGTGCTGCTCGTTCCCCCCATCGCGGCCGAGCTCGAGCTTCCGGCGGCGGAGCTCGACGTGCTGCTCGAGCCACCGCACGCCGCGATGAAGGCGGCCAGTCCGGTCGCGGCTGCCGCCGAGCCCATTCCCTTGCCCGCCATCTTCAGGAAGTGCTTGCGCTGCACATCATCGCGAGCGAGCTCTTCGACGACTCCTACCGTGGAGCGTTCGCCCTGGTTGCTGTCAGTCATGCGTACTCCTTCGTAGTCCGGGTGCAACCGCTGTTACGTGCACTGCGGCGTTTTCGGATCACTTGCGGGTACGCGGCCGGCTGTGTGCAGCGATGTGATCCGCCGGCGGCCCGGCTGCGAGCAGGTTGATAGGTCCCCGCGTTCGCTACTGCTTCCGCGGGCGACGGCCATCGTGGTCGCCGTCTCGGCGCTCACGCTTCGTACCCAGGCTCAGAGCACGGTGATCGCCTCGACGCGACCGCGCATACCGCGACCGCCGATCACGGTGGCTTTGACACCGCCACGGTCGCGCGGGCGGTGTCCTAGCGCCCGTCGTCTGCCTGCATCACGGCGTGGGCGGCGTTGTGGCCCGGGATGCCACTGACACCGCCGCCCCGCCGGGCGCCGGCTCCGCACAGCCAGACGTTCGCCAACTCGGTCTCGACGCCCCACCGCCCGATCTCGTCCTCGGTTTCGGCGAACGGCCATGTCAGGTCGCGGTGAAAGATGTGGCCGCCCGGCATCGCCAGCTCGTCCTCGAGCTCGACGGGGGTACGCGCCTCCAGGCACGGCTCGCCGTGAGCGGTGGTCATCAGGCAGTCCTCGATCGGCTCACCCAGCACCGAGTTCAGCGAGCGCAGGGTCGCGCCGACCGCTTGTCGTTTGGCGCCAGCGTCGGCCCTGAAAAGCCGGGCGGGCATGTGCAGGCCGAACACGGTGAGCGTCTGGGCACCGGCGGCGCGCAGCTCGGGACCGAGGATGCTGGGGTCCGTGAGCGAGTGGCAGTACGCCTCACACGGCGCCAGCGCCGGGATCTGGCCGGCGGCCGCCTGCGCGTAGGCCGTCTGGAGCTGCTCGTAGGACTCGTTGACGTGCAGGGTGCCGGCGAACGCGTCCTCGGGCGCGACCTTGCGATCGCGCAGGCGGGGGAGGCGACGCAGCAGCAGGTTGAGCTTGAGCTGTGAGCCCTCGGGCGGCGGTGCCGGGGCGTCGGTCCCGAGCAGGCCGGCCAGGATCGCCGGCGCCGCCCCGCAGAGCACGTGGCGCGAGCGGTAGACGGCTGCTTCGGCGGTGACGACCCGTGCACGCCGGCCGTCTGCCTCGATCCCGATGACCGGTGCCTCAGTCAAGACCTCCACGCCCGCCGCGAGCGCGGCCTGCAACAGCGCGTCGGTCAGCGCTCCCATTCCGCCCACGGGCACGTCCCAGCGACCCGTGCCGTTGCCGATCACGTGGTACAGCAGGCAGCGGTTCTGTACGAGCCCCGGGTCGTCGAGGCTGGCAAACGTGCCGATCAAACCGTCGGTGGCGACGATCCCGCGGACGACATCGGATGCGAAGGAGGTGGTCAGCAGCTCCGACAGCGGGCGGCACAACAGCTCGTGGTCGCCCAGCTCGTCGCGAGGGCGCAACGGCCGGGTGAGCGTGGGGAAGACGCGTTCGGCGATCGCGGTCGTCAGCTCGCCGAAGCGCTCCAGCTCGCCGGTCGCGCTGTCGTCGCCGAGGGTCCGCACCAGCGACGCCCGCGTACGCTCGTCGTCGTCGCACACCAGCACCCCGGCGTCGCCGACCGGCGTGTAGGACGACACGCGGCGCCGCCGCATCTCCACGTTCAGGCCCAGCTCAGCCAGCAGCGCTGCCGGGAACAGGCTGACGAGGTAGGAGTAACGCGAGATCCGGGCGTCGACGCCGGGAAACGGCGACGCCGACACGGCCGCTCCGCCCACCGCCGGCGATCGCTCGAGCGCCAGCACCCGGTAGCCGGCCCGAGCCAGCAGTGTGGCGGCGACGAGCCCGTTGTGCCCGGCGCCGACGACGATCGCGTCGTGGTCTGCCACGGCGATCAGCTGGCCGTGCGCGACCCGCGCAGGAAGTGCGCGATCGCCTCGGGCAGCAGCCAGTCGAGCTGGTCGGCCTCGATCATGGAACCGGTAACCAGGGCGGCGATGCCCTGCACGGTGGCGAACAGCAACAGCCCGACCCGCTCGGGGTCGCCAGGCTCGAGCACGCCTTCGGCCTGCCCCTCGCCGATCAGCTCGAACAGCACGGAGAAGGTGCGGTCGGCGGCGTCCACGAGGGCCTGCGCCGATTCGCGGTGCTTGCCGGCGAACATCAGCTCGAGCAGCTCGGCGTCCTCGATCGCGAACTGGATGTATGCCTTGGCGGTCGCCTCCAGCCGTGCCCGGAAGTCTTCGCCGGCGCCGTCGACGGCGGCCCGCAGTTCGGCACCGAGCCGCTCGAAGCCCGACTCGGCGAGGGCGTCGAGCAGGGCCTGACGATCGGGGAAGTGGCGGCGTGGCGCGCCGTGGCTGACGCCCACCTCGCGGGCGAGCTCGCGCAGCGACAGCTCGTTGACGCCGCGCTCACGGACGGTGCGCTCGGCCTGAGCGAGCAGGGCGGTCCGCAGGTTGCCGTGGTGATAGGGACGGACGTCCATCCGGAGCAGCGTAGCGGATGAAGTAGTCGTTGACAGCATTGTTGTCACCAGCTACATTGTTGTCCATGACTACTTCCACCTGGAGCACCCAAGACATTCCCGATCAGAGCGGCCACACCGCGATCGTCACCGGCGCCAACAGCGGCATCGGCCGCGCCGCCGCCGCGGCTCTCGCCGAGCGCGGCGCCCGCGTCATCCTTGCCGTCCGCAACGCCGAGAAGGGCGCCAGCGCCGCCGCCGGCATGCCCGGCACCGTCGAGGTTCGCCCGCTGGACCTGGCCGACCTCGCCTCCGTCCGCGCCTTCGCCGAGGGCTGGGAGGGCGACATCGACCTGCTGATCAACAACGCCGGCGTGATGATCCCGCCGCTGACGCGGACCGCCGACGGTTTCGAGCTGCAGTTCGGCACCAACCATCTCGGCCACTTCGCGCTCACCAACCTGCTGGTGAAGCACGTCACCGGACGCGTTGTCACCGTCTCGTCCACGGGCCACCGCATGGGCACGATCGACTTCGACGACCTCAACTGGGAGCGCAAGTCCTACAAGGCATGGCGCGCCTACGGGCAGTCAAAGCTCGCCAACCTGCTGTTCACCGTCGAGCTGCAGCGTCGCCTGACGGCCGCCGGTTCGAACGTGGAGGCCAATGCCGCTCACCCGGGCTACGCGGCGACCAACCTCCAGTTCCACAGCGACAACCGGCTGTTCGAGATCATCGGCTCGGTCGGCAACCGCCTGCTTGCCCAGGACGAGAACGGCGGCTCGCTGCCGACGCTGTATGCGGCGGTGGCCGATGTTCCCGGCAACAGCTTCGCCGGGCCCAGTGGCTTCATGGAGCAGCGCGGAGCCCCGAAGCTCGTCGGACGCAGCAGGGCCGCCCAGGACAGCGGTGTCGCCCGGCGTCTGTGGGACGTTTCGGAGCAGCTGACCGGTGTGCGCTTCCCCCTCGGCGTTGGCGCTGCGGCTGCGGTCTAGTCGAAGCTGCGGAGGAACCGGCGCGCGGCCTGCCGATCGCGGGTGAGCCGCGCGTCGGCGATCCCGATCTCCTGGACCACGCCGCTGCGCACCTTCAGCACGCCGCGGCTGCCCGGCTCGGCCACCAGGTACCACCGGTTCTGTCCGACGTGGAACGGCCGACCGGGATGCAGGCGGCGCTTGAGCTTGGGGGTGAGCCGCGCCCCGGGGCGCACACGGCGCAGGGCGTAATGGTGGCTGGCCGTCAGCATGAGGATCGCGCGGCCGCTCGCCCGCCGGCGCTGTGGCCTGGACAGGCCGCGGAGCAGCTTGGCCGACGGATAACCGACCCGGATGCGATGCGATGCCGTGCAGAAGAAGTCCATGTTGCGCCGGCCTCCTGTCGTGCGCCGGGCGAACTGCGCGCGGACGGCCGTCCGCTTCATCCCGAGCTGGACGGGGCCGAGCCGCCGGCCGCTCAGCCGGCCCGTCGGCTGTACGCACGAGTACTTCGAGGAACCGCCCACCGAGGACGCCGGGCCGAGCACGATCACGGTCGTGCCCGAGCCGACCGGCACCGTGGCCTTCCCGTCCGGGCCGACCTGGACGACGAGCGCCCCGTGGCGAAAGACCTTGGTGCCCCGCGCCAGCTGGGTGAATCCGACCCGCGAGGTGCCGTCGCTGTGCACGGTGATCGTGCCGCGCTGCAGCTTGGCGGCCTGGGCGTCGATCGTCAGCCCCGCGACGTCCGTGAGCTTCAGCGTCATCAGCGCGATCGCAGCGGTCGACTGTGGCCCGGGCTTCCACGACAGTCCGTAGTTGGTGCCGGGCAGCGGCTCGGTGGTGGGCGAGGGTCCGAAGTGCTGCACGCTGATCGCCGGGCCGGGCAGGGCTCCGTCGTCGGCGACGATCGAGGCCAGCGTGCCGTATGCCCTGTCGCGGGCGCTCAGGCCGCTCAGCCAGTAGTCGCCGGTGGCGCCGATGCCCAGCGGCGGGCTGTCGAGGCTCGGGTACCAGCCGTAGGTGAACGTGCCCGGGTTCGTCGTGCGCACGGGCGAGCCGAGCGCCGCGACCACATCGGAGAAGCGATCCTCGACGGCGAACGCCAGGTGGTCGCCGCCCGAGTGGATGAAGAGGTTGTAGCGCTGGCCGAGGGTGTCGAACCCCTGCGCCTGGGCGACCACGCCCGTGGTCGGCACCAGCTCGTCGGCATAGGTCTGGTCGATCACGTAGGGGATCCAGCGGGCGTTGGCGATCAGCGGTCGGCTCTCGCCGTCCTGGGCGCACGGCGGATCGCTGGAGGCCGCCGCCGTCGCTCCGGGGTAGGCCTCCACTCCGCAGGCGACCGGCCCGTCGAGCACGAGTGACCCGGCGAAGTCGTCGGGATGCTCGAAGGCCAGCTTGTAGGACGCCCAGCCGCCCATCGAGTAGCCGGAGATGACGGTCCGCTCGGGGTCGAGGGAGTAGTTGTCGGCGAGTGAGCGCCACACCTGCCAGAAGTCGGTCTCGGCCTCGTTGTAGTACCAGCCGGCCGGGCCGAAGCCCTCGGTGGTGGCGCAGATCGAGTCGCGCTGCTGGCACAGCTGCGCCATCAGCTGCGGGTCATAGCCCCCGTACTGGTTGTAGTTGACCTCGAGCGAGTGAAGGATCCACGTCAGCGGCAGCTTCTGGCCCGGCTGATAGGTGGTGGGCACGTACACCGAGTAGGGCTGCACCTGCTCGAGCAGCGTCGGCTTGAAGTTGCCCTCGGCGCCGTCGTCGATCACCTGTCCCGACCCGGGGTGCAGGCGTGAGACGTACCACCGGGCGCTGTAGCCGGTGGGGTGCGGCTCGGGCGTGGCGTCCTGGGCGGCCAGAGCCGACCAGTCGATCGTTTGCGAGAACTTGGACACGTCACCGCCGGCGAGCGTGTCGGCCTGATCGTCCTCCATCCAGAAGTTGCCGGTGATCTGGCGCGCGACCCCGTCGGCTCCGAGCGCTGCCCCGACCGGGTTGGCGGCGGCCGCCGCCTGGGCCAGCGCGACGAGCGCGTCGGTCATGCCGTCGGCGTAGACGGGCGGCTCCTGGCCGACGGTGCGGAAGCTGACGTTGTACAGGCGCTCGGCGGTGGGCGAGACGGCGCTCGAGCCGGTGGTGGCCACGTCAGGCGCGGCGAAGCTCTGACCGGTGGGGTCGGCCAGGCCGGCCCCCAGCCGCACCCGCCACGTCCCGCTCACGGGCAACAGGCTGTTGGGCACGGCGACGATGAACGACTTCGACGAGCGGTCGACGGTCAACCGGCCGCCGTTGGCGACGACGTCGGTGCGCGTCCCGGTCGTCGGGTCGACCAGCCAGGCCCCGCGGCTTGAGACGACGAGCGCCTGCTCGATCCCGGGCGAGCTCACCCCGGCGCTCGCCGGCCAGGTGGCCGCGCCGGTGAGGGCGTTGTCGTCGGTGTCGAACGTCCACTCGGCGATCGGGACGTTCGGGTCGGCGAGCGTCACCCAGTCGACCCGCCAATAGCTGAAGTCGCCGCTCAGTCCGACACCGGCGCGAAAGATGTCGGCGCCGTTGTTGTCGGCCGCACCGGCGGGGAAGGCGTACGCGCCCTGGCGCGCGGCCAGCCCCGAACTGCCCGCGAAGGTCGACGCCGGCAGCCCCTCCACGCTCGAGGCCCCGTAGTCGTCATAGACGAAGTCCGACCACAACGACGCGCCCCCGTCGAGCCGGCC
>DATAUL010000118.1:0-5014 GCA_036268255.1 Solirubrobacteraceae bacterium | reverse complement strand
GCTCGACGACGAGGACGAGCTGATCGAAGTCGGCGTGGCGATCGTCGGCGGCGGCACCGCCGGCCTGGCGTGCGCCAACCGGCTGCTCCAGCTGCTCGGCGACGACGAGGCACTGATGGAGCGCCTCGGCGAGGTGCCGGTGGCCGTCATCGAGAAGGCCAAGACCTGTGGCGGGCACAACCTGTCGGGCGCGGTCATGCGCCCGGGGCCGCTGCAGGAGCTGTTCCCCGACATGTCGCGCGAGGACTGGCGCAAGGAGCGCTTCGCCTTCGGCGAGGTCAACCGGGAATCGATATACGCGCTGCCCAACGGCAAGATGAAGCTCCCGGTGCCGACGTTCGCGGTGCCGAACTTCAAGAACCACGGCAACGAGGTCGTGTCGGTCTCGGCGCTGGCCCGCTACCAGCAGGCGCAGGCCGAAGAGGGCGGCGCCTACATCCTCACCGAGACCTCGGCAACCCGGCTGATCGTCGATGACGGCAAGGTCGTCGGCGTGCGCTCGGGCGACAAGGGTCGCGGCAAGGACGGCGAGCCGCTGGGCAACTTCGAGCCCGGCACCGACATCAAGGCCCGCGTGACCGTCCTGGCGGAGGGTTGCTGGGGCCATCTGACGGGCGCCGCGATCAAGGAGTTCGAGCTCGCCGACGGCCGCGAGCCCCAGGTGTGGGAGCTGGGTGTCAAGGAGCTGTGGAAGGTCCCCAAGCCGCTGGACCGCGTGATCCACACGATTGGCCCGTGGCCGCTCAAGGTTCCCGCCAAGTACGGCCAGGTCGGCGGCAGCTGGCTGTATCCGATGAAGGACGAGAAGACCGGCGACGACCTGGTGTCGATCGGCTTCGTCGTCGACCTTGACTACGCCGACGCCACCACCTCGGTCCACGACCTGCTGCAGCAGTTCAAGCTGCACCCATTGGTCAAGGGAATCCTGGAGGGCGGGGAACGCATCGCCTGGGGCGCCAAGGCGCTGCCCGGCGGCGGCTACTGGTCGATGCCCAAGCTGACGATGCCCGGCGCCCTGCTGGTCGGCGACTCCGGCGGGATGGTCGACGCCGCCGCGCTGAAGGGCGTGCACCACTGCATCAAGTCCGGGATCCTGGCCGCCGAGGCCATCTACCGGACGCTGAAGGCGGGCGAGTCGTTGGAGAAATACGAGCAGGCGATCGAGGACTCCTCGGTCGGGCAGGAGCTGTATCAGGTGCGCAACACCCGCCAGCCGCTGACCAGGGGCTTCATCAAGGGAGCCCCGCTGAGTGGCGCCGCGATCGTGTCCAAGGGCAAGATCCCCCGTGGGCGGCTGCCGTGGCACAGGGGGGACCAGGTGCCGCAGTTCATCGGCGACACGCGCAAGGGGTATCCCAAGCCCGACGGCAAGTACACCTTCGACAAGCTCTCGAGCGTCTACATCTCGGGCAACGCGACCCGTGACGATGCCCCCAACCACATCCGCCTGCACCGCAACGTCCCGCGGGAGATCGCCGAGAGCTGGGTCTGGATGTGCCCGGCGGGGGTCTACGAGATCCCCGACGACGCGCCGGAGACGGGCAATGTCGACGTGACGGTCAACTACACCAACTGCGTCCAGTGCGGCGCGATCACGGCGCGCGGCGGGCGCCTCACACCCCCCGAGGGCGGCGACGGCCCGCTGTACCAGATCACGTAGTCGTGGAACTTCCGGCGTTCCGGCCGGTTAAGGACGGTGATGAGACGCTTTCTCCTGCTCGTGGCATGGATGACGCTCGCGATCGCCCCGCTCCCGGCGGCCGCATCGGCGAAGGTCGCGCCGCGTGCGACGCTGGCCGCCTTCGCCTGTCAGCGGGCATTGGACCCGCCGAATCGCTCGGTGTCGGTCAAGGCGGTCATGCGCCCGGTCACCGGCACGCGCTCACTGGCACTGAAGTTCGATCTGCTGGAGAAGCAGGCCGGCGCGACGCGGACTCTCACCGGCGCCGGTGACCTCGGCGTCTGGCTGTTGCCCAAGGACCCTACGCTCGGCCGGCGACCCGGCGACATCTGGGAGCTCACCAAGGCCGTCTCGAACCTCGATGCTCCGGCCAGCTATCGCTTCCGGGTGACGTTTCGCTGGCTCGGCTCCCACGGCAAGGTGCTGGCCACGGCGATCCGCGATTCCGCCGGCTGCACCCAGCGTGAGCTGCGGCCCGACGTGCTCGTCAAGAGCGTGGCGGTGACGGCGATCCCCGACAAGCCCCACAAGCAGCGCTACACCGCGGTGATCGCCAACGGCGGCGCGTCGAGCGCCGGCCCGTTCGAGGTCCTGTTCACGCCCGGCGACGGATCGGCGTCACAGACGCAGATCGTGACGCACCTCGCCGCCCACTCCTCGCGCCGGCTGTCGTTCGTCGGGCCGCTGTGCACCGCCGCCAGCCCGCCGACGGTCGTCGCCGACTCGGCCGATCAGGTCGACGACCAGGACCGCGACAACAACGCGATGACGGTCACCTGTCCCTCCTGAGCACGGCCGTCCGCCGCTAGACTCCACGGCACATGAAGACCGAGATCCATCCCAACTACGTCGATGCTCATGTCACGTGCACGTGCGGCAACGACTTCATGACTCGCTCGACCCAGTCCGAGATCCACGTCGAGATCTGCTCGGCATGCCATCCCTTCTACACGGGTCGCCAGAAGCTGGTCGACACCGGTGGTCGCGTCGAGCGGTTCCAGCGCCGAGTGGCCAAGGGCCGGCGCAGCGCCCGGACCACGACCTCGAGCTAGCTCAGAGCGCTGATGCCCGGCGGCACCGACGGCCGGTTGACCGCCGTGCGCGACGCGCCCCTCGGCGGCCAGGCCGTGCTCGAGGGCGTGATGATGCGCGGCGTCTCGACCTGGGCCGTCGCCGTTCGCAAGCCGCCCGACGAAAACGATCCAGATGCGCCGATCGGCGAGATCGCCGTCAAACGCTTCCCGATTACTCCGCGGACGCGGCGCCATCGGGTGTACCGGCTCCCGATCATCCGGGGCGTGACCGCCCTGGGCGGGTCACTGGCAATCGGGATGCGCGCGCTGACGATCTCGGCCAACGCCCAGCTTCCCGGCGAGCAGGAGGAGATCTCCAGCGGCGCGTGGTTTGGAACGGTGCTCGTCTCGCTCGTGTTCGCAGTTGGGGTGTTCTTCGTCGCGCCGGTGGGGCTGACCAGCTTGATCAAGCACCAGCTCGGCTCCTCGCTGCTGTTCTGGTTGGTCGAGGGCGTGCTGCGGACCTCGATCTTCCTCGGTTATCTGTTCCTGCTGTCGCGCATCCGCGATCTGCGGCGGGTGTTCGAGTACCACGGCGCCGAGCACAAGGTGATCTCCTGTTACGAGGCCGAGGACGAGCTGACCCCCGAGCGGGCCAAGCTGTACTCGCGACTGCACCCCCGCTGCGGCACGAGCTTCCTGCTGATCGTGATGATCATCTCGATCTTCGTGTTCGCGCCGATCGGTCTGCCGGCATGGTGGATCCTCGTGCTGACGCGGATCCTCGGGGTCCCGGTGATCGCCGGCCTGTCATTTGAGGTGATCCGCTGGGCCGGACGCAACCGCCGCCACCGCTGGGTGCAGCTGATCATGGCTCCGGGGCTGCAGCTGCAGAAGCTGACGACGCGCGAGCCCGATCTCGACGAGCTGGCGGTGTCGATTGCCGCGCTGCAGGCCGTGCTCGAGGTCGAGAAGCCGGGAGACGCCTCGGCGACCGATCTGCTGGGCCTCGAAGTCGTCGCGTAGGCGCTTCTACTCGCGGGTAGCTCCCGGATACGGATTACGTACCCAAGGAGAAACCCATGGCAGACGACGGCAACATCGACAAGGGCAAGGGCAGGCTCAAGGAAGCGGCCGGCGACCTCACCGACGACCAGTCGCTCAAGAACGAGGGCAAGGTCGACAAGGCGAGCGGCGGGCTGAAGAACTCCATCAGCGACGCCGCCGACAGGGTCAAGGATCTCGTCAACCCCAAGCACTGACGGGCAGGACGTGCTGCGAGATGTAGGGCCCGCCGCCCGGCGGCGGTCCTACACTCGCGAGCATGATTGACGAGCTCGTCTCCCAGGTTCACACTCGCTTCGGCGAGCTCGAGGGTGAGCTCTCAGACCCTCAGGTGATCGGCAACCGCGAGCGTTTCGAGGCCGCCAGCCGCGCATACCGCGAGCTGGAGCCCGCCGCCCGGCTGGCGAGCGAGTATCTGCACGCCGCCGACGACGCGGCGGGCGCGCGGGAGCTGCTCGAGGACGGCGACGATCCCGAGCTGCGAGCGCTGCTCGACAGCTCCCGGGAACGCATGGCCGCGCTGGAGGAGGAGATCCGCCTGGCGATGGTCGAGCGCGATCCCAACGACGACAAGAACGTGATCGTCGAGATCCGGCCGGGCGCCGGCGGCGACGAGGCGGCACTGTGGGCGGGCGATCTGTACCGGATGCTCACCCGCTACGCCGAGCGTCTCGGTTTCAAGGTCGAACCGCTGTCGATCGGCGAGAACGACTACACGTTCTCGATTAAGTCCCGCCCACCCCGCGGCGCCTACTCGGTGTTCAAATTCGAGGGCGGCACACATCGCGTCCAGCGCGTCCCGGAAACCGAGTCCCAGGGCCGGACCCACACCTCGACGGCGACCGTCGCCGTGCTCCCCGAGGCCGAGGACGTCGACATCCAGGTCGATCCGAACGATCTGCAGATCGACGTCTACCGCAGCTCCGGCCCGGGCGGGCAGTCAGTCAACACGACCGACTCGGCCGTACGGATAACCCACAGGCCGACGGGGATCGTCGTCTCGATGCAGGACGAGAAGTCCCAGCTGCAGAACCGCGAGCGGGCGATGCGGGTGCTGCGCGCCCGCCTGTACGAGCGCGCCCTGGCCGAGCAGCAGGCCGAGATCGGCGCCAGCCGACTCGCCCAGGTCGGCACCGGTCAGCGCGCGGAGAAGATCCGCACCTACAACTACGGCGAGCAGCGGGTCAAAGACCACCGCATCAACCTGCTCGTCCACAATCTCGACGAGATCCTCATGGGCGAACTGGACGAGCTC
>DATAUL010000117.1:0-4904 GCA_036268255.1 Solirubrobacteraceae bacterium | reverse complement strand
GGGACGCCGCCATCTCTGGATGCACTTCTCGCGCATGGGCAGTTACGAGGATCATGAGATCCCGATCATCACCCGCGGCGAGGGCTGCTACGTCTACGACGAGCACGGTAAGCGCTACCTCGACGGACTGTCGGCGCTGTTCTGCGTCAACATCGGGCATGGCCGTGCCGACGTCGCTCAGGCCGGGGCCGACCAGGCCAAGGAGCTGGGCTTCTACACCAACTGGACGTTCGCCCACCCCCGGGCGATCGAGCTGGCTGCCCGCGTCGCCGACCTGGCGCCGGGCGACCTGAATCGCGTGTTCTTCACCAGCGGTGGCTCGGAGGCCGTTGAGTCGGCGATCAAGCTGGCCCGCCAGTACCACAAGCTGACCGGCAATCCGCTCAAGACCAAGCTGATCGCCCGCGACATCGCCTACCACGGCACCAGCCTCGGTGCCCTGTCGGCAACCGGCATCACCAGCCTGCGCCAGCCGTTCGAGCCGCTGACGCCGGGCGGCTGTCACGTGCCCAACACCAACACCTTCCGCCTGCCCCACGGTCTGTCCGCGCAGGACCTGGCCGACACCGTCGCTCATCGGATCGAGTTCGAGGGCCCCGACACGGTGGCCGCCGTGATCATGGAACCGGTGCAGAACGCCGGCGGATGCTTTACCCCGCCTGAGGGCTACTGGCAGCGGGTGCGCGAGATCTGCGATCAGTACAACGTCCTGCTGATCTCCGACGAGGTCATCTGCGCCTGGGGCCGGCTCGGCGAGTGGTTCGGCGCCCAGCGCTACGACTATCTCCCGGACATCATCACGACCGCGAAGGGGCTGACCAGCTCGTACGCTCCGATGGGCGCTGTGATCGCCTCCGATCGCGTGTTCGAGCCCTTCAGCCACGGAGACGCGAGCTTCACCCACGGCTTCACCTTCGGCGGGCATCCGATCAGCTCGGCGGTGGCGCTGGCCAACCTAGACGTGATGGAGCGCGAGGGCATCCTTCAGAACGTCCGCGCCCACGAGGGCGACTTCCGTCAGATGCTCGAGTCGCTGCGCGACATCCCGATCGTCGGTGACGTTCGCGGGGCCGGCTATTTCCACGCCATCGAGCTGGTCAAGGACCAGGACTCCGACGAGCAGTGGACCGACGACGAGTCAGAGACCCTGCTGCGTGGCTTCCTCTCCGGCGAGCTGTACCGCCGCGGGTTGATCTGCCGCGCCGACGACCGCGGCGATCCGGTGATCCAGCTGTCGCCGCCGCTGATCGCCGGACCCAAGCAGTTCGAGGAGATGGAGGCGGTCCTGCGTCCGGTCCTCACCGAGGCCGGCGACCGGATGCGTGGCGTAGCCGCTGGAACGACCAAGCGATCGCTGCCCAACCGTTACGGGACATCCTGACGGTCCGTACGTGCTGACCGTCCGGGAACTGCTGCGCGACCTGGACGTGCGCCTGCTGTGCGGGGAGGCCGCCACTGACCTCCCCGTGCGCTGGGTGCACATCTCAGAGCTCAAGGATCCGACGCCGTTCCTCTCCGGCGGCGAGCTGCTGCTGACGACCGGCATGCAGCTCAACACCCCGCAGCGCCAGGCCGAGTTCGTCAGTCGGCTGGCCGACCATCAGCTGGCCGGAGTGGGCTTCGGGGTGGGCTTCGGTCACCGCGAGGTTCCGCCGGCGCTCGTGCAGGCCGCCGTCGAACGCGACTTCCCGGTGTTCGAGGTCCCCTACGAGGTCCCGTTCATCGCCGTCACCGAGGCAGCCTTCACGCAGCTGGTCAACGAGCAGTACGCGGTGCTGCGCCGGGCGTTGGCGGCGCATGAGCGCCTGGAGCGCGTGGTGCTCTCGCAGCGTGGGCTGGACGCGCTCGCGGGCACGCTGGCGACGTTGGTGGGCGCCGCCGTGCTCGTGCTCGATGCCCGGGGGGAGCCCCTGGCCCAGAGTGCCTTCCGGCGTGTCCTCGAGCCCGAGGCGGTGAGCGCGCTGCGCGACGAGATCGACGAGCGACGGACGCGGTCCGGCCCACCCCGAGCCTTCCTCCCGTCACACGCCGGGCTGGCGGACCGCTCCCTGGCGCTACCGGTGACCGCCGACGGGGGCGGCCCGGCCGGCGAGCACGCGCCGGAGGCCTGGCTGGTGGCCGTCAAGGACTCGGGGCCGCTGACGGACTTCGACCGCCTCACCCTGCATCAGGCTGTGACGATCGTCGCGCTCGAGCTGCTGCGCGGGCGCGTCGCCGGCGATACCGAGCGCCGGCTCGCCGGTGACGTCCTGGCCGCTCTCGTCGAGGGCGGGCTGACCGGTGCCGAGCTGGAGCGGCGCCTCGAGCCGTTCGGCATGGCCGACCGGGTGGCGGCGATCGTCGTGCATCGACCTGACGCCGGCCGTGGCTCGCCGACCCCCGTGGAGGATGCGCTGGCGCTTGCCCTGCGTGAGGAGGCATCTCCCGGACTGGTCGCCAGCTCGGGTGCCTTCACGTGCGCCCTGGTGGAGGCCGCCGATGAGGGGGCGCTCTTTGAGCTCGCCCAGCGCGTGGCGGTCCGCCTGGCGGTGGACGCCACGGCCGATCTGCGTGTCGGCGTCGGGCGGCCGGTGGCCGGGGGGGAGGCGCGGCGCAGCTTTCACGAGGCGCGATGCGCGGTCGAGGCGGTGGCGCTGGGCGACGGCGACGTCGGTAGGGGCGGCAATGGCGCCGGGACGGGCAACCGCTCGGTCCACGCGGCCACGTATAGAGACCTGGGCTCGTTCCAGCTGCTGCTGTCACTGCAGGACGACGAGGCCCTGCGGCTGTTCTGCGACTCGATTCTCGGCCCGATCGAGGCCGGCGATGGACACTACGGAGGAGAACTGATGCGATCGCTTGAGGCGTTCATCGAAGAAAACGGCCAGTGGGAGCGCGCTGCCAAGCGGCTGTACTGCCATCGGCACACGCTGCGCTACCGGATCCGGCGGGTGGAGGAGCTGACGGGACGCGACTTGCATACCGCGCGTGACCGCATCGAGTTCTGGCTGGCCCTGCGCGGCCGCGAGCTGGTGCCGGCATGAAGGTCGGGGTCCCCACAGAGGTCAAAACCGACGAGTACCGCGTGGCGCTCACGCCGGCCGGGGTGCGCGAGCTGGTCGACGCCGGCCATTCGGTCTTCGTAGAGAGCGGGGCGGGCGAAGGCTCGGCGATCACTGACGAGGCGTACGTGGCTCAGGGCGCGTCGATCCTGCCCGACGCCGACGCCGTGTTCGGCGAGGCCTCGATGATCGTCAAGGTCAAGGAGCCCCAGCCCGAGGAGATCGCGCGGCTCAAGCCCCACCACACGCTGTTTACCTACCTGCATCTGGCCGCCGACGAGACGCTGACGCGCGGCCTGATGGAGTCAGGTGCCACCTGCATCGCCTATGAGACCGTCGAGGACTCGCGCGGACGGCTGCCGCTGCTGGCCCCGATGTCGGAGGTCGCGGGCAAGATCGCGACACAGGCGGGCGCGTTCATGCTCGAGAAGCCGCTGGGCGGCCGGGGCATCCTGCTCGGCGGCGTGCCCGGTGTGGCCGCCGCCAACGTGATCGTGATCGGCGGCGGCGTGGTCGGGATGAACGCTGCCTTCATCGCGGTCGGGATGGAGGCCACGGTCTACGTCTATGACCGCAACATCGATCGCCTGCGCGAGCTCGACATCGCCTTCGGCGGCCGCGCGGACACGTGCTTTGCCTCGACGCTGCAGATCGAGGAGCGGCTGCCTGATGCCGATCTCGTGATCGGAGCCGTCCTCGTGCACGGGGCGAAGGCGCCCCATGTGATCACCCGCGCGCAGCTCGGCGTGATGAAGCCCCAGGCGGTGCTCGTCGACGTGTCCATCGACCAGGGCGGGTGCTTTGAGACCTCACACCCGACGACGCATTCCAACCCGACCTACGAGGTCGACGGGATCACCCACTACTGCGTGGCCAACATGCCGGGCGCCGTGCCGATCACCTCGACCTACGCGCTGACCAACGCCACGATGCCCTTCGTGGTCGACCTCGCCACGCGCGGGGTGCACGATGCCGTCGCCCACAATCCGGGCCTGAAGCTGGGCGTCAACGTGGCCGCGGGCGAGGTCACCTACGCGCCGGTCGCCGATGCCGTCGGCGTGCAGGCCGTCGAGGTCGACACCGCCCTGGCAGGAGTCCCGGCGGCGGCCTGACGCCTGCTACATTGGGCGACCGCTATGCCGACTACCAGCCAACTGATCCGCAAGGGCCGCACGGCGCCCAAGAAGAAGCTCGCGACCCCGGGCCTGAAGTCCGGCAAGGGTCGCAAGAAGAAGGTCGCCGCCCCCCAGCGCCGCGGTGTATGCACGCGCGTCTACACCACGACGCCGAAGAAGCCGAATTCGGCACTGCGCAAGGTCGCGCGTGTCCGGCTGACCAACGGCATGGAGGTCGGCGCCTACATCCCGGGCGAGGGCCACAACCTCCAGGAGCACTCGGTCGTGCTCGTGCGGGGCGGCCGGGTCAAGGACCTGCCCGGCTTCCGCTACAAGGTGATTCGCGGCACGCTGGACGCCGCCGGCGTCAGCGACCGCAAGAAGGCTCGCTCGCAGTACGGCGTGAAGGCCAAGTAGTGCCCCGCCGCGCCGCTGCCCAGGTCCGGCCGATCGAGGCCGACGCCGTCTACCGCAACCGTCTCGTCCAGCAGATCATCAACAAGGTGATGGAGGACGGCAAGAAGTCGGTCGCCGAGAAGATCGTCTATGACGCGATGGCGGTCCTCGGCGAGCGCAGCGGCAAGAACGCCGTCGAGCAGCTCGAGGCCGGGATCAAGGCTCTGACGCCGGTGCTGGAGGTCCGCTCCCGCCGCGTCGGCGGTGCCACCTACCAGGTGCCCGTCGAAGTGCCGGCGCGCCGCGCCCGCACGCTGGCCGTCCGCTGGCTCGTCCAGTTCGCCCGCGCTCG
>DATAUL010000116.1:0-5834 GCA_036268255.1 Solirubrobacteraceae bacterium | reverse complement strand
CGGGCGCTCTCGGTGTGCAGCAGCATCTGCGCGCACCGGTGCGCGACCGCCTGGAAGGAGCCGACGGGCACGCCGAACTGCTTGCGATCCTTGACGTACTCGAGCGTCATGTCCAGAGCGCGTTGGCAGACGCCGACCACTTCGGCAGCAACCGCGGTACGCACGCGGGCGGCCGCGCCGTCGGCCAGCGCATCGCCCTCTTCGTCGGCGCCGGACGACAGACGGGCGTAACGGCGCGTCGGATCGATCGTCGCGACGAGCGCTGACTGCGGGGAGGCCAGGACCCGCGCGCCGTCGCCGTCGAGCAGGACGACGAGGTCGGCCGCGTGGCCGTCGACGATCAGCCCGGCGCTGCCCACGCCGGCCGTGATCTGGCCGGCCACCAGGCCGGGCAGCCAGCGCTCGCGCTGCTCGTCTGAGCCGCCCGCCTGGATCGCGGCGGCGGCGACCGCCGCCGACAGCAGTGGCGTGGAGGCGCAGGCGTAGCCGAGCTCCTCGAGCAGCACGGCGAGCTCGACCGCTCCGAGTCCCTGGCCGCCGTACTCCTCGGCGACGGCGATCCCCGGCCAGCCGAGCTCGACAATCTCGCGCCAGAGGACGGCGTCGTACTGGCCGGCGTCCGCTGCCTGGCGCACCTTGGCGATCGGCGACCGGGCGGCGAGCAGCTCACGCGCGACCGACTTGATCTCCCGCTGATCCTCGGTCAAATCGAAATCCATGTCCTCAGCCTTCCTAGTGCCGCGACACTAGCGTGCCTTGGGCAGGCCGAGCACGCGCTCGGCGACGATGTTCTTGAGCACCTCGGTGGTGCCCCCCTCGATCGAGTTGCCGCGAGCGCGCAGCAGCTCATAGGACCAGCGACCTCCGGCCGTCAACGCGTCCGGGCCGAGCAGGTCGGCCGCGAACTGCGTCAACTGCTGGTTGGTCTCCGACCACATCCACTTGGTCAGCGACCCCTCCGGGCCGGGCTGACCGTACTTCTGAATCGTCGTCAGGCCGCGGTAGGCGGTCAGCCGCAGCACCTCGGCCTTGAGATGCAGCTCCCCCAGGCGCTCCGCGATCACCGGATCGTCGAGCAGGTCACGGGCAGCCGCCTCCTCGATCAAACGGTCGAGCAGCTGGCGCATGCGCACCTGCAGGAAGAAGGCCAGCCCCGCCCGCTCGTTCATCAGGGTCGTCAGCGCCACCCGCCAGCCGTTGCCGACGCCACCGAGCACGTTCTCGTCGGGGACGCGGGCCCCGTCGATGAACAGCTCGTTGAACTCGCTCTCCCCGGTGATCTGGCGCAGCGGGACGACCTGCACGCCGGGCTGGTCCATGTCCATCAGAAAGTAGGTCAGGCCCTTGTGCTTGGCGACCTCGCTGTCGGTTCGCGCGACGATCATGCACCACTTTGAGTACTGGGCCCCGCTCGTCCACACCTTCTGGCCGGTGATGACCCATTCGTCGCCGTCTCTGACCGCGCGCGTCTTCAGGCTCGCGAGATCGGAGCCGGCGTCAGGCTCGGAGAAGCCCTGGCACCAGATCTCCTCGGCGGTGAGGATCGGATTCAGGTAGCGGTCCTTCTGCCGGGCGGTGCCGTAGGTCATGATCGTCGGACCCGCGAGCAGCAGGCCGAGGACGTTGGCCATCATCGGCGTCCCGGAGCGGCCCAGCTCCTCGAAGAAGATCGCCGACTGCGTCAGCGTCGCTCCGCGGCCGCCGTACTCGACCGGCCAGTGCACGGCCGCCCAGCCGTCGTCGGCAAGCCGGCGCTGGAAATCGCGCCGCCAGGCGTAGTGCGCGTCCTCGTCGCCCTCCGGCTCGCGTCCCGGATGGTTGGCCGAGAACCACGCGCGCAGCTCATCGCGAAATGCGAGCTCGGCATCGCTGAAGGTCAGGTCCATCTTCTCTCCTTATCGCGGCTCGAATCCTGGACGGATGTCGCATTGTGACGCGCTGCGTCCAGGCGCGTTCAGACAACTCGCCCCGGATGCCGACGATTGAGGCATGAATGCAGTCGCCCACGCGCGCCGTGCCACAGCGCGCCTGTTCGCCGTCTACGCGGTCGTCAGCCTGATCCCGATCGCGGCGCTGGGCTTCATCCTCGCCGCCGACTTCCGTTCGGAGTCCCAGCAGCGCGGGATCGACCAGGCTCGGTCCGAGGCGCAGTTGATCGCGCAGACGGCGATCGAGCCGCTGCTCGATGGCGCCCCGCTGTCGGCTGGGCTCACGACCGCCGACCGCGCCGGCATGCGCCGCCTCGTCCGCCAGACGGTGGACCGCGAGGGCGAGGGCGCGCTGCGGCTGCGGCTGCGCGACCAGACCGGTCACATCGTCTTCTCGGACGACGGAACGGGCTTCGACGATCCGGTCGACGACGAGGCCCTCGACGCCGCGCACGGTGAGAAGGTCGCGATCCTGACCCATCTGAACACGGACGCCAACCCTCGCCACCCCGGCCCGCGGGCGGTCGAGGTCTACCTGCCGCTGCGCGCCGGATCGCCGGCGCGGGCGGTGGGCGTGCTCGAGCTCTATCTGTCCTATGCCCCGATCAAACGCGAGGTCGCCGGGCTGCTGTCCACCATGTACCGCGACCTGATCATCGGCCTCGGCGCCCTGTACCTGACCATGTTCGCGATCAGTGCCTCGGTGACCCGGCGCCTACGGCGCGAGTCCCAGCTCAATGCCCGTCTGGCTGCGTTCGACACGCTCACCGGCCTGCCGAACCGCTCGCTGTTCGAGCATCTCGCGGCAGCGGCCCTGCACACGGCGCGCCGCCAGGGTCAAGCGACCGCGATCGCCGTCGTCGACCTGGATCGCTTCAAGGAGATCAACGACACGCTCGGGCATCGCAACGGCGACGAGGTCCTCACCGAAGTCGGCCGGCGCCTCGCTGCGGCAGCCGGGCCGGACATGACAGTGGCCCGGCTGAGCGGCGACGAGTTCGGCCTCGTGGTGCCCTGCAAGGTCGATCCGGAGGCCGACCTGGCCGAGATCCGGCGCATCCTTCAACAGGACCTCCTCGTCGGCGGGCTGACGCTGTCGGTGCAGGCGAGCATCGGTTACGCGCTCGCCCCCGCCGACGCCGACGACGTCGGCACGTTGATGCGGCGCGCCGACGTCGCCATGTACCTCGCCAAGGCCGAGCACGCCGGCATCGCCCGCTACGACGTGCGCCGCGACCAGTACGACGCCGCCACCCTCGGGCTCGTCGCCGAGCTGCGTCAGGCGATCGACTCCGAGCAGCTCGTCCTGCACTATCAGCCCCAGCGCGACCTGGCCAGCGGACGCACGCTCGCGATCGAGGCGCTCGTGCGCTGGCAGCACCCGACGCGGGGACTGCTTTATCCGGACACGTTCCTCCCACTGGCCGAGCAGACCGATCTGATCGATCAGCTGACCCGGTGGGTACTGGGCCGCGCGCTGACCGATCTGCGACAGCTTGGCGACGCCGGGGCCGAGCTGACCGTGGCCGTCAACGTGTCGGCTCGCGGGATCGGCCGCGGAGAGCTGGCCAACGACGTGATCGAGATCCTGCGCGAGCTCGCCGTCGACCCCCGCCGGCTGGTGATCGAGGTGACCGAGACGACGATCCTCGCCGATCCGGCCGCCGCCGCGATCGAGCTGTGCCGCCTGACGGCCGCCGGCGTCAAGATCAGCCTCGACGACTTCGGCCAGGGCCAGACCTCGCTCGGTCACCTGTCCGCGCTGCCGCTGGCCGAGCTCAAGATCGACCGCGGCTTCGTCGACGACATGCTCGAGCATCCGGCGCACGCGGCGATCGTCCACTCGGTCATCGATCTCGGCCACAACCTCGGGCTGCGCGTCGTCGCCGAGGGCGTCGAGACGCGCGAGGTGCTCGTCCATCTCGCCGACCGCGGGTGCGATCTCGTTCAGGGCTACCTGTTGTCGCGCCCGGTCCCGCTGGACAAGCTCGCCAACTGGCTCGCCGCCGAACGCACTGCCGCCGCCGATGCCCGGAGCCGCACGCTCGTCACGGCGTGACGGTGACGTTCCAGCGTGTCCGGTACTCCTCGCCGGGCGCCACGAGGACGAGCCCCTCCCCACTGACCAGCGCGTTGGTCGGGGCGGTCATCGGCTCAAAGCAGATGAAGTCGTGCCCAGGCGGTGCGTAGACCTGCGCGTAGTCGAACCCCTCCTCGAATGTGACGGTCAGCGACGTCTCGCCGACCGATACCCCGAACCGCGCCGGCTCGTCCAGCCCGGCCAGCCCGTCGTCGCAGCTCTGCTCGCCGAGCACGAATTCGCGCTTCACCAGTGGCTCTCGCGCCCCCGTGGGGATCATGTGCTCGTCGAGGACCAACCGCTGCGTGGCCCCGAGCGCGACCCGCCAGTCACGGCGCGACGAACCCGGGATCCGCAGGTACGGGTGAAAGCCGAACGCCACCGGGACCGGATCGGATCCGGTCGCTCGCAATGTCGTGGTCAGCGTGAGCGTGCCGCCGGCGAGCTCTGCCTCGAGCGTCAGCTCGTGCTCGAACGGGAACAGCTCCAGCAGCTCGGACGAGTCCCAGAGCAGCCGGGCCACAACACGATCGGGAAGCGATCCGGCCTGCACCGCCCAGCGCAGGTGCCCGGGGAGCGCTCCATGAATCGGCAGGCCGTTGGGGTCAGTCGGATACCGGCCCTCGGCCGCGGGCAGTCGCACGGTGGTCTCGCCCACGCGGTATGACGATCCCGCCAGCCGGTTGGCCCACGGATGCAGCAGCGGAATGCCCATCGTCTCGCCGTGCTGCGCGTAGGCCTCGACACCGCGGCCGGGATCGAGCATCTCGGCCCCTCGGTGGCGGAGGGAGCAGCAGACCATGTTCGCCCGTGGGACGAACTCGGCCCGGGTCTCGCCGTCAGGCGAGCTGATCATCACCGTCGAGTCCATGCCTGTCATATTGTCGCGTGCCGGCGATCGACGCGCGTTCGCGATGCGGTGTCTCAACCTGAGTCCACTCCGCGGAGGGCGCGGAGGTACGCTGTGGCCTCAGAGGAGAGAGTCCGCGATGGAGCAGACAGGACGTTCCCTGAGTCCGGCCGCCACCCAAGTGGCGCTGCGGTCACAGTGGGAGGCATTCCAGGACGGCGGGACGATCGTCAGCGGCGTGCGCCCCGAGATCGCCGACTCGTGGCGGCGCTCGGCGGGGTCACGATTGGCACCGTCGCTGAAGGCCGCTCCCGTCGACGGGCGTGGCCCGACTACACGTTCAGCTGTAAGCGCGTGCTGTTCAGCTCCCACTACCTGCCGACCCTGGCGCTGCCCGACGTCGAGCTCGTCGCCGACGCGATCACCGAGGTGGAGGCGGCATCGGATCGCGAGCTGCAGGCGCGCTTTGACGGCACCGCGTGGATGGCCTGCGACTCGTGGTATCGCGGCCAGGACGGGCGGATCGTCGCCAATTGGCCGGGGTACATACGCGAGTACATGGAGCGCACGAGCAAGCTCGACCCCGATGAGTACGTCTTTCGCTAGATGAAGGCCGCCGAGCTCACCGAGCGTGGTGAAGCGCCACGAGCTCCTTGGCGGGCGGCAAGCCCGGTGCGGTCAGATCCGCCCGCAGCGACGGAGGACCGGGCAGCTGGGACATCCACCGCCACGTGTCGCCCACGGTCTCGGCGACTGGCCGACAGCGCAGCCCGGCGGCGTGAGCGTGCTCGGTGTTCATGCCCAGGAGGCCCTCCATCGGGTGGCCGGGAGGGATCCACAGTGGCAGCTCCGACCATTCCTCGATCTCCGCGCGGGCGATCTGCTGGGGCTCACGCCAGCGCAGCCGGGTGCCGGGCGTGCGGGTCGCGGCCACGCACGCCTCGAGCAGTCCCTCCATCGTGGTGTGCCCGGGGCG
>DATAUL010000115.1:0-2191 GCA_036268255.1 Solirubrobacteraceae bacterium | reverse complement strand
CAGAGCCTGTCCGAAGACCTGGGTGTAGGCCGGCGGCGCGGGCTTGGGCGCCCGTTTGCCGGTGTGCTGGGGAGCAAGCGCGGCGGGGGCGGGAGCGCCGTTGGCGATCGACTTGGGCTTGGCGGCGTGCCACTTCTCCATACCCTCGAGGCCGCCCTCCTCGGCGGGCGCGAAGCCCTTGCCCTTGACGGTGGCGCAGTGCACCACCACCGGGCGCTCGGCGGCCAGCGCCTCACGCAGGGCGCGACGCAGCGCGCGGACGTCGTGGCCGTCGACGACGCCCATGTAGGCCCAGTCGAGCTCCTCCCACCACAGGCCGGGGGCCCAGAAGGCCTTGATCGACTCCTTGAAGTGCGGACCGAGGCGCTCGAACGCATTCCCGATCCCGACGGGCAGCTTGGTGAGTCCGCCCTCGACCCCCTCGCGAGCGTGCCACAGCCGAGGGTTGAGCCGCACCCGGTTGAAGTACCGCGACATCGCGCCGACGTTGGGCGCGATCGACATGCCGTTGTCGTTGAGGACGACGACGATCGGGGTCCCCTGCCCCCCGGCCTGGTGCACCGCCTCGAAGGCGACGCCGCCGGTGAGGGCCCCGTCCCCGGCCACCGCCACCACGTGGCCGTCGGCCCCTACGCCGCGGCGCATGGCCTCCTTGAGGCCCACGGCATAACCGATCGACGTCGAGGCGTGGCCGGCGCCCATGATGTCGTGCTCGGACTCCTTGATCGAGCAGAACGGGGCCAGGCCACCGTATTGGCGAATCGTGTCCAGCTGGGCGGCGCGGCCGGTGAGGACCTTGTGCGGATAGGCCTGATGGCCGACGTCCCAGAGGATCTTGTCGCTCGGCGAGTCGAGCAGCGAGTGCAGCGCCACCGCGATCTCACAGGTACCGAGGTTGGCGCCGAAGTGACCGCCGATCTCTCCCACGGTGTCGATGATGTGCTCGCGCACCTCCTGGGCCACTTCCTGGAGCTCCTCGTCGGTCAGGCCGTGGAGATCCTGAGGCTTGGTGATCTGGCAGAGGCGGTGTGTAGTCACTAGTAGCTCCGGGTCGCGATGAAGTCCGTAATCCGCCCCAGGTGGTCGCCGCCGTTCGGGTCGGCGCCACGTGTCGTTCCGAGCAGCGCCGTCCGGGCGCGCTCGCGGGACTCGTCGGCCAGGCGACGGGCGCCGTCGAGGCCGAACTCGGTCACGTAGGTCCGCTTGCCAAGCCGGACGTCCGATCCCTGCTGCTTGCCCAGCGCATCCTCGGATCCGGTCACGTCGAGGATGTCGTCGATGATCTGAAAGAGCACGCCCAGCTCGCCGGCGAAGGCCCGCAGCGAGTCGGCCGTCTGCGAATCGCAGCCGCCGTCGAGCAGCAGCACGCACTCGATGCTGGAGGCGATCAGCCGGCCCGTCTTGAGCTCGTGCAGGCGGCGCAGGCCGGGGGCCCCCGCAGGCGCCGTCTCGGCGACATCGAGGTACTGACCGCCGACCATCCCCTGCACCCCGGTGGCGCCGGCCAGCTGGCCCGCCGCGGCCAGCACATGGGCGGGATCCCCCTCCTGCTCGGTCAGCAGCAGCTTGAACGCCTCGGCGTAGAGCGCATCCCCGGCCAGGATCGCGACGTCCTCGCCGAATGCCTTGTGGCAGGTGAGGCGGCCGCGGCGCAGGTCGTCGTCGTCCATCGCCGGCAGGTCGTCGTGGATCAGTGAGTAGGTGTGGATCAGCTCGATCGCCGCCGCCAGTGGAAGCACGGAGCTGCGCGCTCGGCCGATCGCCTCGGCGGTCGCCAGGGCGAGGACCGGACGAATCCGCTTGCCCCCGGCCAGCAGCGAGTAACGCATCGCCTCTTCGAGGCCCGAGGTGGCGTGCTCGGACGAGAAGCGGATCTGCTCGAGATAGGACTCGACCTCTCCGCGCAGGTGCTCGGGAAACGCCGGTCGCAGCGTGGGGGCGGCGGTCAAGACGGCACTACGCGGCGGGCAGCGGGAGCTGCCCCGGCAGGTCGGGCAGCGGCTCGAGCGCTGCGCGAGCCCGCTGGTCGACCTGGGCGCTGGCCTCCGAGGCCAGACGCGCGCAGTCCTCGATCGCCGTCAGGGTGGCGTCGGGCTCCAACTCGCCGGCACGCAGCAGATCCGCCGTGTGCCGCAGACGAGCGGACAGCTCGATGAGGGATTCGGTCACCCGCGTAAGACTATCGACCCGG
>DATAUL010000114.1:0-3300 GCA_036268255.1 Solirubrobacteraceae bacterium | reverse complement strand
GCCGGCACGTACGCTGCTGGCCTCGCTGCATCCCGAAAAGTCCGGGTACACCGACGAGACGATCGCGACACCGGTGCTCGCCCTCGCGTCGTTCGTCCGCTCCGCGCCGGACGGCGGGAGCGGCGGCAACGTCGTCACCGTACCCGGAAGCGACGGTTGGGTGACGCTGCACGCCTCGCTGCCCGGACCTTCAGACGACGGCCGGGTCGCGATCGTCCTCGAGCGGGCGACGGGCGCGCGCTCTGCGACGGTCCGCCTCGAGGCGTTCGGCGCCACCGCCCGTGAGCGCGAGGTCGCGACGCTCCTGGCCCGTGGCCTCTCTCGTGCCGAGATGGCAGAGATCCTCGTCGTCTCCCCGCACACCGTCGAGGACCACGTCAAGAACCTCTACGAGAAGCTCGGCGTCGCCTCCCGACAGGAGCTCGTCGCTCGCGTCTTCCTCGACGAGTACCTCCCCGAGGTCGTGCGCCAGACACCGCTCACATCGCGCGGGCGCTTCGACCGCGAATAGCGGGCCTGAAGCAGTAGCGCGCATTCGGACCGGCACGACCTAACGGATGCTGAAATGCGTCCCATGACCGACGACGCCGGCCACCTTGAGGCCGTCGCCGCGCCGTTTCGGAGCTCGCCGCAACCAGGGCGCAGGCAAGGCTGTGCAGATCGCGGCTCTGCTTACAGCCAGGCCGATACGACCGGCCTCCAACGCACCACGTGCCAGCGCCAGGTCGGTGTAGACCGGTGGGTGCGCGCTGTCATAGAGCTCGGCCAGTCGGCTGTTCCCAGTTACTCCGCGTCCGGTATCCCTGCGCATCTGCCACTCGGTCATGGCCTGCGACATGGCCGCCGGCAGGGCTCCGTGGCGGTCGGCACGGTCGTCCTGCCCGCCCGGCTGAGTGCGGCCTCAATCGCAGCCGTCAGAGCCCACATGTCGACGCCATCCGGGTCGATGGTGCGCCCGACGATCGCTTCCGGCTCGCAGCTGGCGCGGAGTAGGCCATCACATCGGTGACGTTCTGCTCGTTCGCCGCGGCCCACGCCCGGGGTCTGTCTCTCGTCGGCACCTGGTGCCCGATCGATCGCGGTGTACTGCCGACGGGTCAGCGCCGCCGCAGCACGGGCGGCGACCCGCTCAGCCTCTCCGAAGTTCGGTCAGGACCGTCGCCTATTTCTGAAACCCGTCATCTCCGCGCTCCGAATGGCCCATCGACCTGGTTCCCTGGTTGTCTCCAGGGTTTGTCGGGTCTGTAAGCGGAGTTTGCAGACCCGACCACGTAATCTGGACCCGGCGCCCAAGTGGCTGAACACGCTCCAGGTCCGTGGTGGGTTGAGGCGTCGCTGCGCCCCACCAGCCCTCGGCAATCCGAGACCGTTCGCTCACGGCATCGCGCCCCTGGTCCCGCCATCGCTCATCCCGGGTCACAAGCAGAGGCGCGGCCTCAACCTGGGCAAGTGAGGCGTCACGCGCTGACGGCGACCGCATGGTTGACGGCTGCCCAGAAGAGATATCCGCCGGTGTTGAATGGCACTGTTGCTGGCTGTGTCTGACCGGTCCAGTCGGTAGCGCGGGCCTGAAGCGTGTAGCTGCCTGGTCCGGGAGGACTCCACGGGAACTCCCAGCGGACCCAGGCGTGGCGAGGGTCGGGGTGGCGCAGACTGGCGGGTCGCCAGGTGGTCCCGCCGTCGGGGCTGATGTCAACGCGCTGGATCGGGGCTCGTCCTGACCATGAGCGGCCGGTGAGGATCTGCGGCTGGTTTGGGTGGGTGGCGTTGAACGCCACGACTCGGCGTCGATCAACGGGGTCGCGGTGTGGTCGCGTACGAAGAAGCGCTGGTTGGGAGTCAGGTACCCCAGACCGCAGCGCATGTCGGCGTTCGTGCCGTAATTGACAAACCATTCGGGTGGCAGCGGCTTGACGATCGGGCTGCTGGGCGGTGTCGCGGCGCGCGCCATTCCGGGCTTTACGAACTGACCGTGGCCCGGCAGCTACGGACGCGCCCGCCACGCCGAGTTCACTTACGCTTCGCCCCTGCAACCGTCGCTGACCGATCGCGGCATCCCTGACCGTTTAGGCTGGCTGGCGTGCCTTGGGAATGGCCGGTCGGAGCTGGTTGCGCCTTTGTGCTCGCGCTGATCACGACACCTGCCGGCGTGTCCGGAGCGGTGCTGCTGCTCCCGATCCAACTCAGCATTCTGCACGTCCCCAGCCCCGCCGTCACCCCGACCAACCTGCTGTTCAACGTCGCCGCCGTCCCCGGCGGACTACTGCGCTTCTGGCACGAACGACGGCTGCTCAACCCCCTCACCTGGCTGCTGGTCGCCGGGACGCTCCCCGGCGTGATCGCCGGCGCGATCATCCGCGTCGAACTGCTCTCCAGCAGCCACGCCTTCACGCTCGTCGCCGCCGGCGTGCTGCTCCCCCTCGGACTCTGGCTCGCGCTCGGCGCCCAACGACTACCCCCCACCGAGCCACAACCCACCCGGCGATCACGCACGCTGATCTGGATGCTCTCCCTCGCGGTCGGGACCGTCGGAGGGCTCTACGGCATCGGCGGCGGATCGCTGCTTGCGCCAATCCTGCTCGCCGCCGGCCTCTCCGCCTACGACGTCGCCCCCGCCACCCTCACCGCAACCTTCCTCACCTCCGTCGCCGGGATCGTCACCTACCAAATCCTCCAAGCGACCCACGGCGGCGCCATCGCGCCCGATTGGGCGCTCGGCGCGTTCCTCGGCGCCGGCGGATTCGCCGGCAGTTATCTCGGCGCCCGCCTCCAACGACGCCTCCCCGAACGCTCGATCCGTCGACTGCTCGGACTCATCGCCTGCCTAGTCGCCGCACGCTACATCCAGACCGGGATCCAGCAACCCCCAGCCCGACACCCACCACACGCCGTCACGCGCTGACGGGATTCTCGGCAGGCCGATCCCACCTTCTCGCTTGGCGGCGGACGCTCTGATGTCGAAGGACAGTCTGCGTCGGCGATCTCCCACTGACCGGGCGATGCTCTCGGAAGTCTCGAACGCGGATCTGGAGATCATCGCACGCCGGGTGGCAGGCAGCCTCAGCTCAGTCCAATCGACGTTAGACTGAACTAGTGGATTCCTGCGACCTGCTCTGCCTCGACCTCGAGGTCGCGGAGCGACTGCGTGACACGCTCGATCCGGAGCGCAGCGCCGAGCTCGCGACGACCCTCAAGGTGTTCGCCGATCCGACGCGCTTGCTGATCGTCCAAGCACTCGCCCGTCATCAGCTCTGCGGCTGTGACCTCGGCTGGATCACCAGACAAAGCGACAAGGTCGTC
>DATAUL010000113.1:0-2796 GCA_036268255.1 Solirubrobacteraceae bacterium | reverse complement strand
GACGTGCGGACCATCTGAAGCCAGCGCTGCGGCAGCCCCGCCTCGTCGCGCTCGTAGAACGTGGGCACGACCTCGTCCTCCAGCAGGTGGTGCAGCACCCCGGCGTCGCGTTCGTCCTGGGCGCCGTGATCGGGATCGACGTCGCCGGGGATCGCCCAGCCATTGGGGTGGGCGGGGTCCGGGTCGTAGGCCTCAGCCCACCAGCCGTCGAGCACCGACAGCTGCAGGCCGCCGTTGAAGACCGACTTCATCCCGCTCGTGCCGCTGGCCTCCAGCGGTGGGCGCGGGACGTTCAGCCACACGTCGCACCCGCGCACAAGCCGAGCGGCCGAGTACAGGTCGTAGTCATCGAGGAACACCACCCGCTCACCGATCACCTTGGCCGCCTTGAGCCCGAACAAGCTCTGCAGCACCCGCTTGGCCTCTTCGTCGCGCGGATGAGCCTTGCCGGCAAGCACGACCTGCACAGGGCGCTCACCGGCGAGCAGCGCGAGCGTCCAGTCGGGATCGCGGATCAGGAGATCCAGGCGCTTGTAGGTGGCGACTCGGCGGGCGAACCCGATCGTCAGCACCTCAGGATCAAAGGCGCGGGCGGCGGCGTCAACGTAGCCACGCAGGTCCCCGCGCCCCAGCCGGTCGGCGACGCTGCGGGCGCGGACGAACTCCACCAGCTCGGAGCGCTGGCGATGGCGCGTCGCCCAGAGCTCGTCGGATGGAACCCGTTGTGCTGCCTCCCACACCTCAGGCGCGGCGCTGTGCTCACACCAGCCCTCAGGCAGGTGGCGGTCGAGCAGCTCGCGCATCGGCGGACCCAGCCACGTCGGCACGTGCACTCCGTTGGTGACGTGGCCGATGGGGACGTCGTCCAGGTCGTGATCGGGCCACAGCGGATTCCACATCTCGCGCGCCACGTCCCCGTGGCGGCGGCTGACCGCGTTGGCCGTCCGGCTCATCCGCAGTGCTGCCTGGGTGACGCCGAACGGGGCCGACGCCTCCGCGCCGTGGTCATGGCCGAGCGCGATCAGCTCGGTCATCGGGTAACCCAGTTCGGTCGACAGGCGTCCGATCGCCGACTCGATCTCGTCGGCGGGATAGGTGTCGTTGCCCGCGGCAACGGGGGTGTGGGTGGTGAAGACCGTGCGCGCGCGGGCGCGCTCCAGTGCATCGGCCAGTGATCGCGCAGAGCCGTCGTCGGCAAGCTCATGGGCCAGCTCGAGGGGCGCGAGCGCCGCGTGGCCCTCGTTGAGGTGGATGACCGCCGGCCCATAGCCCATCGCGCGAAGCGCGCGGATCCCGCCGACGCCGAGCAGCGCGTACTGCGCCAGGCGGGTCTGGGGGTCGCCGTCATAGAGCCGCCCGGTGATCCAGCGCTCAAGTGGCCCGTTCTCCGGACAGTCGGTGTCAAGCAGGAACAGCGGGATCCGTCCGACGTCGACGCGCCAGATCCGAGCCGTGACGTCGCCCTCCCCGATCGGCACGCTCAGCGTCAGCGGCGAATCGTCGGCGGCCGTGACCAGTGCCGCCGGCAAGCGCTGCGGATCGGTCTCGATCCAGTACTCGTGCTGCCAACCGGAGGCGTCGATGCGCTGGCGGAAGTAGCCCTTGCGGTACATCAGGCCGACCGCCACGAGCGGCAGCGCCCGGTCCGAGGCCTCCTTGAGGAAGTCTCCGGCAAGCGCGCCGAGGCCGCCCGAATACACCGGCAGCGACACGTGCACGCCGTACTCGGCGCTCAGGTAAGCGACGGGATTCTCAGCCGTGACGGGCCCCTCCGGCTCGGCCGGCGGACGCTCCAGGTCCGCCGTCACCCGCTCGTCGAGCTCGCGGGCACGAGCGATCAGTGTCTCGTCCTCGGCCGCGCGGCGCAGGACGAGCGCCGACGATTCCTGCAGCAGGCGCACGGGGTTCTGTGCGCACAGGGCGAAGCGCTCGGCGTCAACGGCGGCGAACAGCTCAGGGCCACCCGGGAGCCACGACCAGCGGTAGTTGAAGGCCAGGCGCGCGAGCGGCGCCAGGGGTTCGGGCAGGCGCGCGGCGAGCTCGGCGGCGGAGCGACCGATGTCCTCGTGGCCGTCGTATCGAATGGCGGTGGCAGGTGGCAAGGCGGCGATTATCGACTACTTGCAGTGCGGCGTGTGTCGATAGCCGCGCAGACGTTCGGATGGCGACCGGTGAGCTAGGCTCCGCCGGCCGTGCCTGTGAGCGTAGCCGCCGATCGCCGATCCCGCGTGGGCGTGCTCGCCTTCGGTGACTCCATCACCAACGCCGGCGGCGAGTTGCAATGGGGCGTGGCGCTGCACTCGTGGGCGCTGTGGGTCGCCCGCGGACTGGGCCTCCCCTACACCGGCTATGCCGTGGACGGGGCACGCGCGCCTGACGTGATCACCGAGCAAATTCCGACATTTCGCCGTCACAACGCCGATGCGCAGGCCGGCTACGACCTGGGGTGCCTGTACATCGGGGTCAACGACGTACGGGCGGTCGACTGGAACCCGGCCGCGTTCGCCGGCGCCTACGGCGACGCCCTGGACTTCCTGACGGCTCGCTGCGACCGCGTGTTGACCGCCACCGCACCGCTGACACTCGGCGTGCCGCCCGCCGGACCCAAGGTGGACGCGCTCAACGCGATCGTCGTGTCCGAGGCGGCGCGTCGCGGCGCCCTGGTCGTCGACCTCACCGGTTTCGGAGCCCGCAACCACGTGATGGCCGATCGCGTGCACCCAACGGCGTTCGGTCAGATCGCGATCGCCGAGCGCGCCCTGGCGGTGCTCGCCGCCGACGGGGCACACGTGCACG
>DATAUL010000112.1:0-9031 GCA_036268255.1 Solirubrobacteraceae bacterium | reverse complement strand
CGGATCCCGCAGTTGCGGGCGAGGTTGCGATTGGCGGCGGTGGCCCGCATCGCCTTGCCCAGCCGCGTGTAGCGGATCAGGCCGTGAACGAGGCACATCACCACGATGCTGAGTGCGATCAGCACCAGCTGGACGACGGTGAGCTCGATCGAGCCGACCTTCACCGTCGCCCCCTGGCTCATCGCGTAGGACACATTCGTCGGGCCGGCGATCGCCTGGGTGCCGAACACGAAGATCAGCGTCATCCCCAGCGAGACGATCACCATGGCGATCGACGACGTCCCCCTGCGCTGAAACGGCGTGTAGACGACCGTGTTGAGAAACAGCGACATGAGCGCTCCGGCGACGATCGAGGCGATGACCGCGATCCAGATCTCGACGCCGGCGTGATTGAGCACGTAGGCCGCGTACGCGGACACGATCATCACCCCGCCGTAGGCGAGGTTCAGCACATTGGTCACCGCGAACTGCAGCGTGAACCCGACCGCGGCCAGCGCCAGGACCGCCGCCGCGACGAGACCGAACCCGATCGAGGTGACGAAGACGCTGGATGTGATCAAGACGCTCACGTCGCCGTCCTCACAAGCCGAGCGATCGCAACTCGGCGGTCGAGAGGTTGGAGACGACCTTGACCGTGCCGTTGGCGCCGTACTTGTCGACCTGGAAGATCCCGGTCGAGTCGTGATAGGCGTCAAAGCTCGTCGGGCCGCCGGGACCCTCGTAGCGGATCTGCTTGCCCGCCTTGAGCGCGGCCGCTCCCTGGGCGAACGAGTTGACCGTCGTCGCGCCCGGGACCCCGTTGCCGATCTTCTCGATCCAGGGCCGGAACGCGTCCGGCGAGGTGCTCTTGGCGGCCAGCATTGCCAACGCGGCGAGGTTGATCCCGTCGTAGAGGTGCACCGCTCCGGGCGCCGTCAGGTAGGTCGAGAAGCTCCCGGTCGAGCCAACCTTGCCCTTCTCGGCGTTGAGCGCCTTGGAGAACGCCGCGAACGCCGGACCCGACGTCTCGACGACCAGGTTGTCCGCCGAGAAGTTCTTGGCGAGCGTCGGACCGCCGATCGACGCCGACACCGACTTGAACCAATCCGGCGAGATCGTTGCCGAGGTGCCGATGACGGGGATGATCTTGCCGCCGTTGAGCTGCTTGACCTCGGACATGAACGCCGCCTCGGTCGGTCCCAGTGCCTCGGTCAGGATCACGTCCGGCTTGGCGGCGACGATCCGCGCCGCCTCCGTGCGGAACGTGTTGGCGGTCAGGTCGAGCGTCTGGTTGGCGACGAGCGAGAGGCCGCCCTTCTTGATCGCCGACAGCGCGGGCGCGACGAACGTCTGGGAGCCGATGTCGTTGCCGAAGGCGAGCGCCAGCCGCTTGTAGTGCTGGTTGCGCGCCATTGCGACCATCGCGTAGGACTCCGAGAGATCCGGGGGCACGAGGCGATAGAAGTAGGGGAACTTCACGTGGTCGAACTCGGACTGGCCGGTCATGCAGAACGAGACCGTCTTGTTGGCCGTGAACACCGGCACCACCGAGGCCGCCTCGTCCGACGTGCAGCCGATGATCAGACTGAGGTTTGACGTGGAGGCGTACATCTGACGGACCGCCGGCACGGCGTCGGCCGGGTCGCCGCGCGTGTCGACCGATTTGCACGCGAACTTGTGGCCGAGAACTCCTCCGGCGGCGTTGATCGCGTTCGTCGAGGCGTCGCACGACACGAGATAGGTCGGGCCGAGGGCGGCATCGGTGCCGGTGAACGGGGCCACGTCGGCAACGGTCAGGGTCGCCCCAGAGGACGCACTCTTCGCACTGCCGCCACCACCGCCGCCCCCACCCGTGCCGCCGGGGCTGGCGCTGTTGCCGCAGGCCGTCAGGATCGCCACGGCGGCCAGCGCTGCCGCGATCGGCATGACTGCCCGCAGCCTGCGGCTGGACCTGGTGTTCAAGCTGTTCGTCGCCATCTCTCTCTCCTCGCTGACCTGCGGCGCTCGCTAGAGCGTCGCGGACTTGGTTTGCGGCGGCACCCACGGCCATCCGTTCAGGTTCGCGTCCTCGGCGACGACGCGATTGGCGATCCTTCCGACTCCCTCGATCTCGACCTCGATCACGTCACCGGGCGTCAGCCAGACCGGCGGCCGGCGCGCGAACCCCACTCCTCCGGGCGTGCCAGTGGCGATCACGTCGCCGGGGCGAAGCGTCGTGAACGAGGACAGATATTCGATCGTCCGCGGGATGTCGAAGATCATCTGCGCCGTGCTTGCGGACTGCATCACCTCGCCGTTGAGCCGCGTGGTGAGCTGCACGTCCGAGACGTCGAGCTCGTCGGCGGTCACCACCTCGGGTCCGATCGGCATCGACGCGTCGAAGTTCTTGCCGGGAGTCCACTGGGTCGACGCGCGCTGCCACTCGCGCGCGGTGCCGTCCATCACGACGGCATAGCCGGCGACCGCGTCGAGAGCGTCCTGCGCCCGGATATAGCGCCCGCCGCGGCCGATGACCACACCGAGCTCGCCTTCGTAATCGAAGCGCGAGCTCAGATCGGGCTTGACCAGGTCGCCGTAGGGCGACGCCAGGGAGTCCGCCCCGCGCACGAACAGCTCGGGCCAGGTGGTCGGCGGGCGCCCCCCTTCCGCCGCGTGGTCGGCGTAGTTGACGCCCAGGCAGAGGATCCGTCGTGGCGCGGGCACCGCCGGTCCGTACTCGTGCTCGGCCAGCTCGCGCCCATCCTGCTCGGCGGCCCGCCGGACGAGCTCCGCCACCTCGGGTCCGCCGGCGAGTACGGCGCTCAGCTCCGACAACCGCTCGTCGCCGGTGGCCTGTCCTACGTCGACGTGACCGCTGCGCCCGCGGACATGCAGGCGCAGACCATCGTGCGTGATGACGCTGGCGAGTCTCACGGACCTTCCTCTCCTCGTGGGGGGCCGTAGACCAAGCAACCGAACTTTGGTTCGATTAGTCGGATTGGTTGCAACCTACCTGCAACCTGTTCAGGAGTCAAACCGGCGTCAGCGTCTCTACGCGACGCTCACTTAAAGGTAGGATTGGTCGCCGATGCCGAGTCCGACTGCTTCCCCCAGTACCCCGTCCTACGGCCCCGGCCTGGCCGAGGCGATCCTGGCGCGCTGCTCGGAGGCCGATTACGCGCCGGGCGGGCGCCTGCCCACCGAGCGTCGCCTGGCGACCGAGTTCGGCGTCACACGGACGATGGTGCGCCATGCCCTCGCCGTGCTCGAGGCCGAGGGCCGGATCTCCCGCGAGGTCGGGCGCGGCACGTTCCTGCGCTCCCCAGCCGCCGACAGCGCCGGGCCGCCCGCCCGTCCGGGAGCAGTCGACGAGGTCGGTCCCGCCGACGTGATGGCTGCACGGCGCGTCATCGAGCCGCAGGTCCTACCGCTGGTGGTCGCCTGGGCGACACCGCGCGACTTCGACGAGCTGCGCCGCTGCATCAGGGGCGGGGCCGCCGCCGGGAGCGCAGCGGAATTCGAGACGTGGGACTACGCCCTGCACCACGCGATCGTCGCCGCCGGCCGCAACCAGCTGGTCCGTTCGATGTACGGCGTCGTCGAGCGCGCCCGCGAGGGCGAACTCTGGGGCACCCTCAAGCGCCGCAACGACTCCCTTGAGCGACGGGCGGCCTACCAGGCCGACCACGTCGCCCTGGTGGACGCGATCTGCGCTCGTGAGCTACACCGCGCCGTCGAGGTGATGGAAGCTCATCTGGCCCGCGTCGAGGCCAACCTCCTCGGCTCGATGGCCGCGTCGGTCGACGGCTGAGCGCTGCCGTGGACGTGGCGGGCGCCACGCCTTCGGCGTCAGCGAGAGTGCTTGTGGCCGCCCTCGTTCAGGCAGCGGCGCGGCTGGGGCTTGGGCGCGCAGATCGTCTCAGTGACGGCCTCGCGGGGAGGCTCGACAGGCCGGCGGACCGGCTCGGGCGGGCGGTGAAACAACGATGTCAGTCGGCGCATCATGACCTCCGTATCACTTCCCTACCCGCTCATCGACTGTATTACGCGGAGGCTTTAGCAAGTGTTTCGGCCCGCGCCTCCGCGGCCGCCTTGACGAGTCCTGCGACCTCGGTCAACCGCGGGTCGCCGGCTGCCCCCGCCAGATTGATCTGCACCAGGCGGGCGGCGGCGCGACAGGCCCCCTCGGCCAGCTCGGAGGCGACGACCGCCTCGCCCACCAGCTGGTCCGAGACGCCGTCGACGGTCTCGGCGGCGATGCCCGCCAGCTGGGCTGCGACGGAGGCGATCGCCAGCGGCGCGGTTGATGCAGCGGCCATGGCACTGGCGAGCCGGGCCTCGCGATCGGGATCGGAGGCGGGCACGCGCAGCGCCTCGAGCACCGGTTCGTAGGTGTGCAGCTCGCGGTCGGCTAGCTCGAGCGCGCGGCCCCGCAGCGCCCCGGCACGCACACCGCACGCCGATCCCATCGGCGTCGTGTCGAACGCCGCCGTCATCTCGAGCAGCGCGGCGGCCAGCGAACACACGAGCGCGGCGGTGGAGCCGGCGCCCGGGGCGGGCGTCTTCTCGGCCAGGCGGTCGAGCACCCCGCTCAGGGGGAGATCATTCAACGTGCCCGTCCCGGACTCCATCACACTCACACTAGAACAGCCCGATCGTGCGGCCGTTCTCGTCGATGTCGATGTTCATAGCGGCCGGCGTTTTGCCCAGGCCCGGCATCTGCTGGATGTCTCCCGCCAGCGGGACAAGCCACCCGGCCCCGGTGTAGGCGCGGATGTCGCGGATCGGGAGGGTGAAGTTCTCCGGCGCGTTGAGCAGCGTCGGATCGGATGAGAGCGACAGGTGCGTCTTGGCCATGCAGATGGGGAAATGGCCGAGCCCCTCGCGGGTGAACTGCCCGATCTTGGCCTCGGCCTCGGGATACAGGTAGATGTCCTTGGCGCCGTAGACCTCGCGGGCGACGGTCTCGATCTTGTCCTGGATCGGCTCGTCGTCCTGGTAGAGCTGGTGGAAGGTGTTGGGCTGCTCGCAGGCCTCGACGACCGCGTGCGCCAGGTCGGCCGCGCCGGCCCCGCCCTTGGTGAAGCCCTCGTTGGCCTCCGCGGCGAACGCGCCGGCCTCCTTGGCCAGGCGCTTGACGAGCTCCACCTCCTCGCGGGTGTCGCCGGGGCGGCGGTTGACCGCCACCACGGCGGGCACGCCGAAGGTGTTGATCGTGCGCAGGTGGCGGCGCACGTTGGCGAAGCCGACCTCGATCGCGTTCAGCGACGCGGCGCGGTCGATCCGGGGATCGTCCTCGATGCCCGAGTGGTGCTTGATCGCCCGCACGGTCGTGACGAGCACGGCCGCCGACGGGGTGAGCTTGCCGAAGCGGCAGACGATGTCGAAGAACTTCTCCATCCCCATGTCGGCCCCGAAGCCCGACTCGGTGACGACGTAGTCGCCGAGCTTCATCCCGATCAGGTCGGCGATCAGCGAGTTGTTGCCGTGGGCGATGTTGGCGAACGGGCCGCAGTGCATCAGCACCGGCTGGCCCTCGAGCGTCTGCACGAGGTTCGGCTTCAAGGCGTCCTTCAGCAGCACCGTCATCGCGCCGGCCGCCCCCAGGTCCTCGGCGGTGATCGACTTGGCACCGTCGAACGAGTACGCCGCGGTGATCCGCCCGATGCGCTTGCGCAGGTCCTGGAGGTCGCGGGCGACGGCCATGATCGCCATCACCTCGGACGCGGCCGTGATGTCGAAGCCCGTCTCGCGCGGGTAGCCGTTGGGCCGCCCGCCGAGGCCGACCGCGATCTGACGCAGCGCGCGGTCGTTCATGTCGACGGCGCGGCGCCAGCCGATCCGCAGGGCGTCGATCTTGTGCGGGTTGCCGTGCAGGATCGAGGCGTCGATCATCGCCGCCAGCAGGTTGTTGGCCGCGCCGATGGCGTGGATGTCGCCGGTGAAGTGCAGGTTGAGGTCCTCCATCGGGACCACCTGGGTCAGCCCGCCGCCGGCCGCCCCGCCCTTGATCCCGAACACCGGGCCGAGCGAGGCCTCGCGCAGGCAGGCCACTGGGTTCTTGCCGATCACGCCCAGGCCCTGGGTGAGACCGACCAGCGTCGTCGTCTTGCCCTCGCCGGCCTTGGTCGGGGTCATGCCGGTGACGCAGATCAGCTTGCCGTCGGGGCGGTCGGCGAGGCGCTCGAGCACCGACATCGAGATCTTGGCCTTGTGGCGCCCATACGGCTCGATCTCGTCTGGCTCCAGGCCGGCCGCCGACGCGATCGAATCGATCGGTTCAAGTATCGCCTCCTGGGCGATCTCCAGGCTGCTCTTCATGATTTGTCTCCTCGATGAACTGCTAATGGCTGACTGCGGCGGCGGCCAGTTCGGACACGAGCTTGTCCTCGTAGAACCGCTCCAGCCGGAACGGCTCGATCAGGTCAGGCTGGCGCCCCGTGGCGACCAGCTCGGCGAGCGTCTTGCCGACGATCGGGGCGGCCTTGAAGCCGTACGTCCCCCAACCGGCGGAGACGTGGAAGTTCTCGACCTCGGTCTGCCCGAGGATCGGGCTGTAGTCCGGGCTGAGGTCGCACAGGCCCGCCCAGCTGCGCAGCAGGCGCGCGCGCTCGAGCTGCGGGAACAGCTCCATCGCGTGGCGGCAGACGTCCTGCAGGAAGTTGAGCGTGCCCTGCATCCGGTACGTCGTCCACGGCTCGATCTCGGCGCCCATCAGGAACTCACCTCTGTCCGTCTGTGAGAGGTAGACGTGCATCTGCGAGGAGACGATCACGACGTCGAGCAGCGGCTTCATCGGCTCGGTGACGCACGCCTGCAGGATGTGGGTGGTGATCGGCATCGGCACATCCGCCATGTCGGAGATCAGCGTGCACCAGCCGGCCGTGCAGTTGAGCACCTGACCGGCGTTGATCGTGCCGCGGTTGGTCTTGACCTTCGTGATCCGATTGCCCGAGCGCTCCATCCCCAGCACCTCGGTGTTCTGGTGGATCTCGGCGCCGCCCTGGTCGGCCGAGCGGGCGAGCCCCCACACGACGGCGTCGTGGCGGATGATCCCCCCGGGCGGGTGATACAGGGCGCCCATGATCGGATACGTGGCGTTGGGGTTGTCGACCTGCATCGCCGGCGCCAGCTCCTTGATCTCATCCGGGTAGATGAGCCGGCTGTCGATCCCCTGCAGGCGGTTGACCTCGGCGCGGTTGGCCATCACGAACATCGCCCGGTCGGCGTGGGCGAGCGTCAGATGCCCGCACTGGGAGAACAGCAGGTTGAAGTTGAGGTCCTGGGAGAGCCCCTCGTACAGCTTGACGCTCGCGTCGTAGAACTTCGCGCCCTCCGGGGTCTTGTAGTTGGAGCGCAGGATCGTCGTGTTTCGCCCGGCGGCGCCCGAGCCGATGTAGCGCTTCTCGAGGATCGCGATGTCCTTGATGCCGTGCTCGCGCAGGTAGTGCGCGGTGGCCAGGCCGTGCGAGCCGCCGCCGATGATCACCACGTCATAGGAGCTCTTCAGCTCCGCCTGGCGGCGCCACATCCGCCGCTTGCGGAAGATGTCAAGCACGTGCGGCCTCGCTGGTCGCCGCGACGAGTGCGTCGACGCCGACCGGGCCGCCGCCGAGATGCTCGGCCGCGTCGGCGACCGTCGACCACATGTATTCGCCCGTCGCCCAGCCGAACAGGAGCAGGTAGCGGGCCTCGGCCTCGTGAATGAGGATGCCGGGCTGGCGGCCGATCGACCCGGGACGGAGCGCGCCCACCGGGGTCACGTGCGGGCGCAGGTCCAGGGCGCAGAAGCGGGCGAAGGTCTCACGGGCGAGGGGCCCGGTGACGGTGAGGGCCGCGAAGTTGCTCGTGACGTCGGTGACGTCGACATCCGTCGGAAACGATTCCCGCCCGCCCGCGCCGATCACCAGCGCGCGCGACTCGGTCAGCCGGCACCACCAGGCGTCGTCCTGACGCACCGCGGTGCCGAACGGCAGCGACGTGATCGTCTCTGTGATGCCTTGCAATTCGACTTTGGCCAGGTGCGACACGTCGGCCCAGGCGACCTCGCCGGCGACCCGGCGGCTCGGGTATTCGACCGCCACGTTCCATCCGTCGCGCACCTCGAAGCGGGCGCCGGCAGCCTTGGCCATGCCCTCCATCGGCGAGCGGGCGACGATCCCCTCGGCGTCAGCGGCCGGCGTGAGGAAGTCCAGGTTCACGAGCGCAGCACCTCGCCGTCGGGGTCGTAGAACGGCTTGGTCTGGATCTCGGCGCCGAGCGTCTTGCCCTCGTCGGAGATCGTGATCTTCGCGCCGTCGTGGGCGAGCGCCTCCGGCACCCAGGCCATCCCGATCGTCCGCCCCAGCACCGGCGAGTGGCGCGAGCTGGTGACCTGACCGGCGGGGCTGCCGTGCTCGTCGATCACGACCGCACCCTCGGTGGGCACGTCGCCGTTGGACGTCGTGAAGCCGACGAGCGCCGTCGTGGGCGTCTGCTGCGCGTAGTGGGCCAGCGCCCACTTGCCGATGAAGTCCTGCTCCTTGTCGAGCTTGACGATCCACGGCATCGCGGCGGCGAACGGCGTCGACTCGGAGTCCGTGTCCTGGCCGACGAGGATGTGCATCTTCTGCAGGCGCAGGATCCGCTGCGGCTCCAGGCCGAAGGGACGCAGCCCATGGGGCTTGCCGGCGGCCATCAGCGCATCCCACACGTGCTCTCCGTAGGCAGCGGGGAAATGGATCTCGTAGCCGACCTCTCCGACGAAACCGATCCGCAGGATCAGGCACTGCACCCCGGCGATCTGCGCCTGCTTGCCGTCCAGGTAGGCAAACGCCTCGTTGGAGCAGTCCAGATCGGTGACGGCGCCCATGATCTCGCGCGCCTTCGGGCCGGCGAGGTTGACGGCGCTCAGGCCCTGGGTGACGTCGGTCAGGTGCACCCGGTCCCCCCAGGTCGCCTGCCACCAGCCGAACCACTCCTCGACGGCGCCGGCGCCGCTCGAGGTCGTCGTCACGTAGAAGGTCTCGTCGTCGATCCGGCAGATCGTGCCGTCGTCGACGATCCGCCCGGCGTCGGAGCTGATCACGCCGTA
>DATAUL010000111.1:0-4351 GCA_036268255.1 Solirubrobacteraceae bacterium | reverse complement strand
GGACCAAGCGACGGGCGCGACAGCTGAGCTATACACCAGCGACGAAGAGACGTTTGGCTATCTGCCTAACTTCACCAGGGCGTTCTCACTCCGACCTCAGGTATACGCCGCTTGGCGCGCACTGAACGGCGCGATCAAGAGCAGCATGGATCTCCGCCGATACGAGTTGGCGACCGTCGCGGCTGCCGGTCGCCTACGGTCGAGTTACTGCGCGCTGGCGCACGGGTCGGTACTGGTCGACAAGTTCTTGGACCCCGACGTCGTCCGTGCAGTAGTGGCAGATCACCGAACAGCGGACCTGACCGCCACCGACGTCGCCGTCATGGATCTCGCGGTGAAGGTCGCCGACGATGCCACCTCCATCGAGCAAGCCGATATCGACCGCTTGCGGTCCGTCGGGCTGTCGGACGCAGACATCCTCGACGTCGTGCTTGCCGCTGCGGCACGTTGCTTCTTCAGCAAAACGCTCGACGCGCTCGGAGCCGAGCCGGACGCCAAATACGCCGAACTTGATCCTGTCCTCCGGGATGCTCTTACAGTCGGCCGCGCCATCGCCGACGGCTGATCCGCCCAATTCGATCGCGTCGCTCACCCCGCGGTAGGCGAGCATGAGGCCCCGGCGTGTCCTGAAAGCTGGCCGGGTCCACGGAACGGTAGCTGATGCCGCAACTTGAATCGCCCGGCTTTGATGGAGGCTCTGGCGTTTTGTTAGTGAGCCAGGACCTCGTCATCCTGGTCGGGTAGCGTAGAAGCTCTGCGGTGTCGTTCTGTTTGTTGATGTTGTTCAGCGGGCCTGTTCTCGTCCGTGGGGGCGGCGAGACGTCGGTGGTGAGGGCCGCGGCAGCCACCACGGAGGGCTCGAGACGCCGATCCGGCGGCGTGGGCGGCATGGAGCTGCTCGAACTCGACGGGCGGCAGATCGCCGAGGTAGCCGTGCAGGCGCTGAGTGTTGTGCCAGTGCGCCCACCCGAGCGTGGCCAGCTCGATTTCCTCGATCGTCTTCCACGGACCCTGGCGGGCGGGGCCGCGGATCAGCTCGGCCTTGTAGTAGCCGTTGACCGTCTCGGCCAGCGCATTGTCAAGCTGTGACCGACCGATCCGATCGACGGGGTCGCGCCGATCTCCGCGAGCCGCTCGCTCTAACTTACGAGTTCAGCCCTGCTTCCTTGTGCCGGCCCGGGTTGTCAAGGGCATTTGATGTCATCGGGGGTCCAGGCCGGGGTGGTGTCGGGGGTGCGTGGGCGCGTTGGAGGGTTGGTGCGTGTCCGCGGACGCCCAGGCTTACTTCGGTCCTCGGCGCGGGTTGGCTACCGGCCGGGCACATGATGTGGTGGGGGGTTCCGGCAGATGGGGTGCGGCCGCTCAGTCTCACTAGGCCGTTCCCTGTGAAGGGTCGGCAGCAGGGTGGCGGGAACTGGCCGCGGTTCATCGGATGACTGGGGGGCTTGCCGCGTGACGTGGTGACAGCGTTTAGGTGGCGACGGGTTCGAGGGCTTGGTCGCCGAGTTCGCGCAGGAGGTGGTAGCTGCGTTTCAGAAGCTTGCGCGCAACGGCGATGCACGCGCGGTTGCCGCCGATCCGCTCGGCGGCCTGCAGGTAGTAGCTGCGGTCGGGGCTGCTCGGGCGACGCGCTGCCTGCGCGGCCTCATATAACGCCCACCGCAGCGCGGGCGGTCCTTGCCGCGAGATATGCCCAGCGGAGCGGTGCTGATCTGACTGGTACACGGTGATATCCAGGCCGGAGTAGCGGACCGCGTCGCGGGAGTTCTGAAACCGTCGGGTATCGCCGAGCTCGGCGAGGATCGTGACCGACGTCAGCTCACCGATCCCGTAGATCTCATCGATCAGTGTCCGGCAGCCGGGCTGCTTGCGGGCATAGGCGCGCAGCGCGACGTCGACGCGACCGAGCTGAATGTCGATCGCATCGATCAGCTCCAGCGCGATCGTGAGCTGCTCACGCGCCGCGGCGGGGAGCTTCAGGCCGGCGACCCACTCGCGGTTATGCAGCGCGAGCAGCTTGCGCGACTGTCGGGCACCGTGGTGATAGAGCACCGCATGCATCCGTCGCTGCCACTGCGTGCGCTGCTCCACCAGCGTGTGTCGGCACCGAACCCGGGCACGCAAGTCCAGCAGGTGCGCGGGCGCGATCCACGACTCCGGCAGCCGGCCGATCAACAACAACTCGCGGAGATGCCGGGCGTCAGCCCAGTCGGTCTTCGCACGCTGCTTTTTGCCCTTCAGGCCACTAGTCTCCGCCGGCTCGGCCAGGTGCGCCGCCGCGCCGACCCGGTCGAGCTCCTCGACCACGAACCGCCAGCCGGTCGTCGCCTCCAACGCGACTTCGAGCTCGGCGCCCGTGAACTGCGCCAGAAACTTCCGGACCCCGGCCCGGTCAGCAGGCGCGACCCGAGAGCGCGACACCTCGCCCGTGATCGTGTCGATCCACTCCGCCGAAATCTGCGCGCGATGCTGATCCATTCCCATGACCAGGGTCATGCGATCACCGCCCCATCGATAGCCAGCACATCACGCCATAGCCGCGCTTCAGCAGCCAGGCAGACAGGGCATCCCATACCGTGAACCACGGCCGGTACCTCCTGATCGAATTGGCCGGCCGCGTGGGTGCAACCACGCGCGCCTTGTCACGCCGTTCGACGCGGAGGACCGGCCACCTTCACCCTCGGCTACGCCAACCGGCACATGACATCTCCCGGCGACGCGCAAGGTCACACTCGTGCGAATCTGGATTCGACTCGAGCGCCAAGCGCGCGTTACCGGCGTGCGTACGGCCGGATTCCACCGCGAGCAGAAGCCTTCATGGCCGGCGGCGGATCGGACGAGACGCGCGGAACTTCGTGAGAGCGGCGGTATCGGAACGCACCCATGCCTGCGCGCCGATCCGGCACGCGACTTCCCGCGCTCTGGCGCGATAATCAGGTAACGCGCTTGTTCACCCCCGAGTCGTGCCTTGGCGTCTGACGCCGGCGCCGCTGGGAGACCGGGGGCCTTGTTTCTTGGGATCGGCGCAGCGGTGGCTGTCACGGGAACGCACGCCGCCGCGGGAGGATTGCGGTGGTGGGTGAGTGACTCAGACGTTCAGCCGCTCGTCATCAGGCGATGTGACTTCGCCAATATCCTCCATTTGACGGATGCAGTCATCGTCCTGATTGGTCGATACTTCACGACGATGAACCCGGCTCGAAGCCGAGGGCGTGCAAGGCGTCGCGAGATACATGTGATCGATACGCCGGGGGCCGAGCGGGATCGCGTCGTTGACGCTGTCGTTGCCGCTCGCGACCAGCCTCTCGTAAGAACCCCTCCGCCGTTGTCAGGCTCGGAAGCGGGGCTACGGCTCGCGCCCCCGAGTCATTCCTCGCACGCCCTGCTCACGCTCATCGTCTGGACGGGACGAGCGGTCGGGGTGCTTGGCCTCGGTCTTCTGGTTGTCGCCGGCCCGGGCCACGCTGCTGACAGACTGGCTGCCACGGTGGGGCTGCTCGTGGTCTACATGGGCGCATTGCTATCAGCGTCCGCCGGGGCCTTCTCGCGGCGTGACGAGGGGGTCGCACGAGCGCGCCGCGGCGATCATCGCCACACCTGCCGACAGCACCGTCGCGTATCGAGCAGCGCGCGGAGCGGTATCGGCTCGCCGATCGCACGGACCGGATGGCGGTCGAGCTGCAGAGAGCCCGGACGGCTCGCGAGGGCGCGGAGCGAGCCCGCTTGCACGCGCGGCACCTGCGCGCGCGCGGCACCGTCGACGCTCCCGGGCCGCCCTCGATCACGTCACGCCAAACCGAGATTCTCGGCCTTGCCTCTCACGGCCTCACCCATGTCGAGATCGGGGAACAGCTCGGGGTGAGCGTGACCACGGTCAAGACCCATTTCGACAACATCTTCGTCAGGCTCGGCGTCGGTGACAAGACCGCTGCGGTGGCCGCCGCCCTGCGGCACGGCCTCATCGATTAGCCCGGCAAACGCCGCGGTCCGGCCCGGCAGGATCCCGTCTCATGGCGGATCGCGCCGGGCTACGTCGAGTGGCGATCGAGGATGTGGATCGCCGTATCAAGCGCAGCTGGAAGCCGACGTCATGCCTTGTGACGTCTTGAGGTCTCGGATGGTGCACTGGTGAGCAGCGCGTCGAGGCGATCGCCGGGCTGAGGCGTTGCGGTTCACCGGCCCGGGGATCGTCGAGGTGCTCGGCATGTCACTGTCGACGATCTCGGGGATCCTTTCAGAGGATCGGGATGGGCAAGCTCGGACGTCTTGGCCTGGAGCCGGCGGTGCGCTATGAGCGCGAGCGGCCGGGAGAACCTCGCTGCGCCTTTGGGGCGGTTTGCCGTCGAACATT
>DATAUL010000110.1:0-1685 GCA_036268255.1 Solirubrobacteraceae bacterium | reverse complement strand
CTGGCCGTGGGAACGGTGTTGCAGCGCCCCAGGCGGGTGCCGGACTTCCGGCTCGTCGACGCGCAAGGAGAGCCATTCTCGCTGAGCTCATGGCGAGGTAAGTGGGTGGTTCTCGCGCCCTCCATGACGCTGTGTCACGAGGTCTGCCCGCTGACCACCGGGGCGTTGATAGCGCTCGCTGATCAGCTCCGGCGCGCCGGCCTGTCCCACCGGGTCGTCGTGGCCGAGGCGACAGTCGATCCGTGGCGAGACGCGCCCGCACGGCTGCGTGCTTACCGCCGACTGACCGGGGTGAACTTCACAATGCTGACAGGCAGCCAGAGTGAGATCCACCGCCTGTGGAAGTTCTTTGGCGTCTATTACCACCGCGTCCCCCAGGGCCATCCGCCGGATGTCGATTGGCTGACCCACCGGCCCGAGACCTTCGACGTCGAGCACAGCGACGCGCTGTTCTTCCTGGATCCCGCTGGGCAGGAGCGAATCATCGACGAGGGCATGGCCAGTGTGCGTGGGCATCTCTCTGCTTCGCTGCGGCGTCTGCTCAGCTCCGAGGGAGTCCGCAATCTCGCTCACCCGCAGCTGCCCTGGAGTGCATCTCAGGCGTTGAGCGACGTTGACTACCTGATGGGCAGGAGCGTGACCGACGGCGCGACGCCGCCGTTCAAGCCACCGACTGTTCGGGCGGCCCGGCGGGCGCTCTCGGGCTCGCCAGCGGTCCTTGCTGCCGTGCACTCCCAGGCCGGCAGGGTGCTGGGCCCCGAGACGGCTCTCGCGGCGCGATTGCGCGTCCTGCGGGGCCGTTACCCGGTGGTGATCAACGTCTGGGCGGCGTGGTGCGCGCCGTGTCGGGCCGAGTTCTCCCTGTTTGCGGCGGCCTCGGCTTCGTTCGGTAAGCGGGTCGCCTTTCTCGGTGTCGACACCAACGACAATGCCTCGGACGCCCGGTCCTTTTTGGCCTCGCATCCGGTTAGCTATCCCAGCTATCAGAGTTCTTCCACTCAGCTGGCTTCGCTCGCCGACATCGAAGGCACCCCGACGACGATCTACGTTGATCGATCCGGGAAGGTCGTCGAGGTTCACGACGGCCAGTATGCGACCCGGACATCGCTTCAGAATGACATCGAGCATTACGCCTTAGGGGTGGCCGGCTAGACGTGGGCGGTGCGGCTCACACCTCGGCGAAGTTCGGCGCGATCCGTCGTGGGAACCATCGGCCATGATCGGACCGGCAGGCGGGGCTTTCGGTGGCCTGCACGTCGGGGAGTTCCTGCCCCCGCTCGTGGCCTGCCTCGCCTATGTGGTGCTCTATCAGCGCCGGGCAGCGACGCTGCGCCGTGAGGGACGGCCGCTCGAGCGCTGGCGGATGGGGTGCTTTGTCGGCGGGGCGACGATTGCGGCGGCTGTCCAGCTGCCGCCGTTTGACTCGCTCGCCGACGAGGTGCTCATCGCGCACATGATCCAGCACATCGTCCTCGGGGACGTCTGCTCGCTGCTGATCGTGCTTGGCCTGACCGGGCCGGTTCTGCAACCGCTTCTGCACATTCGCGCGACCAGGGGGCTGCGCGTGATCTCGTCTCCGGTGGTCGCGCTCAGCCTCTGGGCCGGGAACCTCTACGCGTGGCATCTTCCGGCCCTTTACCAGCTGGCGATCCGCGTCGATCTCGTGCACGCGTTCGAGCACGCGT
>DATAUL010000109.1:0-6058 GCA_036268255.1 Solirubrobacteraceae bacterium | reverse complement strand
CAGCAGCATGATCCGCGCCGTCGTCCGGCGCTCGTGCAGGCGACGCGAACGGTCGACGGCAAACCCCGCGAGCGCGACGATGAGCAGGATCTTGCCGAACTCCGATGACTGGAAGTTCAGCACAGGCAGCGGAATCCAGCGGCGCGCGCCCAGCTGCGCGGGCATCGCGTAGACGACGAGGTTCAGCGCGATCATCACCGCGAACAGCCCGTATTTGTACTCGCGCAGCCGCGAGTAGTCGATCCGGCTGAGGATCAGGGCGAGCAGCAGCCCGACCCCGGCGAACAGCGCCTGGCGGTCGATGTAGTGAAACGGCTGGCCCGTGATCGCGTGGGTGGTGGCGCTCTTGAGCGTCAGCAGCGAGCACCCCACGAGGCCGAGCGCGGCCAGCAGCAGCAACGGGTCGAACAGCGGCAGGCTCCGTGCCCGGGGCATCGCGGTCTCGTCGACCGGCTGGATCGGCGTCGCGCTCACAGTGAGGTCGACGTTCCGGTCACGTACGGGCCCGGCTTGCCGTAGAACCACTGCGACAGGATCTGCCGCGCCACCGGGGCGGCGCCCACGTCTCCGAAGCCGCCCTTCTCCACCCAGACGACCACCACGATCGGCTTGGAGGTGGCGGTGGCCGGCACGAAGCAGGCATACCAGGCGTAGTCGCTTTCGACGCCGGTGTTGGCGGTGAAGTACTGCGCGGTGCCGGTCTTGCCGTACACCTGCTGGTGGAAGTTGCCCATCACGTCGACAGAGGTGCCGCCGGCCTGTGAGGCCGCGGCGCGCAGGCCCGCCCGGATCGTCTCCAGGTAGAGCGGGTTGATGTTGATGTGCCGGGACGGCGGCGGATCGATCCTCTGCAGCACGGTCCCCGCGGTGTTCTGGACATCGAGCGCGAGGTGCGGGCGCACGATCGTGCCGCCGTTGGCCAGCGCGGCATAGGCGACGGCCAGCTGGAGCGGGGAGACCTGCACGTCTCCCTGGCCCACGGCGAGGCTCTCGTTGTCTCCGATCGACCACGGCCGGTTCGTGCCGTCGGCGATCCCACAGCCCCCCGGCGGGTGCTTGCGCTTGCCCTTGAACGGTCCGGTCGCGTTGTCGCACTCGGCCTCCAGCCGGTTGCGGCTGGCTCGCCATTTCGGGCTGGGAAGCGTGCCCGTGGCGGCGTTGGGCAGGTCGATCCCGGGATCGCGACCGATCCCGTACTTGTGCGCCCACTGGTCCAGCGGCCCACCGTTGGGATGGGCGGCCGGATCGTTGGGGTTCGTCCGGGCGCCCAGGTTGTAGAAGAAGTCGTCGGAGGAGACCCTCAGTGCGTTGACGAGGTCCAGCGAACCGTCGACCGCGTGGCCGGAGTTGTGGCGGCACTGCTGGGCTCCGCCACTGCCGACGCAGAACTGACCGGTGTCGTCGAACATCTGGCTGGTCGACCACTCTCCGCTCTGCAGCGCAGCCGTGGCGGTAATCGGCTTGAACGTCGAGCCCGTCGGTCCGACACTCTGGATCGCGCGGTTGAGCAGAGGCTGGCCGTTGGCCACGCTGGTCAGCTGGTCATACGTGGACTGCGCGAGGTTGCCGGTGAACACCGACGGGTCGTAGGTCGGCATCGACCCCATCCCGTAGACCTGACCGTCCTGAGGGTTCATCGCCACGAACGCGCCACCCGCGCCGGCGTTCTGGGAGATCGATTGGGCGAGGGCATTCTGGCCCACCCGCTGCAGGTTGGCGTCCAGCGACAGCTTGAGATCGTGGCCGGCGGTGGGATTCTGCGTCCGGAGGTTCCCGACCGGCTCGCCCAGGGAGTTGATCTGCACCTGCTGATAGCCGTCCTTGCCCTGCAGGAAGCTGTTGTACTGGCCCTCAAGGCCCGACTGGCCGATGATCGCGTTGCGCGAGATGCCCCGGTAGGCGCGCTGCTTGAGCTCCGTCTCCGTGATCCGGCCGACCGTGCCGAGAACCTGCGCCGCCAGCGTCTTCTGCGGATAGTGGGTGACATAGACGCGCGAGACCTGGACGCCGGGGAACTGCTGGTCGCGCTCGGCGATGTAGTACTGCACCGCGGTGGTGACGGTCGAGCCGCTCTTGATCATCACGTCCGAGTAGGCGACCAGCGTGACCTGCTGAGCGACCAGGCAGGCGATCGGTGAGAGCCGGAAGACGTTGGGCTTCTTCATGTGCAGCCGGCAGCTACGGCGGGCGGTCGGCATTCCGAGCACGTGCGCGAGCCGGTTGTACACGACGGCGTCGCGCTTCGGCGGGTGCTCGATCGTGGCGATGTCCGCCAGGCTGACGGGGACGGGCAGGTCGGGCGGGGAGATGTTGACCGCGAGCGCGCGGTTGCTGTCGACCAGCACCGAGCCGCTGCGATCCAGGACGTCGCCGCGAGGCGAGGCGATGGCCAGCTTGCGGACGCGGTTGACGGTGGCGGCGCGCACGTACTGATCGCCGGACAGAACCTGCAGGAACCACAGGCGAAAGAAGATGATCGCGAACAGCGCCAGAGCCACTGAGCCCACGATCGCGACCCGCAGCGCGAGCTGTGGGGTCAGCGGCGGCCGTCGATCCTCAGGGGGCTCGACCATTATCGGGCGCCGCCCCCGCGGGCGGGTCGGTTGAGCGGTCCAAGGCGCTGAGACGGGCTCTGAAGGGGGCTCAGGCCGCCTGTGGTGTAGGCGCGACGCCGGCGCCGGCGCGGATCGTCGGGCAGCGCCGGGGTGATGATGCGCCGCACGAGGGCGTACACGGGCAGCGAGATCAGCGTGTTGACGAGCACGGTGATCAGGATCTGCTGGGCCAGCAGCCAGCTGACCGGCGAGTCCACCCCGAGCAGGAACTGGATCAGCGTCATCCCGATGCCCGCCACCGCGGTGGCCGCCGCTCCGGCGGCCAGCGGCACGAGGCCGTGGGCGGGGTCACGCAGCTCGCGCAGCCGTCCCGACCAGTAGCCGACCGCGATGTACAGCAGCGAGGTCACACCGAGTGTCTGGACGAGCACGGTGTCGACGAGCAACCCGGTGAAGAAGCCCATCACCGCCCCGGGGAGTGAGCCGGTGAGCAGCCCGACCGACATCACCACCAGGGGCGTGAGGTCCGCGCTGACGCCGAAGATCGAGATCTGCGACACGGCCGTCTCCTGGATGACGACCGTGAGGAGTGCCAGCCCGGACAGGCGCAGGATGAGACGGGGCGAGGGTACGCTCACTTGATCTGGGCCCGCTCGGTTCCGGCGTGGGGCCGAGTCAGGATCTGAACGGTGTCGAAGTGACGGATGTCGGCCAGCGGGGAGACGGTCACCTGGCCGTCGTTGAGGAGTTCGTTCTGGTTGGCGCTGAGCACGGTGCCGATCGGGATGCCCGGCGGATACAGCGACTGCAGCGCGGGTCCGGTCGAGCTCTGGAAGCCGGCCGTCACCACCTGCTCGCCGCGACTGATCGATGCATGGTTGGGCAGGCTCTGCAACAGCAGCTGATTGGGATTACCGACGGCGGGCACGAGCAGCCCGGAGTCGCCCTTGGAGTTGAGCACCCGCGCCGCGACCGCATACGAGTGGTCCGTGATCAGAGTGACGATCGCGCTCGAGCCCTGGACGCTCGTCACCTTGCCGACGAGCGCTCCGTCCCCGGTCACCGGGTCATCCTGCTCGATCCCGTCGCCGGAGCCCTTGTCGACCTCCACCTGCTGGTACCAGAGGCTGGGGTCGCGGCCGATCACGTCGGCGCCGAGTGGTCGATAGGTGTCGAGGCTCACGCTCTGGTCCAGGCCCTGCTGCTTGAGCAGCTGCTGGTTCTGGATCGCCGCGCTGTGATACTGCGCCACCTCCTTGTTGAGCTGCTGGACCTGCTTCTGGAGCTGGTCGCGCTGGGACTTGGCGCGCAGCGTGTCCGACGCCCAGTTGGCGACGTCACGCACCGGCGAGAGCACCTTGCTGGCGCCCGTCTGCACCGGCGAGAGCACTGCGACGATCCCGCGCTGCACGCTGTGCAGAGGACTGCTGGGCGATTCGCCGAAGTAGGCAGTGAGCAGGATCAGGGAGATGACGACGAGCAGTCCGAGCACTGCGCGCCGCCGTCGAACCTGTTTGTCGTGCACGAGATTCGTGTCCTCAAAGTGTTGTGCTCCGGGGCGGGCGGGAGATCTTCCAGGTCTCTCTGCAAACCTATTACCGACGGCGCCGGTTTCGTGAATTCTTGCTTGACCGGTGGATCGCTTCGAACTCCTCCAGCGACCGTCCCGATCCGACGGCGACGCAGGTCAGCGGAGACTCTGCCAGATGCGCCGGCATCTGCGTCTCATGACGCAGACGCTCCTCGATGCCCTGCAACAAGGAGCCACCGCCCGCAAGCATGATGCCACGGTCCATGATGTCAGAGGCCAGCTCAGGCGGAGTACGGTCCAGCGTCTGCTTGACGGCGTCGATGATCTGCGACACCGGCTCCTCCAGCGCCCCGCGGATCTCCTCGCTGGTGAGGATCACCGTCTTGGGCAGGCCCGAGACCATGTCGCGGCCCCGGATCTCCGCCTGGACCTCCTCGGGCATCACGTGCGCCGAGCCGATCTCGAGCTTGACCTCCTCGGCCGTCTGCTGGCCGATGAGCAGCTTGTACTCCCGCTTGACGTAGTTGATGATCGCTTCGTCGAGCTCGTCTCCGCCCACCCGGATCGATTGCGAGACGACGATGCCGCCCAGCGAGATGACCGCCACCTCGCTGGTCCCGCCGCCGATGTCGACGACCATCGAGCCGGTCGGCTCGCCCACCGGCAGGCCGGCGCCGATCGCCGCGGCCATCGGCTCCTCGATCAGGTAGGCCTGGCGCGCCCCGGCCGACAGGCACGCCTCCTCGACCGCGCGCTTCTCCACTCCCGTCACTCCGGATGGGACGCACACCACGACGCGGGGATGAGCCCAGCGGTTCTGGTGGACCTTCTGGATGAAGTGACGCAGCATCTCCTCGGTGACCTCGAAGTCGGCGATCACCCCGTCCTTGAGGGGACGGATCGCCGAGATCGTGCCCGGGGTGCGGCCGAGCATCCGCTTGGCCTCGATCCCCACGGCATGCACTTCGCCGGTGCGCGAGTCGACCGCCACCACGCTGGGCTCAGACAGAACGATTCCGCGTCCACGCACGTAGACGAGCGTGTTGGCCGTGCCGAGGTCAACCGCCATGTCGCGGCCGCCGAACCCGGTCAGATACGTGAAGAAGCCCATATTGGTTGGAGGTAGGTGAAAGCAATGGACAGAGCGACGAGTACGTCACGCGGGAGGGTGGGGGCACGTATCCCGCAGCCGGCTCTGTCCGAAGCCGAGTGTATCGAACGACACTGGCCCCCGATCCGCCACGTAGGCCCAGCGCCCTCAAAAAACCCTGGAAAATGGGGTCCGGATCGCCGGCCGCGGGCTTGCATGCGCTCATGCAGCGGCCGCGGTCGGGTCGCTCAGGCGTGCACCGGCTGCGCCACCCGCACGCCCCGCTCGCCGAGGTCGACCACATATCCGCTCAGCCCGTCCCGCTGCGCGTCGCTGCCGGGATCGACGCACAGGGTGTCCTCAATCCAGAACTTGTGCGGTGCGGTCGCCGGCCCACCGCCGCAGATCGCCAGCGCGGGCCGATGGCGCTGCACCGCGGCACGGATCGCGTCGAGCTCGGTGGCCACCGGCACGAGGCGCCCGTCGGCCAGAGTCAGCAGATGATTCACCTCGACGGTCGTGAGCGGGATCTCGCTGTCGGACAGACGCTCGTCGCCCAGCGCACGCCACCGCGCGCGCTCATCGCCGCCGACCCCCAGCGCGCCGAGCACCACCGCCCGGTCGATCTTGAAGACGTCGAGCGCCACGGCGTTGACGAACTTCCGCCACACGATCTCGTTGCCCTGCATCGCCCCAACGGCCAGGATCCGGGTGACGGCGGTCATCAGTGCGGGGCGATCAGCCAGGGCGCGAGGTCGACGAGCGCGGCCACCGGCAGGCCGACGACGTTGAGGTAGTCCCCCTCGATCGCGCGCACGAGCAGCGCTCCGCGGCCCTGGATCGCATACCCGCCGGCGCGCTCGCGCCACTCGCCGCTGTCCA
>DATAUL010000108.1:0-8687 GCA_036268255.1 Solirubrobacteraceae bacterium | reverse complement strand
TCCACACTCGCGCCGCCGACGACGACACGCTCGCGATTCTCGATGCCCGGGCCGGCGGACTCAGCGTGATCCTGCACTGCTTCTCGATGGGCGGACGCTTGCAGGAGTGCCTCGCCCACGAGGACTGGTGGCTGTCGTTCGCCGGCAACTGCACGTATCCGAAGAACAGCGAGCTGATGCTGGCCGCGCTGGCGGTCCCGGCACAGCGCCTGCTCGTCGAGACCGACGCCCCGTACCTCTCGCCCCAGCCCGTCCGCGGCAAGCGCAACCAGCCGGCCAACGTGGTGATGACCGCGCAGGCGATCGCCGCCGAGCGCCGGGTCGGCTACACGGAGCTGGAGCGTGACGTCGAGCTCGCCGCCGCGGCCGTGTTGCGATGGTGAGCGCTCGCTCCGCGCGCCAGCGCGAGCTCGGCCAGAACTTCCTCGTCGATCGCAACATCCTTAATGTGATCGAGCGGCTGGCCCGGCTTTCGAGCGACGATGTCGTCCTCGAGGTGGGAGGCGGGCCGGGGGTGCTCTCCGAGCGCCTGGCCGCGTCAGCGGAGTTCGTGCACGTGGTCGAGGTGGACGAGCGGTTGCGCGAGCGGCTGGAAGCGGCGGTGGCGCGCTTCGAAAACGTGGCGCTGCACTTCGCCGACGCGGTGTCGTTCGATTACGCCACCCTGGCGCCGGTCCCGACCAAGATCGTGGCCAACCTCCCCTACGGAGTGGCGGCGACGGTGATCCTGAAGACGATCGAGGAGCTGCCGGACGTCGCGGAGTGGGTGGTGATGGTGCAGCGCGAGGTCGGTGAGCGCTTCGCCGCGGGGCCCGGAACGTCCGCCTACGGGGTGCCGTCGGTGCTCGCCCAGCTGGCCTGCGAGGTGAAGGTGCTGCGTCCGATCTCCCGCCAGGTGTTTCGCCCGGTGCCGAACGTCGACTCGGTGCTGATCGGTCTGCGCCGGGTGAGACCGGGCGCCGATGCGCGGGTGAGCGCGCTCGTTCACGCCGCGTTCGCCCACCGGCGCAAGGCGCTTGCCGGATCGCTGGCGCTCGCTCCGGACGGCTTCGGATCCGACGTCCGCGAGCGCGCCCGCGCCGCTCTCGTGGTCCTCGGCCACCCCGCCGACGAGCGAGCCGAGCGGCTGGCCCCTGAAGAGTTCTCAGAGCTCGCCGCGCTGCTCGTGTGATCGAGCGAGCGCCCGCCAAGGTCAATCTGTGCCTGTACGTCGGCCCAACGCGCGCCGACGGCCGGCACGAGCTGGTGACGGCGTTTGACTCGGTCTCGGTGTTCGACGAGCTTGAGATCGCCGAGGCCGCCACGGATGAGGTGGTCTGCAAGGAAGTCGCGGGCCCGAACCTCGTTGCCGACGCGCTGGCCGGGTTGCGGGGCGCGGGATGGGGTGCGCCGTCCGTCCGGGTCGTCATCCGCAAGCGCATCCCGGTCGCGGCGGGGATGGGCGGCGGCTCGGCCGACGCAGCGGCGATGCTGCGCTGCGCCCCGCGGCTGGCGCCGGTGGCGGACCGGGTGCTGGAACGGATCGCCGCCGAGCTCGGCGCCGACGTCCCGAGCCAGCTTCACCCGGGGCCCAGCCTCGGCACCGGCGCCGGCGAGATCCTCGCGCCGCTGCATGGTCTCGCGCCCTACGGGACGCTCGTCTTGCCCCAGCAGTTCCCGCTGGCGACGCGCGACGTCTACCGGGAGGCCGACCGGCTCGGCCTGGCCCGCCCGGGTAGGGAACTGGGGCAATTGGCCGCACAACTGGCCGAGCGTCTTCCGGATCGCCTCGTCAACGACCTTCAGCCCGCGGCGCTGTCCCTGGCGCCTCAGATCGGGGCCGTCATCGCGCGGGCGCGCGCGGCCGGAGCCGACGACGCGATCGTGTGTGGCTCAGGACCAACGGTGATCGGCGTCTTTCGCGGCGCGGACGGTGAACGCCGCGCGCAGCGCGCGGTGGCGGAGCTGGGGGAGGGGTTTTCCGCCGCGCCGATCCGCGCAGGGGTCGGCGACTCGGCGCCGAACGACTGACAAGAAGTCCGCAATTTGGGTCCGTGTCCATCGCCCGCGATCGGTCCGCATCGGTATTCGGCACAATCAGGGTGAAAGCGTGAGCAATCAGACCGTCACATACATCGTCGGTGCCGGGTGTGCCGTGATCGTGCTGGGAGCGTTCGCCAGCCTCGTGCTGGTTCCCGGGATCAGCGCCTACCGGCGCCCGCTGCACCGTGTCGCCGCCGCCTTTCTGTCGCTGTACGTGCTGGCCGCGTTCGTCGGGATCGGCGTGCTGCTGGGCGCCCTGATCATCTTCGAGTGGCCGCGGATCTTCTAGTTATCCACGGGTGAGCGAGCTGACGGACAGCGCTGAGCGCGGCAGCACACGGACGGGCGGGAACGCCGATTTCGCGGCGTTCGCGGCCATCACGGATGCTGTCGAGGGCGGCGCCGGGCTGCCTGAGATCCTGCGCGCCGCCGCCCGCGCGCTCGATGCCAGTCTGATCCTGATCGACCGGTCGGCGACCGTGCTCGCCGTGGCCGCGCGCTCCCCCGCCGACGAGCGCTCACTGATGCGAGATACCGACGACGTCACCACGCTGGAGCTCAAGGTGGCCGAGTCGCCGGTCGGCCAGCTGCGGATGCGCAGCCGCGCGGACAGCGCCGACAACGCGCTGCTGCGCCTGGTGACGACGCTGATCGCCTCCGAGGTGGAACGCGTCCGTGCTCCGGCGCGAGCCTCCGAGGAGGCGGCGACGAGCTTCCAGCGCGCGCTGCTGGCGCGGCGGATCGAGGACCGCGACGACCTGCTGGCGCGCGGCAAGGAGCTGGGCACCGATTTGTCAAGCGGAGCGAGCGTGGCCGTGGTCCGCGCCCACGCGCGCACCCCGACCGAGGATGACTGGCGCCGGCGGCTGCTGGCCGTGGCCGCCCGCGGCGCGCGTTCGATCGCCTCGGGCGCGATCGCCTCGCCGACCGAGACCGATGCCGGCGAGGTCGTGCTGCTCGTGCCCGACGGGGACGGTGAGACCGGCCGGAGGGTGGCCTCCGCGGTGTTGCGCGAGCTCGAGGCCGGGCTGGCCGGGTTCGCGTTCGCGATCGGCCGCAGCCGCCGCGTCGAGGATCCGCTTGACCTGCAACGCGCCTACAACGAGGCCCTGCTGGCGATCAACGTCGTCGAGGGCGACTCCGAGCGGACCGAGCTCGCCTACGAGGAGACCGGCACCTACCAGCTGCTGCTGCCCTACATGAGCGACCCCGCCGAGCTCAAGCGCTTCTACGCCGAGACCGTGCGGCCGCTCGTCGCCTACGACGAGCAGTACGAGACCGACCTGCTGGGAACGCTGGCGACGTTCCTGGACTGTGACGCCAACGTCAACGCCACCGCGTCGCGGCTGATCACCCACCGCCACACGATCCGTTACCGCTTCGAGCGCGTCCGCGAGCTGACCGGCCTCGACGTCTCATCCACCGACGGCCGCGAGAAGCTGTCGCTGGGCCTGAAGGCGATGCGGGTGCTGGGCATCGCCGCGCCACGCGGTCCGGCCACCGAGCCGGGCGCCGGCGGCGGTCGGGTCCCGCACTAGCTACGCGTTCAGGGCGCGTTCCACGGCGGCGACCGTCTGCTCGCCGGCGATGTGCAGCGCCTCGATGCTGCGCGTGGCGCGAGCGAGCACGAACGCGCCCTCGAGCGCGCTGATCATGCCGACCACGAGCTCGCGGGCCTGGTGATCGTCGAGCCCGGCGGCGGTGAACCGCGGCACGCCGGCGGCGATCCAGCTCTCGAACACGTCCGCGCATGCCAGCCGCATCGTCTCGCTGCGGCTGGAGACCTCCAGGGCGACGGTGGCGATCGGGCAGGCGTCCTCGTAGCCGGTCTCCCGAAGGTGCTCGGCGGCGCCGGCGAAGAACGCCCGCACGGCTGAGACGAGATCCGGGGCGGGATCGAAGATCGCCGGCATCAGCAGCTCGTAGAGGGCGCCTGACGTGCGCACCGCCTCGGCCCCGAGCTGCTCCTTGCCGCCGGGAAAGTGGTGGTAGATCGAGCCGAACGGCGCCTGGGCGGCGGTGACGATCTGCTTCACGCCGGTGGCGGCGTACCCCTGGCGCCGGAAGAGCTCCGCGCTGGTCTCGATGATGCGTTCGCGGGTCCCGGCCATCTCGTGTACGGTACTCGCTAGAGCGATCAATCTAGTGGAGGTCGGCGATGCAATCGTGGCTCGGGCACAAGCTCATCTCGTTCATCATGGGGCGGACCCGGCGGGGCGACGTACGCCCCACCCTGCTGCTTGACCACCCGCAGGTGCAGCTGACCTTCCCCGGGCAGAACTCGTGGTCCGGGGTGTTCCGCGGCAAGGCCGAGGTGGAGCGGTGGCTGCGCCGCCTGGCGGCCGTGGGGATCCAGACGTTCCCTGACGAGGTCGTCGTCAAGGGCTGGCCGTGGAGCAGCACCGTGTGCGTTCGCGGCCACGACCATCTCGACGCGCCCGGCGGCGAGCGCGTCTACCAGAACCGGTTCGTGATCTGGGGCCGGATGACGTGGGGCCGCCTGCGCGAGTACGAGGTCTACGAGGACACCCACAAGGCCAACGAACTCGACGCCTGGCTTCGGGAGCACGAGGCGGCGCTCGCCACCAGAGGTCGTGCTAGCTCGTTCGCCGTCGGATCAGCCGCGTCGCCCGTTGCTTGACCGAGGACGGCAGCGCCCGGCTGAGCGTCGAGCGGTGGTCGGCGACCCAATCGTAGGCGCGCTCGGTCAAGCCGGGGGCCCTGTCCAGCGCCGCGGCCGGCAGCGCGCCGCCGGGCAGCAATCGCAGGAGCGCAGGACCCGCGGCGCCCGCTGATTCGCGGTGGCCGTCGGGGGAGATGAGGTGCCAGGACGCGTCACGCTGGGCGGGCGTCAGGTCGGCGAGGAGCCCATCGGCCTCGGCGCTGCCGAGCGCCAGCGGCCGCAGCCGTCGGTCGCGGTCGGCTGACAGGATCGCGGCCAGCGCCGTGCGGCAGAAGCCGCAATCAGCGTCGTAGAGGATGATCCAGCCGGGGTTGGGGGTTGAAGTAGAGTCGCGCGCCATGGCCGTGGCGATCATCACGGGCTCGGGAACCCACTCGCTACCCGGCTGGCAGCTCGGGCAAGCCGAGCCGGTGCAGACGCCATATGGATCGGTCGACGTCTCGCGCGGCGAGCTCGCCGGCGTCGACGTGCTGCACCTGTCCCGGCACGGGGCCGGTCATCTCCGCCTCTCCAACCACGTCCCGCACCTGGCCGACATCTGGGCGCTGCACGAGCTGGGTCCGAGCGCGGTGATCGGCTGCACGGCCTGCGGCGCCGTCGACCGCTCGCTGGCGCTGGGGTCGCTGGTCGTCTTCGACGATCTGCACTTCCCCGCCAACCGGCTGCCCGACGGGTCGTTGTGCACGTTCTTCCGGGAGCCGGGGGAGCGCAGGCGGGGACACTGGATCCTGCACGGCGGCCCGTTCTCCGACGGGGTCCGCGCGGCGCTGCTCGCGGGCGCTGCCGAAACCGGGCATGCCGCCCGCGACGGCGGGGTGTACGGCCACGTCGACGGGCCCCGCTTCAACACACCGTCGGAGATCGCGCAGCTGGCCGCCTGCGGCGTGACCGCGGTCAGCCAGACCGGGGGCCCGGAGACCGTGCTGTGCGGCGAGCTCGAGCTGCCCTTCGCATTGATCGGGTTCGTCACCGACTACGCCAACGAGGTGGTCCCCGGCGAGCCCACGCCGGTGTCGACGCTCGGTCAGCTGATGGCGGCCAGCCCGGCGGTGTTCGCCGACGTCCTGGAGGTCGCCGTCAGACGGCTGGATGCCGACGCCGCGGCCCCGGCCGGGACCATGTTCCGCGTCGGTAACCCCTGACGGTGGCCGGTCCTCGCGTGGTCCTGATGGCCGCCGCGGGCGGGCGGCCCGAGCCGCTCGAGCAGGAGCTCGTCGGGCGGGCGCGCCGCTGGGCGGACGAGCTCGCGCCGGGCGGCGTCTTCCCCACCCCGGCCGGCGTGGGCAAGGCCGTGGCGGGGCTGTTCGCCGGCGGCGAGGGACCCGTGCTCGTCGTCTGGCCCGAGCTCGTCCGCTGGCGATCCGATCACGCCGCCGGCGCGCTCGATGACCTCGCCGATGACTGCGAAATCTCAGTGGGCCCGATGTTCGACGGCGGCTTCTACCTCGTCGCCTTCGCGCGTTTCGTGCCCGCCCTGCTCGATCTCCCCGACGATGCCTGGCAGGCCCGCGATCCGATCGGCCTCGTCGCCGACGTCGCTCGGCGCTCGGGCCTGGGCATCGGCCTGCTGCGCACCGAGCGTGGCCTGCGCACGCCCGCCGATGTCAGCGCTCTACTCGCCGACCCGCTGGTCGATGACGAGTTACGGCGACTTCTCAGTTAGCCTCTCTGACGAGACCCGAAGTGCGCGTGGGGAGTGGTGTAACGGCAGCCCGCCGGCCTTTGGAGCCGTGAGGTCCGGGTTCAAATCCCGGCTCCCCAGCTAGAAGCTACCCCTGCACAGACGCACGCCGTACGGAGTCCGGGACGACCGATCCGCTAAGTCGTGCCCGCCCGGGTAGGATCAGGCCGTGGCCGAGCCGGTCATTGTCATCCTTGCTGCGGGGCAGGGCACGCGCATGCGCTCCTCGGTGCCCAAACTGCTGCACCCGCTCTGCGGGCGGCCGGTCATCGCCTGGACGATCTCGACCGCGCGCGCCGCCGGAGCCGGGCGCATCGTGCTCGTCGACTCGCCCGAGCGGCGACTCGAGCCGTTCGTCGAGGAGGGCGTCGAGCTCGTCGTGCAGGAGCGCCCGCTCGGAACGGCCGATGCCCTGCGCGCGGCTGCCGGACGGCTCGCCGACGCCGAGACGGTGGTCGTCATCAACGGCGACGCGCCGCTGCTCACGATCGAGTCGCTGGCCGGACTGGTCGCCCAGCACGAGCAGTCCGGTGCCGCCGGGACGATCGCCACCGTGGTGCTCGAGGATCCGCGCGGCTATGGCCGGGTGGTGCGAGCGCCGGACGGCACGGTCGAGCGGGTGGCCGAGACCAAGGCTCCGGGCGACGCGTCGGTGCTCGAGCTGCAGATCCGCGAGGTCAACACCGGGATGTTCGCCTTCGATGCGGAGCCGCTGATCGCGGCGCTTGCCGAGGTGCGGGCCGACAACGCCCAGGGCGAGCATTACCTGCCCGATGTCCTGCCGATCCTGCGCGAGCACGAGCGGACCGTCGATGCGTACGAGCTCGCCGACCCCGACGAGATGTTGGGCATCAATGACCGCGTCCAGCTCGCGGAGGTCACCGCCGTCGCGCAGCGCCAGATCCAGATGCGCCACATGCTGGCCGGGGTGACGATCGTCAACCCGGCAGCCACGGTGATCGATGTCGACGTCGAGATCGCGGCCGACGTCGTGATCGCGCCCTTCACCAGCCTGCACGGGCAGACGACGATCCAGACCGGGTCGACCGTCGGCCCCGGCTCGACGCTGACCGACGCCGAGGTGGGGGAGGGGGCGACGGTCCTGCACTCCTACGTCGTCGGCGCGGTCGTGGGCGACCGTGTCAGCGTCGGTCCGTTCAGCTACCTGCGACCGGGAACCGTGCTGCGCGAGGGGTCCAAGGCCGGCGCGTTCGTTGAGATCAAGAATTCCGACGTCGGCCGGGGCAGCAAGGTGCCGCATCTGAGCTACATCGGCGACGCCGACATCGGCGAGCAGACCAACCTGGGGGCGTCGACGATCACCGCCAACTACGACGGCTATCGCAAGCACCGCACGTCGATCGGCTCGCGGGTGAAGACCAGCGTCGACACCACCTTCGTCGCCCCGGTGAGCATCGGCGATGACGCCTACACCGGCGCGGGCTCGGTCATCACCAGCGACGTTCCCGAGGGCTCGCTGGGCGTCGCGCGGGCGCGGCAGAGCAACATCGACGGTTATGCCCAGCGTCGGCGCGAACGTGCCGACGCGGACGCCGCCGACAAGCCATGACCTCGACAGAGTCGTCGCCGGTCGGCCGTACACTGATCGGCGAGATGGGTGTCGTCCAGACCCAGAGCGCGAACACCGTCCTGCGCCGCGAATACGACAAGCGCCTGATGCTCGTCAGCGGGCGGGCGAATCCAATGCTGGCGGCGCGGATCGCCGACAAACTCGGCGTCGAATTGAGCGATGCCAACCTCAAGACGTTCGCCAACGGCGAGGTGTACTGCCGCTATGAGGAGTCGGTGCGCGGCGCCGACGTGTTCATCGTCCAGCCGACGTGTGGCAATGCGGCCGAAGGCCTGTCCCCCAACGACGCGCTGATGGAGTTGCTGGAGATGGTGGATGCGGCCGTCGGGGGCTCGGCGCACCGGGTGATCGCCGTCACGCCGTGGTACGGCTACTCCCGCCAGGACAAGAAGTCCGCACCGCGGGAGCCGATCAGCGCCCGCCTCGTCGCTCGGATGCTGGAGTCGGCGGGCATCGACCGCCTGCTCACGATGGACCTGCACTCCGGCCAGATCCAGGGCTTCTTCCAGAAGCCCTGCGACCACATGACGGCCCTGTTCATGCTCACCCAGTACTTCGCCGACCTCGGACTCGAGGACCTCGTCGTCGTCTCCCCGGACGTCGGCCGGGTGAAGCTGAACAAGAACTTCGCGGCCAAGATCGGCGCCGACCTGGCGATCCTCAACAAGGAGCGCCCGGCCCAGCAGGTCGCCGAGATCAGCTACGTGATC
>DATAUL010000107.1:0-3899 GCA_036268255.1 Solirubrobacteraceae bacterium | reverse complement strand
GGCGAAGTCCTGCTGCTCGGCCAGCCGCTGCTGTAGTGCCTGCATGTCGCAGTAAGCCCGCGGCGTGTAGCCGAAGCGCCTGCGGAACTCGCCGATGAAATGCGACGCGCTGGAGTAGCCGACCTCCCTGGAGACGACCGCCACCGGCATCCGGCCGTCGACGAGCAGTTCCCGCGCCCGGTCCAGGCGCATGTTCTTCAGGAACTGGTAAGGCGCCTTGCCCGTGACCTCGCGGAACAGGTGGGCGAACGCCGAAGGGCTGAGGTTCACCTGCTCCGCCATGTCTGCGACCGTCAGCGGCTGCGAGAGGTTGTCGCGCACGTATGCGAGGGCAGCCGTGAGCGGATTGGTCGCGGCCTGGGTCGCGGCCAGCTTCAGGAACCGCGAGAACTGCTCGCGCTGGAGTACCCGGTAGACCATCTCCTGGAGATAGATCGGCGCGAGAATGCGTCGGTCGGCGCCGCTGCCGGTGGCGCGAATGAAGCGTAGGACAGCGCCGAGCAGCTCCCGATCGAGCGCTGACACAAACGAATGGTGCTCGGCGCCGGAGGAGTCCGGCCGTCGGAAGGTGGTCGCTTTGCGCTCGAGCATGTCGGCAGATACCAGCCGGACGACCGCCGGGTCGATCTGGAGCACGAATGAGAGGAAGGGCTTGTTCGGGTGGGCCTCGAGGATCTCGGCCTGGAACGTGAGATTGCTACCCAGGACGAGGTAGTTGAACGGGTCGTACCGGAACGTCTGCCCCTCGACCGTGACGGCCTTGCGACCCTGGGCGACGATGCAGAGCGACAACGACTGGATCTCCTCCCATGTCGGCCCGACGGGGGACGTAAACCGGTAGATCGTGAGCCCGGGCCAGAGGCCGGTGTTGCCGCCCTCCACTGTGGCCCGAGCGGCGAGTTCGGCGACAAGATCGCCAGTGGTCACGCGATCGTCAATGGATCCGAAGCTGTTCATGCGGCCTCTCCCTCTCCTCGGCCGGAACCGACGAGTTGAGATTCTAGCTCCCAAAGCGCCGGTCTCGGTTGGTTGTGATCGTGCCTTGCGCGATCGTGCGAAGATTGAGAACGTCATGGGCGCGAGCACTTCCAGCCTCGGCGCGATCGAGTCCGCGGACTCTGAGGTGGCCGCTCTCGCGGCTGCCGAAACCGAACGTCAGGCAACGACGCTGTGCCTGATTCCGTCCGAGAACCATGTCTCGGGAGCCGTGCTCGCCGCGATGGCTACGACGTTCACGAACAAGTACTCGGAGGGCTACCCGGGTCGGCGCTACTACGAAGGGCAGCAGGTCGTCGACCAGCTCGAGGCGCTCGCTATCGAGCGTGCCAAGCGCGTGTTCGACGTCGAGCACGCCAACGTGCAGCCATACTCCGGCTCGCCGGCGAATCTCGCGCTCTACCTCGCCTACTGCGAGCCTGGCGACACGGTAATGGGGATGGCGCTGCCGATGGGTGGCCACCTGACCCACGGTTGGGGCGTGTCGGTCACCGGGAAGTGGTTCCGGGCGGTCCAGTACGGCGTCCGCGCAGACACCGGACGGGTCGACTTGGACGAGGTCCGTGCATTGGCTAGGGCGGAACGACCGAAGCTCGTCTTCTGCGGGGGGACGGCCCTCCCACGAACGACAGATTTTGCCGGCTTCGCCGAGATCGCGCGCGAGGTCGGTGCAGTGCTGGTCGCGGACGTTGCGCATGTTGCTGGTCTGATCGCCGGCGGTGCTCACCCGTCCCCGGTCGGGCAGGCCGACGTGATCGCGACCACAACGCACAAGACCCTTAGGGGGCCCCGGGGTGCCATGCTCATGTCCAACTCTGAGCACGCAGCCGCGATCGACCGTGCGGTGTTCCCGGGCCTGCAGGGTGGTCCGCATAACCACACCACCGCGGCGATCGCCGTCGCGCTCCGAGAGGCCGAGCAGCCGGCGTTCGCCGAGTATGCGCGCCAGGTAGTCGCCAACGCCAAGGTGCTCGCCGACGAGCTGCTTGCGCGCGGCTATGACCTGGTCTCCAGCGGCACAGACAACCATCTCTTGCTCGTCGACCTGACCGCTACGGGCGTGAGCGGCCGTAGCGCCGCCCAGGCTCTCGACCGTGCGGGGATCACGACGAACGCGAACACGGTGCCATTCGACACGCGCAAAGCATTCGACCCTTCCGGGATCCGGCTCGGCACACCCGCCGTGACGACGCGCGGGATGGGTGCCGCCGAGATGCGGGTGCTGGCGCGGTGGATCGACCGCGCAATACAGGCCGCCAAGTCGGGCGACGGGTCGGCGTTGACGCAGCTGGCGGGCGAGGTTCGCGAGCTCGCGCTCGCGTTTCCAATCCCCGACGCTCCGGTCTGAGGGCTCGTCGGCGCTCATCGGAACGGGTCGGCGGTCAACGCGTACGTTGTCTCCAGGTACTCGTGGATGCCCTCGGCGCCCCCTTCGCGGCCGAGGCCGGAGGCCTTGATTCCGCCGAACGGCGCGGCTGCGTCCGAGACCACCCCGACGTTGACGCCCGTCATCCCGACCTCGAGCACCTCGAGTAGCCGTTGGGCGCGCGCCAGATCGCCCGTGTAGACATAGGCGACCAGCCCGTGCTCCGTTTCGTTGGCCAGGCGCACCGCTTCCGCCTCGCGGGTGAAGGAGCCGATTGCGAGGATCGGCCCGAAGATCTCCTCTTGGGCCAGCCGGCAGTCCGGGCGGACGTCCGCAACCACCGTCGGCTCGAAGTAGTGGCCCGGACCGCGGACGGCGCGGCCGCCGACGAGCACGCGGGCGCCTCGCCGGACCGCGTCGGCGAGCAGAGCCTCGAGGCGAGCGACAGCTTGCGAGTTGATCAGCGGACCCACGGTCGCGGCGGACACACGTTGCACGACCTGCTGCGTGAACGGCTCGAGCAGCGTCTCGTGGACGAGAAAGCGGTTTGCGGCCGTGCAGGCTTGTCCGGAGTTTCGAAACTTCGCCTGCATCGCGCCGTCGACTGCGGCGTCCAGATCCGCATCCTCGAACACGATGAAGGGGGCGTTGCCCCCGAGCTCCATCGAGGTGCTCACAACGTGCCGGGCCGCAAGCGCAAGCAGGCGTCGTCCGACGGGCGTCGAGCCGGTGAAGCTCAACTTGCGCAGGCGCGGATCGGAGAGCAGAGCCTCCGTGACCTCCGCCGGGGTGCTGGTGGCAACGATGTTGACCACGCCCGTGGGAATCCCCGCCTCGCGGGCCAAGGTGCCCAGGCGGATGGTTGTCAACGGCGTGAGCTCGGCAGGCTTGACGATGGCGGTGCATCCGGCCGCAAGGGCCGGAGCGAGCTTGCGGGTGGCCATCGCCAACGGAAAGTTCCACGGTGTGATCAGGTAGCACGGGCCGACGGGGCGATAGCCGACGATCACCCGCCCGGTTCCGGCCGGGTTCGAGCCGTATCGGCCGGAGATGCGGACCGCTTCTTCGGCGAACCAGCGGAGGAAGTCCGCGGCGTAGGCGATCTCTGTCGCGGCGTCCTGGGGCGACTTCCCAGTCTCGCTGGTTAAAAGACTGGCGAGCTCGTCCCTGTTGCGCTCGACGAGGACAAGCAGGCGCCACAGCAACTCACCGCGTGCGCGCGCTGCCGTCGTCGCCCAGTCCGACGCCGCCGCCACGGCGCGGTCGAGCGCCATGAGTGCCTCCGCCGCTCCCTGGTCGGGTACGTCTGCAATGAGCTCGCCCGTGGCCGGGTTCTCGACGGCGAAAGTCGCCTCTCGCTGTGCAATCGTCATCTCCGGCAGGGTATGTCGCGTTGTGCCGACTCAGGACTGGTTCAGCCGGAACGCGACACAACTAAGTGGGAATCCTCAACTGCAAACAAGTCTTCTTCGAGGAGCAGGAGCCGCACCAAAGCAATCAGCCATCAACCAGGCCTCGGCACCGAGGAGCGCATGGG
>DATAUL010000106.1:0-3670 GCA_036268255.1 Solirubrobacteraceae bacterium | reverse complement strand
GCGTCGGGCGATTTGGCCGCGTAGCTCTTGGCCCACTCGGCCAGCTCGTAGGTGGTGCGGTCGATGATCGCGATGCGCGTGTAGAAGCCGTAGAAGACCTGGTGCAGGGCATCGGCCTGGGCGGATTCGGGGACCTCGGCGAGATAGACATCCAGGCTCTCGGTGAGCGAGGGGATGCCGGCGCCGTCTTCGTCGGTGGCGGACATGACGCACACGGTGGTGCAGTCAGGACCGCCATGTCAAGAACCTGCGGGGTTTTCCAGCCGGGCCTCGGCCACGAACGCGCTGACGAGGGCCGACTCGTCCTCGGCGCGCGTCACGGCCACGAGCTCCGTGTCCGGGGCGCCGCTCAGCGGCCGGTACTCGACCCCCGGCAACGCCAACGCCGCCACGGAGGCGGGGACCGGTGAGACGCCGATGCCGGCGGCGACCAGGCCGATGATCGTCAGCATCTCCGGCGCGTACTGGACGACGTGCGGGGTGACCCCGGTGGCGGCCAGGCGGCCGATCAACAGGTCGTGATAGCCGGGCGCCTGCAGGCGGGGAAAGAGCACCAGCGGCTCGCCGGCCAGGCGGCGCAGCGGCACGCGGCGCAGCCGGGCGAGGGGGTGACCCTCGGGGATCGCGGCGATCGTGCGCTCGCGCATCACCATCTCGGTGCGCAGGGCCGGGTCGGGCTCGATCGGGGGGCGCACGAGGGCGACGTCGACCACTCCCGAGCCGAGCGCACGCAGCTGCTCGACGGTCGAGCGCTCGCGGACCTCCACCTCGACGCCCGGGCGGGCGCGGCGGAAGCGTTGCACGGTTCCGGGCACGATCGATAACAGCGCCGAGCCGACGAAGTTGACCCGTAGCACGCCGGCCTGGCCGGCGTCGATCGCCCGTGCGGTTGAGGCGGCGACGTCGAGCTCGGCGAGCATCGCGCGGGCGTCGCGCAGGAACGCCGCGCCGGCGGGCGTCAGCTCCACGCGCCGGCGGGTGCGGGCGAGCAGCGTGCAGCCGAGCTCCTCCTCGAGCGCGCGGATCTGCTGGCTGAGCGGCGGTTGGGAGATGTGCAGCCGCGCGGCGGCGCGCCGGAAGTGCAGCTCCTCGGCGACGGCGACGAAGTAACGGAGTTGGCGGAGTTCCACAAACGGTCTTGCGATGGCGGCAGCGGTTGACCCTCTGATACCCAAACCAGATCAATCAATCCTAATTCGATATTGGACAAGATCAAGCGCCGGTCGTAGCGTGAGCGTCCGGTGTCGTTTCTTCTGACCTGCCCCAACTGCGGCGTGCGCGAGGTCACCGACTTCGGCTTCGGTGGCGAGATCTCAGCCCGCCCCCAGGAGCAGCCCAGCTTCCGCGAGCTGAACACCTACAACTACTTTCGCCGCAACGTCGCGGGGGTGCAGCGCGAATGGTGGTTTCACCGCTCCGGCTGCCGCGCGTGGTTCGTCGCCGAGCGCGATACGCGCACCAACGAGGTCAAGTTCACCGCTTTGCCGGGCGCTGAGGAGCCGCAGGGCGAGGCCGCCGTCAATGCCGTGAACACCGGAGGCGACCTGCTGTGAGCCGGTTGAACCCGCAGCCCGGCGAGCGCCTGGATCGCGCCAAGCAGGTCACGTTCACCTTCGACGGCAAGAAGATCAAGGCGTTCGAGGGCGACACGATCGGCTCGGCGCTGTACGCGGCCGGCCGGCGCATTTTCGGCCGCAGCTTCAAGTACCATCGCCCCCGGGGGCTTATGTGTGTGTCGGGTTCGTGCCCGAACTGCATCTGCTCTGTGGACGGCGCCCCGGGCGCGCGGGCCTGTACCGAGCCCGTCCGCGAGGGGATCACCGTCCAGCACGTCAACGCGGTTCCCTCGCTGGAGTTCGATGCGATGCGCGCCACCGACCTCGTCGGCGGCCCGTTCACCCCGCCCGGCTTCTACTACAAGACGTTCATCCGGCCCCGGAAGCTGTGGCCGCTGTACGAGAAGATCCTGCGCAACGCCGCCGGTCTGGGCAAGCTGCGCCACTCCCAGCCCGAGCGCGAGTGGCGCACCGAGTACCGCCGCCGCCACGCCGACGTGCTCGTCGTGGGCGGCGGGATCGCCGGTCTGAACGCCGCGATCGCCGCCGCCGAGCTGGGTGCCGACACGGTGCTCGTCGACGAGGGCCCCGAGCCCGGCGGCCAGCAGCTGGTCTCCGGTGGCCTCCCCGAGCTGGTCGCCCGTACCCGTGCGGCCGGCGTCGAGATCATCGATCGCGGGTCGGCGCTGGGAGCCTTCGACGGTCTCGTCCCCGTCTGGCAGGGCGACACGATGCACCAGATCCGCGCCGCCAAGCACGTGTATGCCACCGGCACGATCGAGCAGCCGCTCGTGTTCGCCGGCAACGACCTGCCCGGCGTGATGCTGACCGGCGGCGCCCGCCGCCTGGCGTCCATGTACGCGGTCAGTCCCGGCCGCCGCGCCGTCATCGCCACGACGTCTGATCGCGGCCTGGAAGCGGCCGCCGCGCTGCGCGACATCGGTGTGCAGATCGTCGCCATCGCCGACCTGCGCCCGGAGCTCAACGCGGCCGCGCTCGAGCTGCGGCGGTCCGGCGTGCCGGTGTTCGCCGGCCACACGGTGATCGAGGCGCGCGGGAAGAAGACCGTCGAGCAGGCCGTCCTGGCGCAAATCGATCCCACCCACCCAGGCGATGAACACGAGTTCGAGACCGACCTGGTGCTCGTCTCCGGCGGGGCGATCCCCGCCAGCTCGCTGCTTCTGCAGGCCGGCGCGCAGAGCGCCTACGACGAGCGGCGCGGGCACTTCGCGCTCTCTCAGCTGCCCGACGGCGTGTACGCCGCCGGCGAGGTGACGGGCGCCGACTCCGACGAGGCAGCGGCGATCTCCGGCGAGCTCGCCGGCCGGCAGGCCGCTCACAGCCTCGGTCACGGCGACGCGCCCTCCGACGAGCGCATCACCGAGATCGAGGCCCAGCTCTCAGACGGTCCGGCCCCCGACGTGGTCGTCGCCCCGGCGGTCAGCGGAGCCGACCGCGGCGCCAAGTGCTTTGCGTGCCTCTGCGAGGACGTGACCTCCAAGGACGTGCACCTCTCGATCGAGGAGGGCTATGACTCGATCGAGCTGAGCAAGCGCTACACGACGGTCACGATGGGCCCCTGCCAGGGGCGCATGTGCCAGCTGCCGGCCGTGCGCCTGATGGCCCAGGAGACCGGCCAGAGCCTCGGCGACGTCGGCGTGACGACCGCGCGGCCGCCGTGGGTGTCGGTGCCGATGGGGATCCTCGGCGGCCGTCCCGTGGAGCCTGCCAAGCGCTCCTCGATCCACGGCCGCCACCGCGCGCTGGGCGCCACCGTCAAGTGGGCCGGCGACTGGCGCCGCGCCTATGACTACGGCGACCCGCAGGGCGAGGCGCTCGCCGTCAACCGGGCCGCGGGCCTGATCGACGTCTCCACGCTCGGCAAGCTGATCGTCCGCGGCCCCGACGCCGGCGAGTTTCTCGATCGCCTGTATCCCAACCGCTTCTCGAATCTCAAGCCCGGCCGGATCCGTTACGGCGTGATCAGCTCCGACGCCGGGCGGATCGTCGACGACGGCACGATCTGCCGGATCGACGACGAGACCTTCTACGTGACGACGACCTCGAGCGGCGCCGGCGCCGTCGAGGAGTGGTTCGGCTGGTGGCAGGCGACC
>DATAUL010000105.1:0-20092 GCA_036268255.1 Solirubrobacteraceae bacterium | reverse complement strand
GTAGCAGCCGCTGGCTACCACCCCGGGGCCCGTGCACGCGTTGGTGGCCACCACGTTGGCGGCCTGGTTGCCGGAGTTGATCTTGTACCACGCGGGCAGATTCGCCGGGACGCTGACGGTTCCGCTGTCGGGGCACGCCTGGCCGGAGGTGGCCTGTACGGCCGTGTTGATCGGCGACATGCCGCCGCCGTCTGCCGCGGACACCGTGCAGAGTGAGACACCCGCGGGCGTCAGGCCAGCGTTGTTGACCAGCTGCCAGTACCCGTGCTCAGCGACAACGGTGCCGGGGGCGGTGGTGCTGCCACCCCGTGTGAAGAAGGTCGCGTTGCCGGCCACCCCGGCCTTCGCGACGTCGGCGAACGCCTGGGCGATGTTGTCGGCTCCGTCGGCGGCCACGTTGGCGTGGCTGGCATCGGCGGTCGGACCGGCGAGTACGAAGTCGTTGCGGAAGATCGCGTTGCCGTACCGGTTTTGGTAGGAGAAGCCGCCGGCGACGAACTGGTTCTCAAGCGACGCGGCGTGCACGATGAGCACGCTCGGGCCGCCGGTACCGGTCTCGGCGTTTTGGATCGCCGTGCCGGTCGCCGATCCTGTGTACTTGAACGTGAACGCCGGATAGGCGGCGGAGAATGCCGGCTGGATGACGTTCTGCATCAGACCGGAGTCGCTGACGTCGCTCGTACCGATCACGCTCAGGGTGGAGCCGGTATCGGCGCTGGCCAGCGAGGGCGCGAGCAGCATGACCGCTGCGGCCAGCAGCCCGAGCACGGGCACCGCCAGTAGCCGGTGCGCCGACCCGCGCTGCCGGCGAGGAATGGGGAGGGTGTGATTCATCGCGCCAATATAAACCTCGCTGCCCATGCAGTGCATGGGTGCCGGCGGTTCGCTGACGCGAGGTGTATCTACGCTGACAGCGGGCAGATCAGGGAGTCGACGTGCCCGCGGCGGTCGCGCATTGGCTCATCCCGTATTGCTGGGCCAGCGATTGCGCGGGGTTGGCGCGCAGCGCGCCGAGGTACTTGGCGACGGCGGGAATGTCGTTGCGCTGGGCGGCGGCGGCCAGCTGCCTGTAGACATTGCCGGCCTTGGTCACCGCGTCGATATAGCGGTCGAGCAGCGCCTTGTCGGTGCTGGGTCGCGGCAGCTTACGCAGCTGGGAGACCTCCTTGGCGACGATCGGCTCCAGTTGCTTGAAATACCCTGCCAGGGCTGTCCCTGAGCTGGCGCCCTTGGCCGGCGGCACGACGGCTCGCACCGAGCTGACGGCGCTCGAGCAGATCGCGTTGCCGCGGGCGATCACGTCCTTCTTGGTCGGGCTGCTGCTCCCGCAGGCCGTCGCGATCGCGGCGACCAGGCAGGCGGCGAGGGTGGCGGCGACGCGCCGGAAATGGGGCCTCATCATCACGGGACACAACATACGGACTGCGATCGGCGCTCGCATCGCCCTTCAGCGTGCGCCCGCTTGGAGATCGGCGCCACTAGTCGGCGTCGATATCCCACTCAGCCGTAGAGGGCCACGGTAGTAGTGATGTATGCGGCCGCAGTCCACGAACGGCCCCCGAGGCATCACAATCCTCCAATGACGCAGCCGCCCATCGCAGAGTCGATCCTGGACACGATCGGCGATACGCCGCTCGTCCGGCTGTCACGAATGGGTTCAGGACTGACCCCCCAGATCGTCGCGAAGCTCGAGGTTTTCAATCCCGGGGGCTCGATCAAGGACCGGGTCGCCGTCGCCCTCATCGACGCGGCCGAGCGCGACGGCCGGTTGCGGCCCGGAGGCACGATCGTCGAGCCGACGTCGGGCAACACCGGCACCGGTCTGGCGATCGCGGCGCGGCTCAAGGGCTACCGGGTCGTGGCCGTGATGCCCGACAAGATGAGCCGCGAGAAGATCGACCTGCTACGCGCCTACGGGGCCGAGGTGGTGCTGGCGCCGACCGACGTCCCGCCTGATTCCCCCCGCTCGTACTACCGGGTCGCCGACCGCCTTACCGATGAGATCCCGGGGGCGTTTCAGCCCAACCAGTACCACAACCCGGCCAACCCGCAGGCCCACTATGACTCGACCGGCCCGGAGATCTGGGAGCAGACGGGCGGCCGGATCACCCATCTGGTGGCCGGCGTCGGAACCGGCGGCACGGTCACCGGGGCGGTCCGCTATCTGCGCGAGCGCAAGCCGGAGCTCGTCACCGTGGGCGCCGACCCCGAGGGCTCGATCTACTCGGGGGGCGCGGAGAACGTCCGCCCCTACCTCGTGGAGGGCGTCGGCGAGGACTTCTGGCCTCAGACGTTCGACCCGGCCGTGATCGACCGCTGGGTCATGGTCTCCGACCGCGACGCGTTTCTCACCACTCGCCAGCTCGCCCACGCCGAAGGGATCCTCGCCGGCGGATCGGGCGGCCTGGCGCTGCACGCCGCGCTGCAGGTGGCCGCCGAGGTCCAGGACTCCAACGCGATGATCGTCGTCGTGATCCCGGACGGCGGGCGCTCCTACCTGTCGAAGATCTACTCGGACGCGTGGATGCGCCAGTACGGCTTCCTGGAGCGTGATTCCGATCTGACGGTCGGCGATGTCCTCCGTCGCAAGCGTGCCGCCGGTGAGCTGCCGTCGCTCGTCACGGTCCAGCCCCACTTCCGCGTCCGCGAGGCGGTGGCGCTGTTGCACGAGCATCGCGTCTCCCAGCTGCCCGTGGTCTCCGCCCACGACCCGGCCACCGTCATCGGCGCGATCGGCGAGCGAGGCCTGCTGCGCCGTGCCGCCGAGGACCCGGCGCTGCTCGACGCCGAGATCGTGCAGGTCATGGAGCCGCCGTTCTCCGCCGTCTCCACCGAGGACCCGGTGCGCGAGGCGGTCGAGCTGCTCTCCGGCGATCAGCAGGCGCTGATGGTCATCCGCGACGGCCGCGCCGAGGGATTGGTCACGCGCACCGACCTGCTGGAGGCGCTGGCCGGATGAGCGACGGCAGGGAGCACCGGGACCACTTCGCCACCCGGGCGGTCCATGCCGGGCTGACGCCCGACCCCTCGTTCGGCTCGGTCATCCCCGCGATCCACCAGACGTCCACCTACGCCCAGGCAGCCCCCGGCGATTTCGTCGGGGATTACGACTACGCGCGCTCGGCCAACCCGACGCGGACGGCGCTCGAGCAGGCGCTCGGGGAGCTGGAGGGCGGGCAGGCGGTGGCGTTCTCGTCCGGGCTGGCGGCAGAGCACGCGCTGATCACCGTCGCGTGCGAGGCCGGGGCACACATCCTCATGCCCGGCGATCTCTATGGCGGCACCTACCGACTCGTCGACAAGGTGCTCAGCCGCTGGGGGCTGGTCCACGACCTCATCGACCAGACCGACCTCGATGCTGTGGCCGGCGCCGTGCGCGACGAGACACGGTTGATCTGGGTGGAGACGCCGACCAACCCGCTGCTCAACGTGATCGACATTAAGGGCGTCGTCGCGCGGCGCGGCGCGGCGCTGGTGGCCGTCGACAACACGTTTGCGACGCCGGTCAACCAGCGTCCGCTCGAGCTGGGGGCCGACTTCGTCGTGCACTCCACCACCAAGTACCTGGGCGGCCATTCCGACGTCGTCGGCGGGGTCGTCGTGACGCGCGACCCCGACTGGTACGAGCGGCTGCGCTTCGTGCAGAACGCCATCGGCGCCGTCCCCGGTCCGATGGATTGCTTCCTCGTGCACCGCGGGCTGCGCACCCTGCACCTGCGCATGGAGGCCCACGCGCGCAGCGCGGCGGCGGTCGTGGAGATGCTGCGCACGGCCCCGGGCGTCGAGGATGTGCGCTGGCCGGGCTTCAGCGGCATGGTGAGTTTCCGCCACCGCGACGCGACCGGCATCGCCGCTCGGACCCGGCTGTTCACGCTCGCCGAGTCGCTGGGCGGGGTCGAGTCGCTGATCGAGGTTCCCCAGGCGATGACCCACCAGTCGGTCGAGGGCTCGGCAGCCGCCGTCCCGGCCGATCTGGTGCGCCTCAGCTGCGGGGTCGAAGATCCGCGGGATCTCGTCGACGACCTTCGCGCCGCGCTGGGCTGATCGTCAGGCTGCTTGGCGTTCTTCGGCGGACGCCAGGGCGAGCAGCGTGGCTGAGTTGACCCGGTGCCCGGCGATCACGCAGGTATGTCCGCCCTGTCGCCAGGTGACCAGCAATGCGCCGCCGGTGTGCTGCAGCCGGTAGTTCACGCCGCCCTCGATGATGAGCTTGCCCCCGCCGACCGCCAGGGGGGCGCCGGACACGATCGCGTAGCCGACGCGGTGGCCCTGCTCCATGTAGAAGACGGTGACGATCCGGCGGCCGCCGATCGTGTCGGTCCGCGCGCCGGTTGCCTGCCACCCCGCGGTGCGCCCGTAGTACGGAAAGGCGATGCCGCCGACGCGCAGGCGTAGGAGGCCGCCGTGCGCGGGGTCCTCCGGCGGCGCCGGCGAGGTGGCGGCGGCCAGCGCCAGACGCGCCGTCTGCGGGACGGTCGGCGCTGACGATCCGCTGCTCCCGAGCAGCGCGACGAGCGCGGCGACGGCGACGGCCAGCGCTGTCGCTGCCGGCACGAACAGCGAACGCCGCCAGCGCGATGCCGACCGCGGTCCCGCGGTCCGCGCGGCTCCGCCGGCCATCTCGCTCACGTGGGCACGCAACGCCGCCGGGGCCGGCTCGTCAACGGCGCGCAGCATCCTCACGGCACGCTCCTGTTCGCCAAGCGCCGACGCCAGCTCCGGAGAGGCCTCGATCCGGGCACGCAGCTGCGCCCGCCGGTCGGCGGGAAGTGAGCCGTCGGCAAGCGCCGCCAGCTCCGCTTCGGGCAGCTGTGATCGATCTGTCATGAGTTCTCCTTCACGGAAAGACTCCGCTTTGCGGCGGATCCTTCCCCGCTTGGCGGTGAGTCGTCAAATTCCTTGGCGATCCGCTGGCGCGCGCGGTACAGGCGGGTGGTGATCGTCGCCTCGCGGGCATCAAGCGCCTTGGCGGCCTCGCCGTAGGAGAGTCCCAGCACGTCGACCGCGACGATCGCCAGACGGAAGTCCTCGGGCAGCTCGGAGATCGCCTGCATGATCTCCCCGAATTCGGCCACGCGGTCCGGACGATTACCCGCACGCGGGTCGGCCGGCTCGATGTCCTCAAGCGTCGCCGCTTCCTGGGGCCGTCGCGACGCGGTTCGCAGCCGCGAGTAGAAGGTGTTGCGCATCGCGCGCATCAGATAGGCCCGCTCGTCCTCGCGGATCATCCGCGGGCGCGCCAGCACGCGTGCATAAGTCTCCTGCACGAGGTCCTCGGCGTCCTCGCGTGAGCCACACAGCCCCCAGGCAGCGCGATACAGCACATCCAGGTGCTGACCGAGTGACGTCGGATTCAGGCGGCGCACCGTCCGCTCAATGCTACGCGGGCCGCAGCCTTCTCACCGCACCGGCGGCGGGTTCCCCTGGGCGCTGGCGCTGAGTGCTGGATCCCAGTCGCACGCATCGCAGCCGTGGCCGAACGCCGACAGGGCGAACTGCGTCGCCGCGGCGTGGGGGTCCTCGGCGCCGATCACGTCGTCCCAGTCAAGGATGAATTCGCCCAGCGCCGGCTCCCACCGCGCCGCCGGAGGCGACAGCGTGGCCGACTCGAATCCCGCGGGCGCCGGGTGTGCATAGGCGTAGAGCGCGGCCCTGTCATACCGCGCGTCGCCGGGCCACCAGCCGACGGCGATCTCCTGAGCGTCCATCGCGTTGCGCATGATGAAGTCCTCGGCGGGCGGCTCCGCCGGGCGGCCGGAGAACAGGTTGACGGCAAGATCGAACGAGCCCCACCAAGCGTTGACGGGCGTCGAGCGACCCCGGTAGGGAGCGCGGAACGCCGCCAGGGCGAGCGCTGCCTGCGTCGCCGCGGCGAAGTAGGACTCCACCTGGGCGGCGTCGTAGCTGGCGTGCTCCTCGTCCTCACTAAGCGGAACGCTCCAGGTCACCTCCTGCGGGTTCGGGTTGATCTCGACCGGGCCCGCGACCCGACGCACGGCGTCGAGCAGCTCGCGGCAGACGGCGCCGACCGACCGGTCGGGACCGAGGGCGATCCGCTGTTCGGTGCCGCCGCTACCCTCGACGAGCGCCTCGTGGTAGCGCAGGTCCAGCCCGGCCACCACCGCGCCTGACCCGTCCGGCGCGGGCAGCGGCGCCGTCTCCCATCCGCGGGCGGTGAGTCGGAGCGCGGTGTGCTGCAGCTGCGGCTCGGGCGGGGCGAGCGCGACGGCCAGCTTGCCGAGCACCTGGGTGTGGGCGTGCAGCGTGTCGCAGGTCTCGCGCCAAGCGCTGTATGAGAGCCCCGGCCACGGCGTTGCCATGCTCCCCACGTTAGTACGGGAAGGAAATCGAGTCTCACGCGTCCTGGGATGGACAACCGACATCGGAGACGCTCATGATCAAAAGCCCCCTGTTGCGCGTGGTCGCCATTCTCGCCGTCGCGGGAGCCAGCGCGATTCCCATCGCCTCTGCCTCCGCCGGCTCGGCGGCCGGAGCCAAGATCTCCTTGCACAAGACCTCTCTGGGGATGATCCTCGTCAACGCGCGCGGACGCACCCTGTACGCGTTCACCAGGGACGCCAAGAACAAGGATCGCTGCGTGACGACCGCGGGCTGCACCAGCACGTGGCCGATGGTCACGAGCCACGGCAAGCCGACGGCGGGACCCGGCGTGAAGAGCTCCAAGCTCTCGACGATCACGCTGTCCAACGGGTCACGCCAGGTCACCTACGCCGGCCACCCGCTGTACACCTACGTCGGTGACTCGAGCGCCGGCGAGACCGACTACGTGGGCGCCAGCCAGTTCGGCGGGACGTGGCTGGCCGTCAACGCCGCGGGCAAGACGGTGAAGTAGCGCCCGTCGGGCGCCCGAACACGCTGCCCACCATCAGCTGGGCGAGTGGCTCGACGATCTGCGCCGGGTCCGCCAGGCCGCGGGCCTCGCCGACCAGCGCGAGGTGCAGCACCCGCTCATAGCCCCACATCAGGCAGGCCGCCAGGGCGTCGGCATCGGCGCCCGGCGGCGCCTGGGCGTCGGCGCGAGCCGAGCGGATCACCCGGGCGGTGCCGGCGGCGAAGCCGGCGAGGATCTCGGACCACAGGGCGCGCAGCTGTTCGTCGTGCGGCCACTCCTCGCTGACCGTGCGCATCAGCGCGCCGTGCCCCGTGCAGACCTCCACCCACCGCTCGAGGCTCGCCCGGATGGCCGCCTCGGGGCCGGCCTCCCACTCGGTGAGGAACGGCTCGACCGCGACCACGACCTGGCCGGTCACCCGGCGCAGACATTCGGCGACGACGGCGGTCTTCGAGCCGAAGTAGGCATAGAAGCTGGTCCGTGAGATGCCGGCGGCGGCGATGATGTCGCCGACGCTCAGCTCGCTGAGGCGCCGCCGGCGCAGCAGCTGCTCGGTGGCGGCAAGGATCGCATCCTGGGCGCTGGGGGAGGCCACGGGTCCAGGCTAGCCACCGGCGGGCATGGCCATTTGCCAACATGGCGCCACCGTGCGACGCACCCTGTTCGAACCCGAGCACGTCGACTACCGCGAATCGGTCCGTCGCTTCGTCGCCGAGGAGATCACCCCCCACCACGAGCGGTGGGAGCACGACGGCATCGTCCCCCGCGAGCTGTTCGCCGCCGCCGCCGAGAAGGGGCTGCTCGCGATGCAGGTGCCCGAGACGTACGGCGGCGCCGGCGTCGACGACTTTCGCTTCAACCAGATCCTCTCCGAGGAGGTCTCGCTGGCGGGGGTCTCCGGCAGCGGACTGGGGGTGACGCTCCACAACGACATCTGCCTGCCCTACTTCCTGGCGTTCGCCAACGAGGAACAGCGCGACCGCTGGCTGCCGGGAATCGCTGACGGCAGCCTGATCACGGCGCTGGGCATGACCGAGCCCGAGATCGGCTCCGATCTGGCCGGCCTGCGAACCTCGGCGCTGCGGGACGGCGACATCTACGTCGTCAACGGCTCCAAGACCTTCATCACCAACGGGATCAACGCCGACCTTGTGATCTGTGCGGTCAAGACGGATCCCTCCCAGCGTCACAAGGGGATCTCACTGGTCATCGTCGAGCGGGGGATGGACGGCTTCGAACGCGGGCGCAACCTTGACAAGGTGGGGATGCACGCTCAGGACACCGCCGAACTGTTCTTCAACGACGTCCGCGTACCCGTCGAGAACCGCCTCGGCGAGGAGGGCCAGGGCTTTCGCTACATGACCTCCAACCTCGCGCAGGAGCGGCTGAGCATCGCCATCGCGGGGGTCGCGGCGGCCCGCGGCGCGCTGCAGTGGACGCTCGATTACGTCAAGGAGCGCACGGCGTTCGGCCAGCCGATCGGCTCGTTTCAGAACTCGCGCTTCGCGGTGGCCGAGATGGCCACCGAGGTCGAGCTGGCGACCACCTTCGTCGACCAGGCCGTGTTGGCTTTGAACGATGGCGAGCTGACGCCCGAGGACGCGGCGATGGCCAAGTGGTGGTCGACGGAGCTCCAAGGCCGCGTGATCGATCGCTGTGTCCAGCTGCACGGCGGCTACGGCTACATGCTCGAGTACCCGATCGCGCGCGCCTTCGTCGACGCCCGGATCACCCGGATCTACGGCGGCACGACCGAGATCATGAAGGAGATCGTGGGTCGCTCGCTGGGCGTCTAGCCGTATCGCGCGCGGAGGTCCTTCTTCGACACCTTGCCGGTGGCGGTCTTCGGCATCTCGTCCACGTAGTGGACCCTGCGAGGCAGCTTGTAGCCGGCGAGTTGCCGGCGCGCGAACGCCACCAGCTCGTCGATCTCCGGCTCCTCGTCGCCGCGCTTGACCACGGCGGCGGTGACCGTCTCGCCCCAGCGTTCGTCGGGGACGCCGAATATGGCCACCTCGGAGACCAGCGGATGCTGGGCAAGGACCTCCTCCACCTCCGCCGGGTACACGTTCTCCGCGCCGGTGACGATCATGTCCTTGATCCGGTCGGTGAGAAACAGGTAACCCTCGGCGTCGACGTAGCCCCCGTCGCCTGTACGCAACCAGCCGTCGCCGTCGAGCGCCTTGTGCGTCTCTTCGGGGTTGTCGAAGTAGCCGGGCGTCACGCTCGTCCCGCGGACGAGCACCTCGCCGACCTCGTCGGCGGCCAGCGGCTCACCGGTGGCCGGGTCGACGATCTGGAGCTCCATCCATGGGTACGGCTTGCCGGCGGCTCGGAGCAGGTGCTCCCGCGGTCCGCCCGGGTCGTGGTCGGCGGCGTCGAGCTGGATGATCGCGCCCGTCGTCTCGGTCATTCCGTACACCTGATACAGCGGGCAGCCGAAGGTGGTCAGGACGGTCTTGAGGACGGTGGTCGTGATGGAGGAGGCGCCGTAGGCGATGGAGCGCAGGGCCGACCAGTCGCGGTCGGCGGCGCCCGGCGCGGCGCACAACATCTGCAGCACCGTCGGCACGAGGAAGGCGTTGGTGACGTGCTCTGACTCCATCGTGTCGAGCAGAGACGCCGGCGCGATCTCCGGCACGAGCACGTTGGTGGCGCCGCACGTCAGGCCGACGAGCAGCCAGCCCATCCCCCCGATGTGGAATAGCGGCATCGCCACAAGGCTGATGGAGCTCTCGTCGACCGACCAGTACTCCGGCAGCCCGGCGGTCAGGTTGGAGAGGTTGCGGTTGGTTGTCTGCACGCCCTTGGGGCGGGCGGTCGTCCCCGAGGTGTACAGCTGCAGGACCACCGCCTCGAAGTCCCCGTCGCCGCTCGGATCCTCGCCCGGGCAGCCCTCGGCGTCATCGACGGCTGCGGTCCGGTCGGGGCTCAGCCGCTGCGCCATCTCGGCGAAGGCGGACCCGAAGAACAGCAGCTTGGCGCGGGAGTCCTGGAGCAGTGCCTGCAGCTCGGGCTGCGCCAGGCGCCAGTTCAGGGGCACGAGCACGGCGCCGACCTTGGCCGTCGCCAGCAGCAGCTCGGCGGCCGCGGAGGCGTTGCGGTCGAGGTGGGCGACGCGGTCGCCGACCGCCACGCCGCGCTGCAGCAGGTACTGGGCGAGGCGATTGGAGCGCTGGTCGAGCTCTTGGTAGGTCTCGTGGCGGCCGTCGCCGTCGACCAGCGCCACATGGTCGGGATGCGCGGCCGCGCGGTCGCGCAGCACCTGGGCGATGCGGAAATCGTCGATCACGAACGAGTACCGTCTCACACGGGGAATAGTGAACACGACGTACACTTCGCTCCGATGCCCGCTCCGAAAGCGATTCCCCGGCGACCGCGCCGCCGCGGCCGCCGCCCGCGCACCTATGCCGCCGTGCTGGCGGCGACGACCGAGCTGCTGGAGACCATCTCGCTGGCCGAGCTGAGCGTCGCGCAGATCCTCGAGGCGGCGGGAGTGGGGCGGACGAGCTTCTACGAGCACTTTTCCTCCAAGGAGGACGTGCTCATCAAGCTCGTGCGCGGGATCAGCGCCGAGGTCGCCGATGAGCTCGAGCCGATGTTTCAGCGCGGCGACCGCTCGCCCGACGAGGCGTTCGCTGACGGCCTGGGGCGGCTGATGAACGTCTGCGCACGCTACGCCCCGCTCGTGGTGGCGGCGACCGAGGAGTGGCCGTCGATCCCGGACCTGCAGCGCCTGTGGTTGCGCCTGCACGGCGACCTGACCGCTCGTCTGGCCCGCGTGATCGCCGACGACCGCGCCGCCGGCCTGGCGCCCCCGGGCGCCGACGCCGAGGCCCTGGCCGCTTCGCTCGTGTGGACCGCCGAGCGCTCCTTTCATGTCGCAATGACCGCTGAGCACCCGGCGCTCACGGGCGTCGGGGACCTGGTGGCTCCTCTCACCCAGGTGTTCGTGGGCGCGATCTACGGCCGCCGCTGCGCGAGCGTCTGAGACAACGTCTATGGACGTCGCTGCGCGAGCGTCTGATGCAGCTCCTCCGCGTCCTCGTCGGTCAGGTCCTCCTTGAGAAGGCGCACCGTCACAAAGCCGCGGGCGGCGCTGCCCCGGTCGCGTCGGCGGTCGGTGCGGAAGCTGATCGGATCATCGTGGAACTTCACGCTGTCCAGTTCAACGATCACACGCTCCTCCGGGAAGAGCGCGTCGACCTCCTTGCCGTTGACCTTGACGTTGATCCTGGGGGTGGGGAGTCCGTGGCGCTTGGCCCACGCCACGAAGTCGTCCTCGTGTTTCGAGCGCGTGGGATTCTGGCTGGGATCGATCAGCTCCGCGGCGCGCCGGCAGCGACGGAGGAGCTCGGCCAGCGTGCTCGACCGGAGATGGCGAGCGTGGCGCGCGTCCTGGATGGCTCGGATCAGTTCCGGGTCGGTCAACCGCTGCTCGATGGCGATGATCGTGCGGATGACGGTGGTCACCCGGATGCCGAAGTTGGTGGTGACGTCGCGCCGCGAGAGGGTGGTGGTGCGGTGCACGTCGATCCCCGGACGCGTGCGCCGCTCGGGCACCGTCACCTCGGGCGTGGCCGGCCAACGGCGCAGGCCCCACAGGGCAGCAGCGGAGTCGTGGCTGAGGACGGCATCGGGGCCACAGGCCAGAACGGCGGCATGAGCCAGCGCGATCGGGGTGCGCTCCACGTGCCCGACCGCGTACACGCCCTTGTGACGTGTGGCGATGAGATCGGTCCGCCGGGCGATCGCGCTGCGCGCAACGCCGAGGGCCAACAGCTGCCGGCGAGCGACGTACCCGTGCTGCCGGGCGCTTAATTCGGAGATCTGTCCCGCTTTATGGGCCCTTTTTCCCATCGCGGGTAAGAGGGCGCGGCGGCTACACCTTCACCCCCGTGCCGTACAAGAAGAACTCACCCGTGCCGGCGACCTGAAACGACCACCCTAACGACGCGAGTTCGGATTGCAGCGCGCGCGGGTCGTAGAAGCGCTTGACGATCTGGAACTCGCGGCGGTCGTCGAGCCGCCGCGTCATCGTCGACTCATCCGCCCCTGGCAACCGATGATCGGCGGCCGTCGAGCGATCGGTGCGGGCGCTGTCGATGAACAGCACTCGGCCACCGGGCCGCAACGCGCCCGCCACCATCTCCCAGAACCCAGCGAAGCGCTGCTGCGGGACGTGCGACAGCCAGAAGGAGAACACACAGGCGTCATAGCTGCCCGGGGACGTCCAGTCGAACAGGTCGGCCTGGATGTACCGGACGATTGTCGAGTCCACCCGCGCCCGGTTGATCGCCAGCACTTCCTCCGATCCGTCGACCGCGGTCAGCGTGTCGGCGTACCCGACCAGGTGACGCGTCCACAGTCCCGTCCCGCAGGCCAGCTCGAGCACGTCGCCGCGCGGATCGAACGAAGCCAGCACACCCTCCAACAGGGCCGCCTCGGCGAACCAGCGGGCATTGGCCTCCTCGCCACGATCGAAGCGCCCCTCCCGGTTCCACCACCGATCGTACTCGCCGGCGCGAGCCCGGTAATAGTCCAGTTGCTCGGTCAGCAGGGCGTCGTCGACCATCGCCGACGACCCTAGTACACGCACTCGCAGATTCAGATCGTTTTTTGGCGGTGTCAGCCACGCCCAACCACTCGCCGATTCCGGCCAGAATTTCCGGATACGTGCACTTCGCGAACGCGTGAGAACATCACGTCCATGTCACACGTGGCGGTTTCGGGGCTGGCCTACTCCCATCCGGGCGGCGACCTGCTGTTCTCCGACGTGTCGTTTCGCGTCTCGCCCGGCCAGCACGCCGGCTTGGTGGGAACCAACGGTGTCGGTAAGAGCACCCTGCTGAAGATCCTCGCCGGAGAGCTGTCGCCCGACGATGGCGACGCCGCAGTCGGTGGCCGTTTCGGCTACATGGCCCAGGATGTGGGGGTGGGTGACGGTGAGCGAACCGTCCGCGAGCTGTTGCTGTCACTCGCCCCGCGCGCGGTGCGCATCGCCGGCGAGACCATGCTTGCGCTCGAACAGCAGCTCGCGGCCGGAGATCCCGACGCCGGAATGCGGCTCGGCGAGGCGATCGCCGACTGGTCGTCGCTGGGCGGATACGAGCTGGAGGGCCAGTGGGATGCCTGCTGCCGGCGCATCGTCCGCTCCGCGTTCGCCGACCTCGCCGACCGTCCGGCGCGGACGCTCTCCGGCGGTGAGCGCAAGCAGCTGGTGCTCGACGTACTGTTCGCCTCCGACGCCGACGTGCTGCTGCTGGACGAGCCCGACAACTTCCTCGACGTGCCGGCCAAGCTCGCGCTCGAGCGGCGGATCCGCACATCGAAGAAGACGATCGTGATGATCTCCCACGACCGGGAGGTCCTCGCCGGCGCGGTCGGGACGATCGTGACGCTCGAGGGCAACGGCGCCTGGGTGCACGGCGGATCGTATGCCACGTATCCGCAGGCCCGCGAGGATCGCCAGCGGCGCCTCGGCGACGCCGTCAAACGCTGGCAGGAGGAGGAGCGGCGGCTGTTCCGCCTGATGAAGACCTTCAAGGAGCGGGCTCGGTATGCGCCCGACTGGGCCAAGCGAGCCGACGCCATGGAGACGCGCTGGAACCGCTTCAAGGCCGGCGGTCCGCCGCCGTCACCGGTGCTCGACTCCGCGATCACCGTCAACATCCGCGGTGCCGACTCGGCGCGCATCGTGCTCAACCTCGTCGAGCTCGGCATCGACGGCCTCGTCTGGCCGTTCTCCGAGGAGATCCACTTTGGGGAGCGGGTCGGGATGATCGGTCCCAACGGGTCGGGCAAGAGCGCGCTCATGCGGGTGCTTGCCGGCGACTCCGAGATCGCTCACGACGGCGAGCTCCGGGTCGGCCCGCGGGTCTCGACCGGCTTCTTCACCCAGCTTCAGACGCGCCCCGGCTTCGCCGGCAACGTCGTGCTCGACATCGTCTCCGAGCTGCGCGGCGAGCTGCGGGTGGCGATGGCGGCACTGGCCCGCTACGGCCTCGCGGAGGCGGCACGCCGGCGCTATGACGTCCTCAGCGGCGGCGAGAAGGCGCGCCTCGAGGTGCTCGTGCTCGAGCTGGAGGGCCACAACCTGCTGCTGCTCGACGAGCCGACCGACAACCTGGACACCGACTCCTCCGAGGCGCTCGAACGGGCGCTCGACGCTTTCCAGGGAACGGTGGTCGCCGTCTCCCACGACCGCACCTTCCTACGCACGATGGATCGCTACCTGATGGTCCTCCACGACGGCTCGGTCCTCGCCTATCCGTCGTACGAGTCGGCGCTCGAGGGCCTCATCGATCCGGTCAACGCGCCCGACGTGCGCCTGGCCAAGCCTCTCTGAGCACGTCGCCCCGGGTGGGCGGGTTTTCGGATCTCTCACTGAGGAAAGGATGCCGCCAGCCTGTTAACCGTTTCTGGGGAGGATCCATGTCGAACGTGGCCGACGCGCCGGGAACGGCGCCTGAAGCAGTACTCGACAGCGATGGGATGGAGCGCCACGTTGGCTTCCTCGGACTCCTGTGGGCCTCGGAGGGATCGATCATCGGCTCCGGATGGCTGTTCGGGGCGCTCACGGCGGCCTCGATCGCCGGACCGTCGGCGATCATCGCCTGGTTCGCCGCGTCGTTGATCGTCATCGTCCTGGCGCTGGTGCACGCCGAGCTCGGCGGCCTCTTCCCGGTGTCGGGCGGAACGAGCCGCTTCCCGCACTATGCGTTCGGGAGCCTGGCGGGCGGCACATTCGGATGGTTCTCCTATCTGCAGGCGGCCAGCGTGGCGCCGATCGAGGTCCTGGCCGCGGTTCAGTACCTCTCCAGCTTCAGCTGGGCCTCGAGTTGGTACAGCAGCAACGGCACCCTGAGCGGCGTCGGCATCCTCGTCGCGGTCGTGCTGATGTTCGCCTTCGTCATCGTCAACCTGATCGGGATCGGCTGGCTGGCGCGGGTCAACAACTCGCTGACCACGTGGAAGGTCCTGATCCCCGTGCTGACGATCATCATCCTGATCGTCTTCAAGTTCCACAGCTCCAACTTCAGCCACGGTGGCGGATTCTTCGTCAAGGGCGCTGCGGTGAAGAGCATCCTGATCGCGATTCCCACCGGAGGCATCGTGTTCTCGCTGCTCGGCTTCGAGCAGGCGGTGCAGTTGGGGGGAGAAGCCAAGGATCCCAGCAAGGATCTGCCGCGCGCGGTGATCCTCTCCATCCTGATCGGCGCCGCCGTCTACATCCTCGTCCAGATCGCGTTCATCGGAGCGCTGGATCCCGCCCTGCTCGCCCATGGAGGCACGTGGACGGGTCTGATCCCCACCGGACACGCCAGTCCGGCCCTCAAGGCACTGGATGCCGCTCCGTTCTACGACGTGGCCAAGGTGGCAGGGCTCGCCTGGCTCGCGTTCGTCCTGCGCCTCGACGCGTTCATCTCCCCAAGCGGCACCGGGCTCATCTACCTGACGTCTGCGTCACGGATCAGCTTCGGCCTGAGCAAGAACGGCTACATCCCGCACGCGTTCGAGCGTAACTCCGCGCGCACCCGGGTTCCCGTGTTCGGCATCGTCATCTCTGCCGTCATCGGACTGCTGTTCCTGCTCCCGTTCCCCAGCTGGAGCAAGCTCGTCGGCGTCGTCACCAGCGCCTCGGTGATGATGTACGCCGGGGCGCCACTGGCGCTCGGTGCGCTGCGTCTGCAGAAGCCCGATCTGCCGCGCCCCTACCGCCTGCCAGCCGCCCACATCCTGGCGCCGTTGTCATTCGTCCTGGCGACTTTCATCGTCTACTGGGCGGGCTGGAGCACCTTCACGACGCTGATGGTGGCGATGCTGATCGGCTACGCACTGATGGCGCTCTCGGCCGCCTTGCACCTCAACCCCAACCGGCCGAAGGTCGACTGGGATGCGGCGATCTGGATCTTCCCGTATCTGATCGGGATGGGCATCATCTCGTACTTCGGCACCTTCGGCTCACCCGACGGTGGCCCCGGCGGCATCATCGGCGGTGTCGGCGTCTTCAAGACCGTGCTGGTCGGCGGCAACAACGACCTCGGGCTGTATGGCGGCTTGCTCGTATCGGCCGCCTGGAGCTTGGTCATCTACTACGTCGCGATGGCCCGGCGGCTGCCCGCCGCGAAGGTCGACGAGTACGTCCGCGAGGTGTATCCGCCGCCGGTGGCCGAGTAGTGCCGGCCCTGGCCGGCCAGCCCGGCGGACGCTTGCCGCAGCCGCGCACAACACGACCCAAGGAGCCACACGAATGGCCACCGTCAGCGTTCGTTACATCGTCGACGACGTCGACGCCGCAATCGCGTTCTATTGCCGGCACCTCGGATTCGAGGAGAAGATGCACCCCGCCCCCACGTTCGCAATGCTCACCCACGGGGACCTTCGCCTCGTTCTCAGCGCTCCGAGCGGCGTCGGCGGCGGGGGTCAGGCAATGCCCGACGGAACGAGCCCCGAGCCGGGCGGCTGGAACAGGTTCATGCTCGAAGTCGAGGATCTCGAAGCCTCGGTTGCGAAACTCCACGCCGCGGGCGTCCACTTTCGCAACGACATCGTCACCGGCGTCGGCGGCAAACAGATCCTTGTCGACGATCCGAGCGGCAACCCGATCGAGGTGTTCCAGCCGACCCGCCCCGAGGCGTCGCTGGCGAACCGCGAATGACCGATGACGGCCGCCGGGCGCCGCTGATCACCCGGCGGTGACCAGCGCCTCCTCGTCGGAGTAGATCGCGCCGCGCTCGGCCTTCTCGACGAGCGAGGCCGGCGGCTCGAAGCGCTCGCCGTACCGCCCGGCCAGGTCGCGCGCGCGGGCGACGAAGCCCGGCAGGCCGCCGTCGTAACCGTTGATGTACTGCAGCACACCGCCCGTCCAGCCCGGGAAGCCGATGCCCATGATCGAGCCGATGTTCGCGTCGGCGACGGTCTCGATGACGCCCTCGTCGAGGCACTTGACCGTCTCGATCGCCTCGATCACCAGCATCCGCTCCTCAAGGTCTTTGAGCGAGAGCGTGCTCGGATCATCGACTGTCGGGTACTGCTCGCGCAGCCCGCGCCACAGGCGGGTGCGCTTGCCGTCCTCGTAGTCGTAGAAGCCGGCACCCTCGAGCTTGCCGGGACGGCCGTCGGCGACCATCTGGTCGATCACCTTCTCCGCCGGGTGACCGGTCCACGCGCCGCTCTCCGCCTCGACAGCATTGCGCGCCGCGTTGCGGATCTTCTGCATCAGCTTCATGTTCAGCTCGTCGGAGAGCTGCAGCACCGGCGCGGGATAGCCGGCCTGCGAGGACGCCTGCTCGATCGTCGGCGCGGGCACGCCTTCGAGCAGCATCGCGATGCCCTCGTTGATGAACGTCCCGATCACGCGGCTGGTGAAGAAGCCGCGGCTGTCGTTGACGACAATCGGTGTCTTCTTGATCAGCTTGGCGACGTCGAGCGCGCGGTACAGCGTCTCGTCGGAGGTCTGCCCGCCCTTGATGATCTCCAGCAGCGGCATCTTGTCCACGGGGCTGAAGAAGTGCAGCCCGATGAAGTCCGCCGGGCGCGAGACGTTGGCGGCCAGCTCGGTGATCGGCAGCGTCGAGGTGTTCGAGCCCAACAGCGCGTTGGATTCGGACCCACCCACCCAGGGCTCGATCTCGGCCATCACCTCGGCCTTGACCTTCGGGTCCTCGAACACGGCCTCGATGACCAGCTGCGCGCCCTCGGCGGCCGCGGGATCGGTCGTCGGTGTGATCCGCGCCAGCAGGGCATCGCCGTCCTGCGGGCTGGAGCGCCCGCGCTCGACCGCCTTGGCGACCAGCTTCTCGGAGTAGCTCTTGCCCTTGTCGGCGGCCTCCTGGGAGACGTCCTTCAAAACCACCTCGATGCCGGCCTTGGCGGACACGTAGGCGATTGCGGCGCCCATCATGCCGGCACCGAGCACGACCATCTTGGTCGGCTTGAACGGCTCGATCTCCTCCGGCCGCGCCCGGCTGCCGGTGGCCTTCTGGAGATCGAAGAAGAACGCCTGGATCATGTTCTTGGCGACCTGGCTGGTGACGAGGTCGACGAAGTAACGCCCCTCGATCTCCGAGGCGCTGTCGAAGTTGACCTGCGCGCCCTCGACGGCCGCGGACATGATGCTGAGCGGGGCGGGGTAATTCGCGCCCTTGAGCTGCTTGCGCAGGTTGGCCGGGAAGGCCGGCAGGTTGGCGGCCAGCGAGGGCGTCGACGGGGTGCCGCCGGGGATCTTGTAGCCCTTGACGTCCCACGGCTGCTGGACATCCTCGCCCGCCTTCGAGGCGATCCACTTCTTCGCCGCCGGGACGAGCTCCTCGGGGATCGACACCAGCTCGTCGACGAGGCCCATCTCCAACGCCTTCTCCGGCCGGATCCGCTGACCCTGCAGCAGCAGCTGCATGAGCGCGTTGACGATCCCGAACATGCGGACCGTGCGGGTCACGCCGCCCGCGCCGGGCAGCAGGCCGAGCTGGACCTCCGGGAAGCCGAGTTGGACCTTGGGGTCGTCGAGGGCGACGCGATGGTGGCAGGCCAGGCAGATCTCCAGGCCGCCCCCCAGGGCGGCGCCGCTGATGGCGGCCACGACCGGCTTGCCGAGCGTCTCCAGCCGGCGCAGGACGGCCTTGTTCTCACGCACCCAGACAGCAACCTGCTCGGCGTCGTCGGGCTTGGCCGCCTTGAGGTCGTTGAGATCGCCGCCGGCGAAGAACGTCTTCTTGGCCGACGTGATGACGACGCCGGCGATCTCGTCGTGCTCGGCCGCGAGGCGGTCGACGGTCGCCTTGATCGACTCGCCGTAGGCGGCGTTCATCGTGTTCGCCGACTGGTTGGGGTCATCAAGGGTCAGGATCACGACTCCGTCGTCGTCCTTGTCCCAGCGGATCGTGCTGCTCTCAGACATGCGTTCTCTCCCGCTTCTCGAAGATTGGGCGCGAGCTCTAGACGCGCTCGACGACCGTGGCGATGCCCATGCCGCCGCCGACGCACAACGTGGCCAGGCCGTAGCGCTTGTCCTGGCGCTCCAGCTCGTCGACCAGCGTGCCGAGGATCATCGCGCCGGTGGCGCCGAGCGGATGGCCCATGGCGATCGCGCCACCGTTGACGTTGACCTTGTCGATGTCCAGCCCCATGTCACGGACGAAGCGCAGGACGACAGCGGCGAAGGCCTCGTTGATCTCCACCAGGTCGAGGTCATCGACGGTCAGCCCCGCCTTGGCCAGCGCCTTCTTGCTTGCGGGCGCGGGGCCGGTGAGCATGATCGTCGGGTCGGCGCCCGAAACGGCGGTGGCGAGGATCTTGGCCCGGGCGCGGAGCCCCAGGTCGGCGCCGATCTGCTCGTTGCCGATCGCCACCAGCGAGGCGCCGTCGACGATTCCCGAGGAGTTGCCCGGGGTGTGGACGTGGTTGATCTTCTCCACCCAGTGGTACTTCTGCAGCGCCACTGCGTCAAACCCGCCCATCTCGCCCATCATCTGAAACGACGGCTTGAGCCCAGCCAGCGTCTCCACCGTGGTGCCGGGGCGGATGAACTCGTCGCGGTCGAGTACCACGTGGTCGTTGATGTCCTGGACCGGGATCACGGACTTTGAGAAGCGCCCCTCGGCCTGCGCGGTCGCGGCACGCTGCTGCGAGCGAGCGGCATACGCGTCCACGTCGTCGCGGCCGAACTCCTCGATCGTGGCGATCAGATCGGCGCCGATTCCCTGGGGGACGAACGAGGTCTCGTAGTTGGTCTCCGGGTCCATCGCCCACGCGCCGCCGTCCGAGCCCATCGGCACGCGGCTCATCGACTCGACACCGCCGGCCAGCACGAGGTCCTCCCAGCCGGAGGCGACCTTCTGGGCGGCGACATTCACGGCTTCGAGGCCCGAGGCACAGAAGCGGTTGAGCTGCACGCCGGACACGGTGTCCGGAAGACCGGCCTTGATCGCCGCCGTCTTGGCGATGTCGCCACCCTGGTCGCCGATCGGCGACACGCAGCCCAGCACGACATCGTCGACGCGGGCCGGATCGAAGTCCGGATTGCGGCTGAGCATCTCGTGCATCAGGCCGACGACCAGGTCCACCGGCTTGGTCGTGTGCAGCGAGCCGTTGACCTTACCCTTGCCGCGCGGGGTGCGGATGGCATCGAAGATGAACGGTTCGGTAGCTGCCATGGTCAACTCCTCGGGTTACCTGCACACAGTGTTCGGAAAAGCTCTGGGTCTCAATGTTACTGCGCGGTCCGCGGCCGGTCAGGTT